>JBKPFU010000212.1:0-21206 GCA_046728975.1 Actinomycetota bacterium | reverse complement strand
TCGGACGTGCCCGAGCTGCCCGAGGTCGAGACGATCCGAAGCCGCCTCGAGCCGGTGCTCGTCGGCCGAACCTTCGAGCAGGTCGAGATCCTCGACCCGAGGCTGACGCGGCCGTTCGACCCGAGCTCGGTCGCGTCGGAGATGGAAGGCGAGCGCGTCGTCGCCCTCGGCCGCCGCGGCAAGTATCTGGTTGTCCGATTCGAGAGCGGTCGGGTTCTCCTCATTCACCTCCGTATGACCGGCAACTTCCGTCACGCGCGGAACGGCGGCGCCGCCGAGGCCGACGCGCACCGGCGGGCTGTTGTCAGATTAGACGACGGATCGGACGTCGTATACCGCGACGTGCGGCGGTTCGGAACTTGGCTCGTCCTCGACGAGGCGCAGATCGACCCATACTTCGCAGCGAGACTCGGGGCCGAACCCCTCGAGCGCGCGTTCACTGCGCGCCGCCTCGCGGAGCGGCTGGCGGGCCGCCGTGCGCCGATCAAGGCCGCGCTGCTCGACCAGCGGACGCTCGCGGGCATGGGCAACATCTACGTCGACGAGGCGCTCTGGTACGCGCAGATCCATCCGCTCCGGCCGGCGGGCGAGCTCCAGCCCGCCGAGCTTCAGGCCCTCGTCCGCGGCATCAGGCGCGCGCTACGGGCCGGCATTGCCCGCCAGGGGGCGACGTTGAGCAACTACCGCACGCCTGACGGCGCGCGGGGCCGGATGCAGGAAGAGTTTCGCGTGTACGGGGGCGAGGGCGAGCCCTGCGGGCGCTGCGGCACGCCGATCGAGAAGACGCGCGCCGGAGGCCGCGGCACCTGGTACTGCCCCGGGTGTCAACTGCGCGAGCGCTCCTAGGCCGCGAGCTTCTCGTCCAGGCGGCCCGAGCGGTCGAGCTGCCAGAGCTCGGTATAACCCCCGATCGGCTCTCCGTCGACCAGGATCTGCGGAACGGTCCAGCTGCCCGTCAGCTCGAGCAGCCTGCGGCGGAAGTGCGGGTCCTCGTCGACGCGGATCTCCTCGTACTCGACTCCCTTTCCGTCGAGCAGGGCCTTGGCCCGGACGCAGTACCCGCACCAGTCGGTCGTGTAGATCTGGACGCGCGCCATTCGCCTGCTCATTCCCCGCCTAGGCCCGATCTAGACTTGGCAACTAGTGGCCGGCCGCACGTACAAGACCGAAGCCGTCGGGCGACGTTCGATCCGGTTCGGCGAGGCCGACCGCGTTCTGCACCTGTACACACTCGACCGTGGCCGTGTCGGCGCGGTCGCGAAAGGCATCCGCCGAACGAAGTCGCGCTTCGGCGGCCGGCTCGAGCCGTTGAGTCATGTCGAGGCCCTTCTCCATCAGGGCTCGGGAGAGCTCCAGACGGTCACGGGTGTCGACCTCATTCATCCCCACGACGCCGCCCGGGGGGATTCCTACCGGCTGAACGCCGGCCTGATCGGGTCAGAGGCGATGCTGCGGCTGTTCAGCGAGCAGGAGGGCAACCCGCGGGCGTTCGAGGCGCTGACGAAGTTTCTCGACCTGCTCGACGGTGTTTCGAGCCGTGCGCCGGCGAGGCCGGCTCTCGACCCGCTCGTGCTCTCGTTCCAGTTGAAGCTGCTTTGGGTCGCGGGCTACCTCCCGCATTTGACTTCCTGCGCCGAGTGCGGTGCTCAGGAGCAGCTGGTGGGCTATTCGGCAAAGGCGGGCGGCGCCGTCTGCCAAGGATGTGCGAACGGCGCCTTGCGGCTCTCGCCCGCGGGCCTGCAGGGAATCGAGGAGCTGCTGCGACGGCCGCTTGCGGAGGCGACTGCGGCCGGGCTCGGTGAGCGTGCCGCACGCGATGCGCTCTCGGTGGTGACGTCCTCGTACGAGTTTCACGGGGGCTTCCGGCTGAAGACGCTTTCGGCGACATGAGGCGCGAGCTCGACGGCGGGTTCGAGCTCGACGACGATCCGACGCGCATCGATCTCGACGCGGTCCACCGTTTCCTCTCGGAGGAGGCCTACTGGGCGATAGGGCGGTCGCGGAAGACGCAAGAGCAGATGAACCGCAGCGCCGCCCGCGTCGTCGGCCTCTATCACGACCCCGCGCAGATCGGCTTCGCCCGTGTCGCGCTCCTTCAGGGTATGCCGATCGCGTATCTCTGCGACGTCTACGTCCTCCCCGACTTCAGAGGCAAAGGCCTCGGCGTGGAGCTCGTCCGTGAGGCGATCGAGAACGGCCCGTACGCCGACTATCGCTGGCTCCTCCACACCGACGACGCGCACTCGCTGTACGAGCGATTCGGTTTCGGGCCAAGCAAGAGACTGATGGAGCGACCGCGAAGATAGGCGCGTGAACTACCAGGAGATGATCGCGGCGCTCGAGCGCTACTGGGCCGAGCACGGCTGCGTCCTCATGCAGCCGTACCACACGGAAGTTGCCGCGGGCACGATGAACCCCGCGACCTTTCTGCGCTGCCTCGGACCTCGCCCGTGGAAGGCGGGGTACGTGGAGCCCGTCGTGCGGCCGTCGGACGGCCGCTACGGTGAAAACCCGTACCGGTTCCAGCACTATTTCCAGTACCAAGTGATCCTGAAGCCAACGCCGCCCGACGTACTCGACGTCTACTTCGCCTCGCTCGACGCCCTCGGGATCGATACGAAGAAGCACGACATCCGGCTTGTCGAGGACGACTGGGAACAGCCGACGCTCGGCGCCTGGGGGCTCGGGTGGGAAGTGTGGTGCGACGGCATGGAGATCACGCAATGGACGTACTTCCAGCAGCTCGGCGGGCTCGACGTGGAACTCGTCCCCGCCGAGATGACCTATGGGTTGGAGCGGCTCGCGATGTTCCTACAGGGCAAGTCGAGCGCGTTCGAGCTCGAATGGGCCCCCGGGGTGACGTGGGGTGAGGTCTACCGCGAGAGCGAGCGGCAGTGGTCGAAGTACAACTTCGAGGAAGCCCCGGTCGAGATCCTGATGAAGCGTTTCGAGGAGCACGAGACGGAGTGCCGCGCCCTGCTCGAGCGCGGGCTGCCTCTGCCCGCCTACGACCAGGTCCTCAAGGCATCGCACACGTTCAACCTGCTGGATGCACGGGGCGCGATCTCGGCCACCGAGCGGGCGAAGTACATCGGGCGTGTGCGAAACCTCGCCCGCGAGGTGGCGCAGCAGTACGTGGAGCAGGAGCAGGATGCCGTCGCTGCTGCTTGAGATCGGGTGTGAGGAACTGCCGGCGGGCGCGTGTCGGGAGGCCGAGGCCCAGCTGCCCGAGCTCGCAGAGCTGCACTTCGGCAAGCGGCCCGGCGAAATCTTCGTGACGCCCCGGCGGCTCGCGGCGCTGATCGACGACCTGCCGGAGCGAACCCCGGACGAGTGGGTCAAGGGCCCCCCGGAGGCAATGCGCGAGAAGGCGGCTGCGGGTTTTGCGAAAAAGCAGAGCGTCTCGCCGGACGAGCTCGAGGTTCGGGACGGATTTCTCGGCGTCGTCCGGCCCGGGAAGCCGCTGGGCGACGTCGTCCCCGAGCGGGTCGATGCGCTCGTCCGCGGCTTCGCGTTCACAAAGTCGATGCGCTGGGACGACTCGGGCATCCGCTTTGCGCGGCCGGTTCGCTGGACGCTTGCGAAGCTCGACGCGAAGACGTTGCTCGGCACGACGTCGTTCGGGCACCGGTTCACCGGCAAGGCGATCAGGATCAAGTTAGCGACCGAGTACGCCGAGACGCTTCGCGCCGCAGGCGTCGAGCCGGACGCGGCCGAGCGGCGGCGCCTGATCGTCGAGGGGCTCGACGCGATCGGTGGTTGGAGCGATCCGGGGGCGAAGCTCGACGAGGTCGTGTATCTCGTCGAGAGCCCGGTCGTCCTCGAGGGCACCTTCGACGAGCGGTTCCTCCAGCTTCCGGAGCGCGTCGTCGTGACGGCGATGCAGTCGCACCAGCGCTACTTCCCGCTCGGCGGCAACCGTTTTGCCTTCGTCGCCAACGGCGGCGACCCCGACACCGTTCGCCGTGGGAACGAGCAGGTGCTTGAGGGTCGCCTGGACGACGCGACCTTCACCTTCGAGCGAGACGTCCAGCGCGGGATCGACACGCTGGCCAAGGAGCTGTCGGCGATCACGTACTTCGCCGGAGCGGGCACGTTCGCGGACAAGGCGGAGCGTCTGAGCAAGCTCGTCGTCGCGCTCGGCGGGGGAGAGGCCTCGCAGGAGGCGGCCCGGCTCGCCAAGGCCGACCAGGCCTCGGAGCTCGTGCGCGAGTTCCCCGACCTCGAGGGGTACATCGGCGGCGAGTACGCACGGCTCGCCGGCTATCCGGAGGGAGTGGCCAAGGCGATCGAGGAGCAGTACCTGCCGGACGCCGCAGACGCGCCCCTACCCGAGACGGACGCCGGCAAGGTGCTCGCCGCGGCGGACAAGATCGACACCCTCACGGTCTCGTTCTCCCTCGGCCACCGTCCGTCCGGATCTCGGGACCCGTACGGGCTTCGCCGCGCCGCGATCGGACTGGACCGCCTGGCGATCGAAGGCGGGCTCACGATCGACCGCACGCAGCTCGACGACGAGGTGCGCGACTTCGTCGAGGAGCGCCTCGAGTCGCTGCTCGAAGTCCCGGTCGAATACGTGCGCGCTGCCCGGGCGTCGGCCGTCCCCGACCTCGGCGGCGTCGCGGCGGTCGCACAAGCACTCTACGGCGAACGCGAGTCGGCCGAGTTCGACGGCGTCTACACGGCGTACGACCGGGCGCACCGACTGGCAGGCAAGGCGGAGCGGGAGGCAGCTCCGTCGCTCGACCGCGCGCTGCTCGTCGAGGATGCGGAGAAGGCGCTCGCCGAGGCGCTTTCGGGTCTTTCGATCAACGTCGACGGTGACGTGCGCTCCGCACTCCAATCCGCATCGCAGCTGGCGCCGTACGTCGACCGCTTCTTCGACGAGGTGCTCGTGATGGCCGACGACACGGCGGTCCGAGCGAACCGGCTACGGCTCCTCCTCGACGTGCGCGACACCCTCGGCGCGCTCGGCGATTTCTCGCAGATCCCGCGGTAAAAAGCCGCGGGGCTAGGCTTCCGGCCGTGACGAAGTCGCCGGTCGAGCTCCACGTGGTCTCCGATTCGACGGGAGAGACGGCGACGCGGCTCACCCACGCGCTCGAGGCGCAATTTCCGGACCAGGAGTTCGAGGAGATCCGCCATCCGAAGGTGGAGACGGTCGACGACCTCCGGCTCGTGATCGAGCGGGCGCGCGGGCGCCCGGCGGTGATCATCTACACGATCGTCGAGCCCGAGCTGCGCGAGCAGATGCGGGCTCTCTGCCGCCGCGCACGTCTCCACTACTGCGATCTGCTCGGCCACCCGATCGAAGCCGTGGCCAAGGTTTCCGGGATGGCGGCTCGGATGACTCCCGGCGCGCGGCCGCCGCTCGATTCGACGTATTTCAAGCGAATGGCCGCGATCGAGTTCGCGGTGCGTTACGACGACGGCCTGGGAACCGGCCTGCACGAGGCCGACATCGTGCTCGTCGGCGTCTCCCGAACCTCGAAGACGCCGCTCTCCATGTACCTCGGGTACCTGGGCTACAAGACCGCGAACGTTCCGATCGTCAAGGGGATCGAGCCGCCGTCGGACCTTTGGGAGATCGACCCGGCGAAGATCGTGGGCCTGACGATCGAGGCCGACCGGCTACAGGAGATCAGGCGCGAGCGCACGCGCCGCATGGGCGGCACCCACCGCGACTACACCGAGCTCGTGTCGATCTACGAGGAGCTCGACCAGGCGGCCGCGGTGCACCGGCGGCTGGGCTGCCCGGTGATCGAGATCTCGGAGCTCTCGATCGAAGAGACGGCTGCACGCGTGATCCGGTTGATCGAGCGGCGGCAGGCCGAGGCGACGGTCCAGCCGGCATGAAGCCGCGCGTGCCGCTCTGGCGCTGGGCTGCCTGGTGGGCGGTCCTCGGAGCCGCCGTCGTCGTCTTCTATGTCTTGCTGACGCCGGTCTGGATCGGATTGCGGGCACTCGCCTGGCTTGCGGATTTCCGGGCGCGGCGCCGGCCCGGCTACGTGCCGCCGATCAGAACCTGACGGGGCGCGTCTCCGGCAGCGGCGTCAAGACGGGCTCGAGCCGCTCGCGGAGGTGCTCGAACGCAGGCGGCAGCGACAGCCGCTCGCCCAGGTGCTCCAGCGGCTCGTCGGCGGTGAAGCCAGGCCCGATGGTCGCGATCTCGAACAGCACGCCGCTCGGCTCACGGAAGTAGATCGACTTGAAGTAGAACCGGTCGATCACGGGCGTCGGGTTTGCGCCGCCGGACCGGACGCGCTCGCGCCATGCCTCGTGCTCGTCCGGCGGCGAGGCCCAGGCGACGTGGTGCACTGTGCCCGCCCCCTGGAGGCCGTTCTCCGGCGGAGGCTCGTCGTACGCGTACCAGGAGCCCCGTTTCTCGCCGCGCGATTCCCACTCGCGCTCGTCGTGACGCTGGAAGCCAAGCGTTTCTTCGAGGAAGGATGCGCTCGCATCGGGAGCTCCGTTGCACGCCCGAACCCCGTCGAAGCCCTGCAGTGCGAGCTCGCGCGGAATGTCCGGATGGTCTGCGACGAGCGGTTCGTCCTCCGTCTCGACGACGCGAAGCTCGAGGCCAAGCCCTTCCGGATCGGAGAAGACGAGGCTCGAGTTCTCGCTTCGGACCTCCACGCCCGCGGCCGCGAGACGCTCCTCCCAGAAACCGAGCGCGTCCGCGGAGGCGAGGCGCCAGACGATCCGGTGGACCATGCCCGCGCCGGCGCGGCCGCGCGGGACGCCGGGATACTCGAAGAACGTGATGTCGGATCCCGGGCTGCCGACGTCGTCGGCATAGAAGAGGTGGTAAACGGTCGGGTCGTCCTGGTTGACGGTCTTCTTGACCATTCGCAGCCCCAGGACACGGGTGTAGAAATCGACGTTCCGGGGCGCGTCGGCGGTGATGCAGGTGATGTGGTGAATTCCTTCGAGCCTCACGACTAGCGCACGTTACCGGGACTCCACGCGGGGTCGCGGACACCCCAGAACCTTCCGATCCGCGTTACCGCTCCTCCGGTAGCCGCTACCTGTACGAGCCACGGCGGGTGGCCGTCGCGCTTGAGCTCGAAGCCGCTGGCGAAGGCGATGCGGCGCGCGTCCGGCGACCACGTTGGATGCTGGTCGTCTGCCTTGCTCGACGTCAGCCGCCGCAGCTGCGAGCCGTCGGCGTTCACGACGTAGATCTCGCCATTCGGAACGCACTCGGCGCCGCCGCAGGTCGCACCGTTGTGGTCGGCGAACGAGACGAACGCGAGCCGGGTCCCATCAGGCGACCAGGCAGGCGAGATCCCGGCGATCCCGCCAAGCGGCCGGACATTGGACCCATCGGCGTTTGCGAGCTGGAGCCTCGCCTCGTCGATCCTCGCCGCCTCGCCGCCCGGAAGCCGCGCGAACGCGATTTGATCGCCCTTCGGCGACCAGGCAGGGGTGAGATCGAGCTGCCCAGAGGTGAGCGGCGCTGCCCGCCGTCCGCGCCGGTCGACGGTGTAGAGCAGCGCAACCGGCTCCGGATCCGTCGCGATCAGCCGCACGAACGCAAGACGCGTCCCGTCCGGCGACCACGTGGGCATGACGTCGAACGGCCCCTTCGTCAGCGCACGGCCGCGGCCGCCCGGGGTCGGCACCGCATAGAGCGAGAAGCGGTCCTCGCCCCAGTAGGGCAGGTCGCGCTCGAACACGACCCGCTTGCCGTCGGGAGACCAGACGGGGCCTGAGTCGCCGCCGAGCTGCTGGCGCAGGACCGGGCGCGTCAGCTGCCGCACTCCCTTGCCGCTCGGCTTCACGGTGTACAGGCGGCTCGTGCCGTTCCGGTCGAGCGCGAAGGCGATCCGGCCCTGAGCGGCCGTAGACGCGGTCGAGCCCGAGTTCACGCCGGCGACGATCGCCGCGACTCCCGCGACCAGCGCGAACCTCACTGGCCGAGTGTATCGGCCTCCGACGTGGAAAGATTCCCCGCACATGGCCGCAAATGGGCGCTACGTGTACGACTTCCACGAGTCGGAGGGGCTCGGCCGCGAGCTGCTCGGCGGCAAGGGGATCGGGCTCGCCGAGATGACCGCGCTCGGCATCCCCGTTCCGGCCGGCTTCACGATCACGACCGACGCCTGCCGGAAGTACTCCCAGAATGGAAGGCGCCTTCCCGAAGGTCTCGAGGACGAGGTCGACGAGCACATGGCCGCGCTCGAGGAGCGGACGGGCAAGCGCTTCGGCGACGCCCACGACCCGCTGCTCGTCTCGGTGCGATCGGGCGCCGCGGTCTCGATGCCCGGGATGATGGACACGATCCTCAACCTCGGGCTGAACGACGCGGCCGTGGAGGGTCTCGCCTCCGCCACAGGGAACCCGCGCTTCGCCTACGACTCCTACCGCCGCCTGATCCAGATGTACGGGGAGGTCGTGGACGGCATCGATGCGCACCGCTTCGAGGACGCGCTGACGTCCCTGAAGGAGAAGCGCAGCGCGCAGCAGGACGTCGACCTCTCGGCGGACGACCTCCGCGAGCTTGTCGGCACCTTCAAGTCCGTCTACGAAGAGGAGACGGGGAACCCGTTCCCGCAGGACGCACGCGAGCAGCTGGGCCGCGCGTTGCGCGCGGTGTTCGAGTCCTGGGACAACCCACGCGCGCAGGTCTACCGGCGCGCACACCGGATCCCGGACGACCTCGGCACGGCGGTGAACGTCGTGCAGATGGTGTTCGGCAACAAGGGCGAGAAATCGGGCACCGGCGTCGCTTTCACGCGCGATCCCGCCACGGGCGAGCCGGGCCTGTACGGCGAGTATCTCGAGAACGCGCAGGGAGAGGACGTCGTCGCCGGGATCAGGACTCCGGAGCCGATCGAGGAGATGGAGCGCCGCCTTCCGGAGGCGTTCGAGCAGCTGGTGGAGACGATGCGCCGCCTCGAGGAGCACTACCGCGATATGCAGGACATCGAGTTCACCGTCGAGGAGGGCAAGCTCTACCTCCTCCAGACGAGGTCGGCCAAGCGGACGGCGGCGGCCGCGCTGAAGGCGTCCGTGTCGATGGTGGAGGAGGAGCTGATCTCGCGCGAGGAGGCGGTCGCGCGCATCGACCCGCGGCAACTCGACCAGCTCCTGCACCCGATGATCGATCCGAACGCGTCCTACGAGGTGGCCGCGAAAGGGCTCAACGCTTCGCCTGGTGCGGCTTCCGGGAAGGTCGTCTTCGACGCCGACACGGCCGAGGAGCGTGGCGACTCCGAGGACGTGATCCTCGTCCGCTGGGAGACGACGCCGGACGACATCCACGGGCTGATCGCGGCCAAGGGCGTGCTGACCGCGCACGGCGGGATGACCTCGCACGCGGCGGTGGTGGCCCGCGGGATGGGCAAGCCGTGCGTCGCCGGTTGCGAGGACCTCTCGATCGACGTCAAGGCGAAGAAGGCGACGATCGGCTCCGAAGAGGTGGGCGAGGGCGACGTGATCACGATCGACGGCGGGACCGGCGAGGTGATCGTGGGCGAGGTCGAGCTCGTCCCCCCGCAGATCAACGAGGACTTCGAGACGATCCTCGGCTGGGCCGACGACTACCGCCGGCTGAAGGTGCGCGCGAACGCCGATACGCCGGACGACGCGGCCAAGGCGCGCGAGTTCGGCGCCCAGGGAATCGGCCTCTGCCGGACCGAGCACATGTTCATGGCCGAGGACCGCCTGCCGATCGTCCGGGAGATGATCATGGCGCCCGGCGAGGAAGAGCGGCGGACGGCGCTCGAGAAGCTCCTGCCCATGCAGCAGTCGGACTTCGAGGGGATCTTCGAGGCGATGCACGGACTGCCCGTCACGATCCGCCTGCTCGATCCGCCGCTGCACGAGTTCCTGCCGCCGCTCGAGGAGGCAAAGGACGAGCGCATGCGGGCGCGGATCCGGGCGCTCCACGAGGCGAACCCGATGCTCGGCACGCGGGGTTGCAGGCTGGGCCTGCTGTGGCCGGAGATCTACGAGATGCAGGTGCGCGCGATCATCCGCGCCGCGCAGGCGGTCGAGGAGCGGAGCGGGGACGCGCCGGTCGTCGAGATCATGCATCCTCTCGTGGCGTTCGCCGAGGAGCTCCACCGTCTGCGCTCGATCACGGTGGCAACGGCCAACGAGGAGTCCGAGGCCGTCGAGTACCTCGTCGGCACGATGATCGAGCTGCCGCGCGCGTGCATTCGGGCAGACGAGATCGCCGAGTACGCCGACTTCTTCTCCTTCGGCACGAACGACCTGACGCAGACCGCGCTCGGCTTCTCGCGCGACGACGCGGAGGGCAAGTTCCTGCCCCGCTATCTCGAGGACGGTGTCCTGCAGCGGAACCCGTTCGAGACGCTCGACCAGAGCGGCGTCGGGGACCTGATGCGGATCGCGGTCGAGCGGGGGCGATCGACGAAGGAAGAGATCAAGCTCGGGATCTGCGGCGAGCACGGCGGCGAGCCGGACTCGGTCGCGTTCTGCCACGGGCTCGGGCTCGACTACGTGTCGTGCTCGCCGTACCGCGTGCCGCTGGCGCGGCTGGCCGCGGCGCAGGCTGCGCTCGCCGAAAAGGGCGCCACGTACGTCACCGCCGGCGGCTAGACATCCGGCCGACGATGCCTGCAACCCGCGATGACGCCAAGGCTGCGCTGATCGAGTACGCGGGCCTGTCGGATGCGCAGGCCCGCTCGCTCCTGAACGCGGTTCTCGCCGCGGCCGAACGAGAGGCGCTCGAGGTGGTCGCGGGCGGTGAGCCGGTCCCTTCGTCGATCGCCGATGCGCGCGCCCTGCGCCTGCGCTACATCTCCGAGGCCGCCCAGCGCGCTCTGAAGCCGCGCGAGGTCGAGGTCGTCTTGCGAGTGGCTCCGTCGACGGCGTTGAGCACGATCCGCCGGATGAACGCCATCTATGCGCGGGCGGTCGACCCGTATCTGAAGGCGGTCGTCCGCGACACGGCGACGGTCACCGAAACCGGTGACGCCGAGGCGGGCCTCCGCTACGCGGTCTTCTTCGACGAGCCGACCGGGCTCGACTACGCGTACCAGCTTCTTCAGCGCCGTGGACTGACCCACGGCGTCCGCGCGCAGCGCGCGAACCAGACCCTGGACCTTCCCCGGGACATCGCGGGCACGAACCCGCTCACCGTCCTTGGCCTCGACGTGCCGAAATGAAGGTCAACGACGAGATTGGCGATCTCGCCAGTCTTGTCGGGCTGTTGCTGGCGCTCGTGACCCTGCTGACGGCGAATCGCGCGGCGGCCCTCGACCGACTGCGGAAAAGCCCGCGTCCCACGAGAAGCGAGGCCGCCTGGGAGATCGCGCTTGATGCCGGGTTGGCTGTCGTCACCGCCCTCGTCTTTCTTGCGGGCCTTCCTCTCTGGCTCCGCGCGATCGACTCGCTCCACCCGCTGCAACAGGGTGGTGCCGTACGGTCGGTGTTCGTCGTCGCGTGGGCGCTCGTCGTGCCGCTCGTCGTCTGGCAAGGGAACCTCGCGCGGTCGGCGTGGATCCTGCGAAGCAAGATCCCGGAGCCGTCCCGATAGCGAAGCCTCTATAGACTCGGCCGCTCGGTCGAGCAAAGGAGGAAGCGTGCGTCACCTGACCGGCGCGTTGGTCACGGGAATGGCAACGCTCACGCTCGTCGCCTGCGGCGGCGAAAAGAAGAGCGGAGAGGAAGAGGGGCCGATCAGCGAGGCCGCGAAGGCGGCTTGCACCGGCAGCGAGCTCTCCGAGACGCCGAAGCTGCCGGCGAACTTCCCGAAGCCCGACAAGGTGACGTACACGAACCAGGAGACCCAGGGGCCGTCCGACGTCGTCGAGGGCTACTACGAAGGCGACGTCAAGGACGCCTACGAGGACTACAAGAGCGCGCTCGAGGACGCGAACTACACGATTCTCTTCGACGAGCTCGAGGAGCACGACTCGGAGGTCTCGTGGAAGAACGACGGTCGCTCGGGCCAGGTCGCGCTCCGCGAGGAATGCGGCGAGGACGGCAAGACCTACGTCCACATCACGAACCGGCCGACCGGCTAGCCGTCAGCGGCCGAGCGGCCTGATGTAGCGCCGGTAGGCGGCGCGGCTGCGCGGTTTCGTGCCCAGGTCGAAGATCGAGCCGCGCCGGCTCTCGAAGTAGGAGATGAACTCGACGCGTCCGTGCGTGTTTGCGAAGCCGGCCATTCGGCGCACGAAGGCGGGATCGTCGATCCCCCAGAGACCCCACTCGGCGATCGCGAACGGCTTCGACCTGAAGCGCCGGTAGAGGCGCTCGTTCGCGGCCCATTGCGCCTTGAAGCCCATGTCATAGAGGTCGTTCGCGACCACGTCGACGAAACGGTCGCCGGGGTAGTAGGCGGCGGCGCTGTTGGCGGGGATTTTGGGGCTGCCGTACCCCTGAGGGTTCCAGACGACCTTCAGAGTCGGTGCGGCGTTGAGCTGGAGGTCGCGGCGGATGGGCGGAAGCCCGAGCCGCGTGAGCCGCCCGTTGATCTGCGTCGCTGTCCCGCCGTGCGCGAGCAGGTAGACCCTGGCGAACGCGCGCCGGAACATCCGCGTCGAGTGTGAGGCGCCCTTCGAACGGCCGCCGCGCGTGAAGGCGCAGTAGTAGTTCCAGTGCCCGTTCATCTCGCCGAACGGACGCAGGTAGACCGGCCGCCCCCAGGCGGCGATCGCGCGGTTGATCGCGAACAGGTAGTCGTCGCCACGGCCGAAAGCGATTCCCCGTGGCGTGATCGCCTCGCGCCGGTTCGGCCACCCACGTGCCGTGTCGAGCCCGATCATCGGGATCGGCGCGTGCTGCTGCAGCTGAGTCAGCATGGGAGCGCCCCAGCTGTAGCCCTGCGACCAGCCGACGATCACGTGGCCGATTGCCGAGTACTGGCCCGTCAGCGAGGCGAAGCGGGCCTTGTTGCCGAGCACGCCCAGCAGCACCGTTCGCTCCGAGCGAGAGCCCGCGGCGGGGGCGAGGACGAACGCGCACAGGAACACGAGCAGCGCGCGGCGCATCGCGCGCAGTATGAGCCGAATCACCGAAGTGGGGGATCGGTGCTCGCCGCCGGCCGCACGATCATGTCATTGAAGAAGAAGGTCGGCGGAGCGGCCACGCCGGTGAGAAATCGGAGGTTCGCGTTGGCCCCGCGTGCAGAAGACAGGCTGAAGGCAATCGCCGCGATGTTCGTCTCGATCGCGGTCTTTGCCGCGACCAAGGTCCACGCCGTCCCACGCGGTCTCTCCTGCACGATCACCGGGACGGCCGGGAACGACATCCTGTTCGGCACGGGCGGCCACGACGTCATCTGCGGGCTCGGCGGCAACGACTACCTCGACGGCGCGGGCGGCGCGGACGTGCTCATTGGGGGCGCCGGCGCCGACAAGCTGAACGGCGGCCAGGGAAGCGACCGCCTCTACGGCGGCCTCGGAAACGACAAGCTTCAGGGCGACACGGGGCGAGATCTCGTCTACGGAGGTCCCGGCCGCGACACGTTCTGGGCGTGGGACGGGTTCGCCGATTACCTGAGCGGCGGGACCGGCATCGACCTCGCCTGGAAGGACAAGCTCGACCGCCTCAGCGGCATCGAGCGGCTCGGCTAGCGCTCACGCATAGCCGCGGACCTTCCAATAGGCGAGCACGACGCTGACTGCCGCGATCGCCAGCAGTCCCGCGAGCTCCGGAAGGCCGACTCGGCCGTAGACGCCGTGACCGCGGCCGAATCGCGAGAGCACGAGCATGCAAAGCGCGCCTCCGGCCAAGCCGCCGAGGTGGCCGCCGATCGAGATGCTCGAGATCGTGAACGTGAACACGAGGTTGAGCGCGATCACGGTCAACGCTGCGCCGCCGAGGACGTGGACGCCCTGGCGCTCGAGGACGAATGCCGCGCCGAGGATCCCGAAGATCGCGCCGGACGCCCCCACGGTCGGAGTCGTCGGATCGAGCAGCAGCGCGCCTGCCGACCCGGCGATGCCCGAGATCAGATAGACGGCGATGTACCGTCCGCGGCCGATCGTCTCCTCGACCGCGGCGCCGAACCACCAGAGCGCCAGCATGTTCAGCGCCAGGTGGAGCGGCCCGTAATGGAGGAACGCCGCCGTGATCATTCGCCACCACTCGCCCTCGGCGACGCCGACCACGTTCCCGGAGGAGTCGATCGCTTTCGCGACGAGCACCCCCTTCTCGTAGATCCAGCCCGAGTTCGCACTGAGGCCCGCGCCCTGCGCGAGCTCGGCGAGGTAGACGAGCACGTTGATCGCGATCAGCGCCTTCGTCACGATCGCGCCCTGGCCCTCGAAGCTCGCGCGCCGGACGCCCGAGCTCATCCGCGCGACTCCTTGAGGACGGCCGGAATGCTCGGGGCAACGCTGACCGACCGGCGCGGGTGTCATGCACTCCGTGCAGATCGGCCGTCCGCAGTCCGAGCACGAGAGGTACGTCTCGCGGTCCGGATGTCGGTAGCACCTCATTGGTTCCACGGCGGGAACTAGCGTAACGACGTGCACCTTCATGTCGCGTTCACGCCGGACGAGGCCGTCGAAGCGGACGTCGCCGTCGTGGTTGACGTCATGCGCGCTACCTCGACGATCGCGCAAGCCCTGGCCTCGGGCTACAAGCGCGTCCTCTGCTGCGGCGACATCGACGAGGCGCGGGCGCTGCGCGCGGAGTTGGGCGAGGCCGCCGTGCTCGGCGGCGAGCGAAACGCGCAGTTGATCGAAGGGTTCGACCTCGGCGCCTCTCCCCGCGAGTACTTGGAGCCCCGCGCCGAGACTGCAATCATGTCGACGACGAATGGGACGCGCGCGATCCTGACCGCGGCGTCCGCGTGCAAGACCGTGCTGCTCGGGTCGATGCTGAACCTGGACGCGGTCGGGCGCGCCGCCGGCGAGAGCGGGGGAGACGTGACGATCGTCTGCGCGGGCTTCCAGGGCCGCTTCGCGATCGACGACGCCTACTGCGCCGGCCGGATCGGCGGGCTGCTGGACGGCGAGCGCAGCGATGCGGCGGTGGCGGCAGGCGTCATCGCGCGCTCGTTCCCGAATGCGTGGGAGGGGATCAATGCGCGCACGTACGGTCCGCCGGGGCTCGAGGACGATCTCCGCTGGTGCTCGCAGGAGAACATCCTCGACGTCGTGCCCCGCTTTTCCGGAATGGTCGGCGCGGCCGCAGAGATCGTGGCGTAAGAAACCCTTGACAAGCGAACATGTGTTCGTGTAGAACATATGTTCGCTGATGGTCGGTTGCATCGTCATCCCCGGATTCGAGCTGCGCGCGGCGCTCAGGGAGCGGCCTGCGCTGGCGCTGAAGCCGGCCGCGCTCGCGCCCGCGCCCGGAACCGAGCCACTGCTGGGACCCGTCACGGCTGCGGCCGAGGCCGCAGGGGTCAAGCCGGGCATGCGGCTGGGCGAGGCACTTGGGCTCTGTCCCGATCTCGCGCTCGTCGAGCAGGATCCGGCCGCGGCCGAGCACGCGTGGGAGCAGGTCTTGCGGCGGTTGGAGGACGCCGGCTTCGGCGTGGAGTCCAGCGGCTCCGGCTGCGTCTACTTCGAGACGCGCGGCGTCGAGCGCCTGTACGGCGGGCTCGACGCGGCGTTGAAGCGGGCGCTCGCCGCGGTCGGAGGAGTCTGGGATCCCCGCGCGGGAGCAGCGAATCGCCGCTTTTCAGCGCTCGCTGCCGCGAACGTCGCGCATACGGGCCAGGTCGTGGTGGTCTCGGACGAGCGGGCGCGTGAATTTCTCGCGCCGCTTCCGCTCACGCTCCTGCCGATGGACGACGAGCGCCGCGAGGAGCTCGAAGAGCTCGGCGTGCGAAAGCTTGGTCAGCTTGCCGGGCTTCCGGGCGCAGCCGTGGCCGAACGTCTGGGGCCGGACGGCCGGCGCGCCTGGAGCCTGGCGAGAGGTGGAAGGAAGGGACGCGTCCGCGGCCGCAAGGTCGCCGCGGAGCTCGCCGCGACGCTCGAGTTCGAGGAAGCGATCGCCAACGAGCTCTCGTTGCGGCGTGCCCTCGGCGTGCTGCTCAATCAGCTCCTGTCGCAGCCCGAGCGAAACGACAGGGCGATCCGGAAGGTCGCCGTTTCGGCCAAGCTCGTCGGCGGCGGCTCGTGGCGCCGAACGCTGACGTTGCGCGACGCGACGGCAGAGCTCGGCCGCCTTCGCACCGCGCTCTGGCCGAAACTGGCCGAGCTGCCGGCGCCGGCGACCGAGCTTCGCCTCGAGGCGCTCGAGCTGGCGAAGTCCGTCGGCCAACAGCTCGAGCTCGTTCGCGCCGAAGGCGACGAGCTTCGCGCTCACCTGAGCGAAGGACTGCGTCAGGTACGCGCCGGAGTCGGCTCGGGCGCCGTGTCCTCGGTCGTGGAGGTCGCACCATGGTCGCGCATTCCGGAGCAGAGAGCGCTGCTCGTACCGCGCGACGAGTAAACGCGCCGGAGCCGGTGGCGGTGGAGGCGCACGTCGACGGGATTCCGCGACGGGTCAACCGCGTACCGATCGCGCTCGTGCGCGAGGAGTGGCGCGTCGTCGACCGGTGGTGGACGGAGGAGCCGGTGACCCGCCGCTATTTCGACGTCGTGCTGCAGACCGGCGAGAACGCCGTCGTGTTCAGGGACGAGGAGGTGGGCCGCTGGTTCACCCAGAGGGCTTGACGCTAACGGCCGCGCATCGCAGCGGCGAAGCCGGCGTCCGGCGTGTGGAGGTTGAGCACGCGAATCGGGGTCTCGCCGAGATTGCGGAAGCCGTGAGGTGTCGCGACGGGGGCAGAGACGAACGTCCCCGGGCCTGCACGGAGCGAGTCCTCGCCGAGGATGAACTCGACCTCGCCGTCGAGGACGAAGAACGAGTCGACGTGGTCGTCATGCGTGTGCAGGTCGACACCTTCCCAGCTTGGGTCGTAGGTCGAGTCGAAGGCAGAGAGCTCCGGAAGCTCGGCTTTGACGAGGACGAAGGATCGCCCCGGCCGACCGAGCCGTTCTCCTTGGCCGGCACCGGCGACGACGGCGTCCTCGAACGGCCGCCCTCCGTCCTCGGGCGGGTCGAACTGGTCGAATTGCTCGGCGTCCTCCTCACGGCCGTCGCGGCGGGCGCGCAGCTGATCTCCGAACCCCATGCTCGGCGCGTGGATGTTGACGAACACCGCTGTCGAGTCGCTCGCGTTCCGGAACGTATGCACGACGTTCGGCGGGGCGGCCGCGAACGTCCCAGCGGCGCCGCGGACCTTCTGCACCTCGGGCCCCAGGCCGAACTCGAGCTCGCCCTCGAGGACGAAGAACGAGTCCGTGTGCTTGCGGTGGACATGCGGGTCTGGGCCCTTCTCCCCGGGCTCGTAGCGGAACCAGCTCAGCGTCAGCTCCTCACTGTCGGCGAGGATCCGAAGCGTCCGCCGCTTCTCGTCGAAGATCGTCTCGCCCTCGCCGGGACGTAGGAGGACGGCATGGGATACGTCGAGCTCCACGCGCATTCAGCGTACTCGTTCCTCGACGGCGCCTCCCTGCCGGAGGAGCTTGCGCTGCGCGCGGCCGAGCTCGAGTACTCGGCGCTCGCGCTGACCGACCACGACGGCGTCTACGGCTCGCTCGAGTTCGCGCACATGGCGAAGAGCTTCGGCCTCCGTCCGATCACGGGCGCGGAGGTGACGCTCGCAGGCGGCGCGCACGTGACGCTGCTGGTCGAGAGCGCGCACGGATACGCGAACCTCTGCCGCCTGCTGACGGCGGCGCATGCAGGAACTCGGCTACCCGGCAGGGAGCGAGAGCTCCTCGACCCGTCGCTCGACCAGACGCTGCTCGAGGAGCTGAACGAAGGGCTCGTCTGTCTGTCCGGCTGCGCGCGCGACGGCCTCGCCGTTCGGAACCCCAACGCGGCGGCGCGGCTCGCTCGCGCGGTCGGGCGGGACCGTTTCTTCGTCGAGCTGCAGCGGCCGTTCGAGCGCGGCGACACGCGGAGGAACGGGCTGCTTCGCGAGCTCGCCGAGACGCTCGGCGTCCAGACCGTCGCGACCGGCGACGTACACGCGCACCACCCGCGCCGCGCGGCGCTGCAGGACGTCCTGGTCGCGGTGAAGAACCGAACCTCGCTCGACGGCTGCGAGCGGGAGCGGCGCGGCAACCACGAGAGCGTCCTCGTCGCACCGGCGGAGATGGCCGAGCGGCTCCCGCTCGATCGCGACGCCGTCGAGCGGGCGGGCGAGCTCGCCGAACGCCTCCGGTTCGACCTGACCGAGGACCTCGGCTATATGTATCCCGATTTCTCGGACAAGGGCGAGCCCGCGATCGCGCAGTTGAAGCGTGTCTGCGACCGGGCGTTCGCCGAGCGGTACGGCAGCGCCAACGGACATAGAAAACGCGCGCGGCAGCGACTCGAAGACGAGCTCGCGCTGATCGACGAGCTCGGTCTCGCCGGCTTCTTCCTCCTGCACTGGGAGGTGCTCGAGCTCGCGCGGGAGATCGGGGTCGAGGTGCGCGGCCGCGACTCACCGCGCTCCGTTCTGCCGCCGGGGCGCGGGCGCGGCAGCTCGGTCGGCTCGATCGTCTGCTACCTGACCGGGCTCTCCCACGTCGATCCGGTCGAGGCGGGGCTTTCACTGGGCCGGTTCCTCAACCGCGACATGGCCGCGGTCCCGGACATCGATCTCGACTTTCCCCGCGACATCCGCGAGAAGCTGCTCCCGGCCGTCAGCGACCGGTACGGGAGAGAGCACGCCGCCCTCGTCGCCAGCTTCCCGACGTACCACTCGCGCGGGGCGATCCGCGACGTGGGCAAGGCGCTCGGGCTCCCGCACGGAGAGCTCGAGCGGCTCGCGCGGATCACGGAGGGCAATCCATACCGTGTCCCGCACGAGGTCGCCGCGCTTCCCGATGCCGACACGAAGCGCCGCTCGCCCCGTTGGCGGGCGTTCGTGGAGCTCTGCGGCGAGATCGCCGGTCTCCCGCGCCACGCCTCGCAGCACCCGGGCGGCATGGTCATCTCGAGCCGGCCGCTCGTCGAGCTTGTCCCCGTGATGCCGGCAGCAATGGCGGGCCGGCAGCTTGTGCAGTGGGACAAGGACTCCTGCGCCGACGCGGGCTTTCTGAAGATCGACCTGCTCGGGCTCGGAATGCTGTCGGCGGTCGAGGACTGCGTGGAGCAGATCGCGAACCTTCGCGGCCGGCCGATCGACCTCTCGCGCATCCCGCTCGAGGATCCGCCGGTCTTCGGGGAGATCCAGCGGGCGGACACGGTCGGCGTTTTCCAGATCGAAAGCCGGGCGCAGATGCAGAGCCTGCTGCGCACGCGGCCGGAGAACCTCGACGACCTGACCGTCCAGGTTGCGCTCGTGCGCCCCGGGCCGATTCAGGGCAAGGCCGTGCATCCGTACATCGAGCACCGCGAGAAGCTCCGTCACGATCCGTCGTTCGTTCCGCCGGTCGACCATCCGCTACTCGCCGAACCGCTCCGCGACACGCTCGGCGTGGTCGTCTTCCAGGATCAGGTGCTGGAGGTCGCGATGGCGCTGGCCGGGTTCAGCGTGGGGGAGGCCGAAGGCTTGCGCCGGGCGATGAGCCGCAAGCGCTCGGAGGAGGCGATCGAGGCCTACCGGGCGCGTTTTGTCGAGGGCGCGGCCGCCAACGGCGTGGACGCCGCGACGGCGGACGCCGTCTACGACAAGCTCGCCGGCTTTTCCGGGTTCGGCTTCCCGAAGTCGCACGCGGCGGCGTTCGGCCTGCTCGCCTATCAATCGGCGTGGCTTCGTCACTACTACCCGGCCGAGTTCCTGTGCGCGCTCCTGAACGCGCAGCCGATGGGCTTCTACCCGCCTTCGAGCCTCGTCCGCGACGCGCAGCGGCGCGGGGTGGAGGTCATGCCGCCGGACGTGAACCGAAGCGCCGCCACGTGCGCGGTGGAGGGAGATTGCGTTCGCGTCGGTCTCGAGTACGTGACGTCGCTGGGCGAGGAGGCCGCAAGGGCAGTCGCCGCCGAACGCGATCGCGGCGGGCCGTTTCGCAGCATCCGAGAGCTCGTCCAGCGCACGCCGCTCGATCGCGACCGGCTCGAGGCGCTCATCGTCTCGGGCGCGTGCGACGAGCTCGGCCCGCGGCGCGCACTCCTCTGGGAGCTCGGCTTCGCGCCTCGCTCGCAGAGCATCCCAGGCTCGGGCGGCGAGCAGCGTCAGCTCGCGCTGCCGCTCGATCCAACCGCGCCGACGCCCACGTTGCCCGAGCAGACGCTGTGGGAGCGGATGCTCGCCGACTACCGCTCGACGAGCCTTTCCGTCGGAAAGCATCCACTCGAGCTTCTACGGCCGCACCTCCCGCCCGGAATCACGCGCAGCTGCGATCTCGACCGGCTCGCAAACCGCGCCACCATCGCGGTTGCAGGGCTCTCGATTGCCCGCCAGCGGCCGGCGACTGCGAACGGCGTCGTCTTCATGCTGCTCGAGGACGAGCACGGCCAGGTCAACCTGATCGTCCCGCCGCATGTCTACGAGCGCTTCCGGCCGCTCGTGAGGGGCGAGCCGCTGCTGCTCGCTCGCGGGCGCTTCGAGCGCTTCGATCGAAACCAGAACGTCCTCGTCCACGCGCTCGAGTCGCTCGTGCCCCTCGCGCGGAAGATGGCCGGCGAGGCCGACGTGTTCGGCTCGCTGCCGCGCGCGCACCACTTCGGACACCGATAATCCCTCCGTGCAGCGGATCGACGGCTACGCGCCGATTCGCGATTACGCGGTGATCGGGGACGGCCGGACAGCCGCGCTCGTTGCGCTGGACGGGTCGATCGACTGGCTGTGCCTTCCCGACATCGATTCGCCGTCCGTCTTCGCGCGCATCCTCGACGCCGACCGCGGCGGCTCGTTCCAGCTCTCTCCGAGCGAGAGATTCGAGGTGGAGCGCCGCTACAGGCGCGACTCAAACGTGCTGGAGACGGTCTTCCGTTCCGCCTCGGGAGCTGTGCGAGTCACCGACGCGATGACGCTGACCGACACCACTTGCATCACGCCGCAGCGTGAGCTCGTGCGGAAGGTCGAAGGCCTGGAAGGGAACGTGCCGCTGCGTTGGTTGTTCGACCCGCGCTATGTCTACTCGAGCGTCCGCACGAAGCTCGAGCAGCGCAACGGCCGGTTCATCGCGCAGTTCGGCAGCGACGCACTCGCGCTCGGCGTCTGGAACGCCGGCGAGGGTAGCGTCAACGGCGTCGTCGAGGGAGAGTTCGAGCTTGGCGCGGGCGAGACGGCCTTGCTCAGCCTTGCCGCCTCCCATCAAGAGCCGCTCGTCTTCGTCACCCGAGAC
>JBKPFU010000211.1:0-8488 GCA_046728975.1 Actinomycetota bacterium | reverse complement strand
GTTCCGCCGATCGGCGACTTCACCTTGTCGACGTTGGACTGTCCGATGTAGCCCCAACTCCCGGAGGAGTAGGCCGTGTTGGCTGCGGACCGTCTGCGGCCGCCCCGGTCATCTCGATGCGCGCCTCGCGACCGAGCAGCTCGGCGAGGCTTTCGCGGTGGAGGCTGACGGCGCCGACGAGGAAAACCCGAATGGCGGCAGGGTCAGCGACGGCCGATGTGCCGCAGCGTTTTGAACGCTGGTTCTTGACCCTGGCTCCCCTCTCCGAAAGACCAGGTAACGGCGCAGCGAGGATGCCACCATGCGGGGGGCGTTGTCAAATGGGCAAGTCGATCAGGCGGCGTAGACGAGAGCCTGCAGACGTGTGATGCGGTCGCCATCGAGTGCACAGGCGCGCCAGGTGTCGCCGTGGTCGCCGCTCTCCCACAGCCCGCCGTCCGCAAAGCCGGCGAAGAGCCGGCCGTCGCGCGCAACGAGAGCGTACGGCATCGCCGGGAGAGGCTCCGGCAGCCCGCCGCCGGTGAGAGCGTGCCACCGACCGTCGCCCCGGCGATAGATGCGCGCCTGCGGATCGCGGCCGCCGTGGGCGGCGAACGGCCCGGTGCTCGCGGACACGTACCAGAGCTCCGGATCCGCGGGATCGACCGCGACGGACCACGTGTAGTGGCGGTCGCGGCCCTCGTCCGCCGGATGCCACGTGTCGCCGGCGTCGTCGCTCCACGCGGCGCCGCCTCCTCCTGCTTCGTAGGCCCGGCCGGCGTTACGCGGGTGCCAGGCGAGCGAGTGGACGTCCGGTTGCGCGCCCGGTCGGTGGTCGTGCCACGTCGCGCCGCCGTCGGTCGAGCGCATCAGCCCGCCGAGCTCGATCCCGACCAGGATGAGGTCGCGATCGTGGGGACTTGGCGCGATCCAGCGAACGTGGGATGTCCATGGGCGCGGCGGGAAGCTCCAGGTCGGGCGCGAGGGAACCTCGAGCAGCGCCGTGAGCTCGCGCCACGTTTCGCCACCGTCGTCGCTGCGGAACAAGGCGCTCGGCTCGGTCCCGGCGTAGACCGCCCCGTCGGCAGCGCTCACGGCGAGGGAAAACACGCCGTTCTGCGGAAGGGCACAGTCCACCCAGCTCCGGCCGCCGTCGGTCGTCCGCCTGACACCGCCCTCGCGCAACCCGGCGTAGACGGTGTTCGGATCGCTTGGATCGACGGCGAGGCACTGGGCGCCGGTTCCGGCCAGCGAGAGCTCGACCGTCCAGCGATCGCCGGCCTCGTCGAGCCTCGCGATTCCGTCTCCGGTGGCGCCGTACAGACGTGGCATCGGCCTCCGCGCAGTATTGCTCTAGCGACCGAGCTGGAAGAACGAGAGGCGGCGGTCTCCGCTGACGAGGGGCGATTCGCGCAGCTCCCGTCGGAGGTCCGACTCCACGCCCACGCCGTTGTCGGGATAGCCGAAGCGGTCGATCTCGATCCCCCGAAAGCCGCGCCGCCGGAGCTCGGGCAGAAGCTGGCTCATCGGTGCGTTCCTGAAGCGCTCGGCCCAGTCGGCGGGCCGGCCGCGCATCGCGCCGTAGCTCCAGCGCAGGCGGGAGGAGTGCAGGTACGGGTTCACGTGGTCGTAGTCGCTCATGCGCCCGATGCTCCCGGCCTCCGGAAACGGCATGTAGGGAAGCTGGTAGACCATCCCCTCGTCGAGCAGTCGGCTCTCGATAGAGCGGACGAAGCTCCGATCGCTCTTCCACGCGGCGTCGGTCGCGCCGTACGCAGGAACGAGCCGGTCACTGGTCTGGTCGAGGAGCCCGAGCACGAGAACCGCCGCCGTGATTGCCAGCGCAAGCGCCGGCATCCGCGCGCGCAGCGCATCCAGCAGCAGTCCGACCGCGAGCAAGGCGAAGAAGGCGATCACGATCGACAGCCGGTTCCAGGCCCGCAGGACGGGAACGGCGGCGGTGATCAGCGTCGACAGCCCGCCGAGGGTCGCCACGAGAAACACGACGACGGTCAACGCGGCCGCCTGGCGGTGCAAAGGCGGGAGCCGCGGCGCGACGCGCACGACCGACCACAGCGCGACCGCGAGCAGCCACAGAAACCCCACCGCTCCTACCACGCCGAGCGCCGCACTCTTCGCTTCGGTCTGCGGCACCGGCGACTTCTCCTCGTACTTCCGCGTCAGCCTTGCGAGCGTGCCGACCCGGTGGACGTCCGTCGGCAGCACCAGCTGGGTGAACTTGAGTGCGTACGCCTCGCCCGACAGCCGCGGGCGAACGAAGGCCTCGCCGTTCTTGCCGTGAACGGCGCGATAAACGAGCGCCGGCGAGAGCTCGACCAACGTGACCGCGAGGATGGCGCCGATCACGAGCGCGCCGGCGACGAGCGCTTCGCGCCGCCAGGCCAGAATGGCCGCCGCCGCGACCAGGATGATCGCGAAGCCGGAGTAGTAGAAGGAGCCCGACGCCGAGGCGACCAGGGCGCAGAGCAAGAGCGTCGTCAGCGTGATCCGCGACCGCCAGCCGGCGAACATCGGATCGCCCCGCAGGACCGCAAGCGCCAGCCAGGCCGCGACGGGCACCGAGTAGTAGCCGGCGAGCAGCAGGTGCTGCTCGCCCCGCAACAGGTGATAGGGCAGCAGCGCGTACAGGATCGAACAGACACCTGCGCTCGCGATCGAAAGGCCGAGGCGGCGGAAGACCAGGAACGCCGCGAGCGCGGCGAGCGGATACGTCGCGACGTAGAACAGGTTCATGGCCGTGGCGCTCGCAGCGAGCAGCCCCAGCAACCAGAAGACGACCGCGTTGAGGTCGTCACCGTTCATCACCGGGTAGTCGTAGAGCTGCTGCCCGTCCGGCGCGCCGAGCGACGGGTTCTGCTCGTACCAGCCGTGGTCGTCGATTCCCTTCACGATCATGTGCGCGAAGTTGCCGTCGCCGGAGTACGCGAACGGGACGTCGAGGTCGGCGCGCCAGAGCTTCAGCGCGAGCACCGTCGCCGCCAGGGTCACGCAGACGACGACCACAGACGGAACTCCGCTCCGAACGCGCCCGAGGCCCATGCGCGCACGCTAACCCGGCCAAAACGAAGGAGGCGCCGCGGACCCCACGCAGCGCCTCCCGCATCACGGTGTATGACCGTTGGCCGCAAGATACCCGGCGTTCGCGCGGTCAAACCGACCCTCTGCTACGTTGGCTCGGTGAGCGAGCTGCGGGCGGCGGACGTCTACGAGGTCGTCTGTCCGCACTGCAAGAAGCCGTTCTCGGCCGAGCTGTTGGGAGAGGGAACGCCGGGGCAACGCGGCTTCAAGTGCCCACACTGCAACCTGTTCGTCCCGCTCGAACGCGCCGATGGGGACGAACCGGAAGCCGGCTGAAGTCACTCCTTCAAGGGATAGGGAGCGACTGCCGATAGCCAAGGCGTGGCGATCGACGTCGGTGTTCCGCGGTCCGGGACGGTGCGGCTTCCGCTTGGCCTCGAGCGGCTCGCCGCGATTCCCGCCTGGGTCGCGCTGGCAGGAATCGTCGCGGCCAGCTTTCTCGTCCGGCTGGTAGCCGCCCTCGGTCACGCGACGCCGCTCTACTTCCCGGACGAGTACATCTATTCGACGATCGCACGCTCGCTCGCCGAGCACGGGCGCCCGGTGATTCGGGGCGCGTCGGCGCATTTCCCGGCGATGCTGGAGCCGTTGCTGGCGGCGCCGTTCTGGCTGCCTCGCGACCCGGGGCTCGCGTACCGGTTGACGCAGGCGGAGAACGCACTCGCGATGTCGCTCGCCGCAGTTCCCATTTATCTACTCGTCCGGCGGCTCGGCCTCGGCGCCGGCTGGGCGCTTGCGGGAGCGGCGCTGACCGTCGCCTCGCCCGACCTCTTCTTCAGCTCCTTCTTGCTGGCCGACCCGATCGCGTACACCCTGGCACTCGCCGCGATCTACGCAGGCGTCCGCACGCTCTCGGCGCCGACGAGGCGCGCGCAGCTTGCGTTTCTCGCGTTCGCCGGGCTCGCCACCTTCGCGCGGGTGCAATACGTGGTGCTGCCGGTCGCGTTCCTCGTCGCGGCGCTGGTCGTGGAGCGCGGAGTCAGGCCGGTGCTCTCGCGCTACCGCTTCACGCTCGCGCTGCTCGCGATGCCGCTCGTCGGCTCCTTGGCCTTCGGCCCTTCGCGCCTACTCGGCTATTACTCGGGCGTCGCCGACCTCGGCGTTCGCCCCGCTGCGATCGCCCATTGGGTCGGGACCGACGGCATGCTTCTCGCCTACTCGGCTGGATGGGTGATCGTTCCCGGCGCGCTCATCGGTCTGTGGCTCGCGCTGGCCCGCCCGCGCACCCAGGTCGAGCGAGCGTTCGGGGCCTTGACCGTTGCCTACGCGGGAGCGCTGTTCGCGGAGGCGGCGCTGTATGCGTCGAACGGCTCGAGCCGTTTTCAGGAGCGCTATCTGATGACGCTGCTGCCGCTCGCCTTTCCCGCCTTCTGCCTATACATCAAACGCGGGGCGACCGCGCGGCGAGCCGTCGCCGGGATCGCGCTCGTTCTCATCGCACTGTCGGCCCGGGTGCCGCTATCGGGCTACACGATCGGCGACGGCAAGCAGGACTCGCCGTTCCTGCTCGCGGTCTTCCGGTTGGAGAAGGCCGTCGGAATCGACACCGGCTCGCTTGCGGTTGCCGTCGTCGTGGCCGGGCTGTCGCTGCTCGCGATCGCGGTGGCCTACCGGGTGCGCCTCGCCCCGACCGCGGTGGCCGCTGCGCTGCTCTTCGTCGGCGCCTCCTCGGCGGGCGCCGTTGCCTTCGACCATCACGTGGCCGCGTCCGTGCGCCGGGACTACCTGCCGGCCGACGCTCGCTGGATCGACCACGCCGGTCTGGGCTCGACGTTGCTGATCCAGACTCCTACTACGCCACACGCGCGCGCGCACGAGGAGCTCTTCTGGAACACGTCCCTCAAGGACGTGCTGTTCCTCGACGGCGCGACCGGCATCGATGCCTTCGGATCGAAGGTCGTGCGCCTGCGCGGCGACGGCGCGATGACGGTGGTCGGCACGCCGATCCATAAGCCGTTCGCGATCTCCAACCACGGCGTCCGCGCGCGGTTCCGCGGCGCCGTTCGTATTGCCCGAGGTAACGACTACGAGCTCTGGCGGCCACTCTCGACGCCGCGGATGACGATGTTCGTCGGCGGCCTTTACCACGATTCGTGGCTGGCGCAGTCGGGGAACGTGAAGGTCTTCCCGGCGCCGGGCGGCCGCGTCCGCGGAACGCTTCGCTTCGTCGCCTGGCTGCCGGCAGGCACGGAGCCAACGCGGGTCGTGTTCCGCGCGCCCGGCGTCGAGCGCGCGATCGTCATCCGGCCGCTGGAGCGGAGGGTGCTGACCTTCCGCGCCGACTCCCGCGGGCCGTGGAAGCTCCGCTGGCTAACGAAGCGGCCCGGCTACCTCGGAGACGGCCGGCCGATCAGCGTCATGGCCCAGGAGCCGTCGTTTGTAGGGCTCTTCTGCGGCACGCCGACGGCAGCCGTGTAAGCGGGTCGTTCTGAAGGAGGGGGGAACCAGGGGTTCCCCGACGGTCCTTAGACGCAGTCCTTGAGGCCTTGCGCTTCGGGCAGGGACTGGAGCTTCTTGAGCGTGTTGTTCTCGATCTGGCGGATGCGCTCGCGTGTCACGCCGAACGCCCTCCCGACCTCCTCGAGCGTGCACGGCTGCTCGCCGGTCAGGCCGAAGCGAAGCTCGATCACCTTGCGCTCGCGCTCGGGCAGCGAGGAGAGCGCGTGCTCGATGTCCTCGCGCCGGAGCGAGACGGAGGCCGTGTCGAACGGGGACTCGGCCTGGTCGTCCTGCACGAAGTCGCCCAGCTCGGACTCCTCCTCTTCCCCGATCGGCTTCTCGAGCGAGACCGGATGCTGCGCCATACGGAGGATCTCCCGCACCTCGCTCGTGGTCATCTCCAGCTCGTGCGCGATTTCGTCAGGCCTCGGCTCACGGCCGAGGCGCTGCACGAGCTGGCGCTCGATGTGCACGACCTTGTTCAGCTTCTCGACCATGTGCACCGGGATCCGAATCGTCCGCGCCTTGTCGGCGATCGCCCTGGTCACCGCCTGCCGGATCCACCAGGTGGCATACGTGGAGAACTTGTAGCCCTTGCGGTAGTCGAACTTCTCCACCGCGCGAATGAGGCCGAGCGACCCTTCCTGAATAAGGTCGAGAAACGAGAGGCCGCGGCCGAGGTACGACTTGGCGATCGAGACGACGAGGCGGAGGTTCGCCTCGATCATCTGCATCTTGGCCGACATGTCGCCGCGCTCGATCCGCTTGGCGAGGTAGACCTCCTGGTCGGCGGTCAGGAGCGGCACCTTCCCGATCTCGCGCAGGTAAAGACGCAGTGAATCGAGCGAGGGCTCGACCGTGAGGTCGAGCTTGGGGCCTTTCTGCTCCTCCTCGGCCAGCGCGGGCTGCTCGTGCGGCGGGTGCTTGTGCTGCTCGCCTTCGACGAGCTCGACCCCGTGGTCGATCAGGTACGTGTAGAAGTCTTCGATCTGCTCCTTGCTGAGCTCGACCTCCTCGAGCCCGCCGGCGATCTCGTCGTAATTGAGAAACCCTTTCTCGATTCCATCCTGTACCAGCTTTTGAAGCTCTTCGACATCTGGGAGAGAAATGTCGACAGTGAGCATTGACCTCGGCTTTCTCGCGCTTGGCTGGACCGGGAGCTGACCTACCGAAACACGAGACGAGCCGGTTCGGTCCCCCCTCCCCGGCTCCCCTCTCGCGGTGCCGGGATGTTACACACGAACTTCGCAAAATGGGAACGGAATTTCAGGCCGGAGCGATCTCGCCCACGACCTCTTCGTGACTGTTGCGAAGCGGGATCTCCTCGAAGTCGGGCAGCGCGAATCCGAGGCTGCCGATGAACCTCGACAGCGCCGGCCGCAGCGCCCGGCCGTTGCCGTCGGCGATTTTCACGGCGACACCGAGGCCGTCGCCGGCGGCGCACATCAACCCTTCCGCGCCGCCCTTGGCGATCCAGCCGTCGAGAGCCTCCATCAGCAGGGTGTCCGTCGAGTCTTCGCCGCCGATCAGCCTCGGATGCGCGCGCATCGCGGCGACGATGCGATCGCCTCCCTCCAGCTGCTCCAGACGGGCGAACGCAAGCGCAACGCGCTCCAGCGGCAACGCGAAGCAGACGACGCCGCAGCCGTCTGTGGCCGTCGCCAGCTCCCCCGCCTCAACGCCGCCGGCCTCGGCCATCACGCGCATCAGCAGCTGCTGGAGCGGGTGCTCGGGTAGCCGGTACCCCTTGGTCGGCCAGCCTTCGGCGCGACAGACGGCGAGCATCGCGGCGTGCTTGCCCGAGCAGTTGTGGTAGAGCGGCTCCGGCGGACGCCCCTCCTGCACGCCACACTCGAGCTCGGCCGGCGTGCCGCCCGTCTTCTCCAGCAGCCCCCAGACGGCCTCGATCTGGTCCGGCTCGGCACGGTGGGAAGCACAGGCGATGGCGACGTCTCGGTCCTCGAGCATCGGCAGCGAGCGGGCGAGCGGGAGCGCCTGGAACGGCTTCGCCGACGAACGCAGCGATGTGAGAAGCGAGGTATTGCCGGCCTCCGCGACGACCGAGCCGTCCTGAACCGCGACGGCGTGCACGTGATGGACCGACTCGATGATGTGCCCGCGGCAGACGGCTACGCTGAGTGGCTCGGTCATGACGGATCGCTGTTCGTCACGTTCCTGGGGCGTCGCTGGCAAAGGAGGCAAGCCGGCGACGCGCAGGACAGTACAAAGTAGTACGGCCAAGCGGCGCCGGCGCAGAACGCTACGCGTCCCAGGATCACGCGCTTCCCGCGCTCAACCGCCAGCGGCGTCAGGCAGCCGCGGCGTAACCAGGGCGGAGCCAGTGGCGGGAGCGGTCGCCGCCCAGGGACGTGACGATGCCTGAATTACCTGAAGTCGAAGCACTCCGACGCGCGCTCGACGAACCGGTCGGCGCCTTCCCGATCGAGCAGGCGGGGCCGGCCCACGTCGCGACGCTGAAGACGTTCGAGCCGCCGCTGCGCGAGCTGGAAGGCCGCCGCTTCGAAGGCGCCGAGCGCCGCGCGAAGCGGCTGCTCTTCCCGACGGACGACGGCGACCTCGTCGTGCTCATCCACCTGATGAGCGCCGGTCGCCTCCGCTACCTCCGTGCGGGCGAGAAGGAGCCGAAGATGCCCGCGCTCCGATTGCGCTTTCAGGCCGGCGGGCAGCTCGTGCTGACCGAGGGCGGGCCGAAGAAGCGCGCCGGCGTCTGGCTGCTCACGCCCGAAGCCGCCGAGGAGGAGCTGGCGCATCTCGGCCCAGACGCCCTGGAGGTCGATGCGGATCGACTGGGCGACATCCTCGCTTCCGAGTCCCGCCGCCTCCACTCGCTGCTGCGCGACCAGCGAGTCATCGGCGGAATCGGGCGCGCCTGGGCGAACGAGATCCTCCACCACGCGCGGCTGTCTCCGTACGCGCTGTCCCAAGACCTGACCCCGGAGGAGGTCGAGCG
>JBKPFU010000210.1:0-2973 GCA_046728975.1 Actinomycetota bacterium | reverse complement strand
CAGGATCGCCTCGTCGAAAGTGGGCGCGAGATTGGCCGCGAACGAGACCTCCCCCAGATCGTTCATCGAGGGGAAGTTGCCGAGGAATCCGAACGTCCTGCGGTTCGGGTCCTCGGCGATCGTCGTCAGCGTCCCGTCCGCGTTGACGCGGTAGATGCCGTCGAACGAGTTAAGGCCGTCGGCGGAGGTGCGTCCCGCCCTGAACGCGACGTCGCCGCGGTTGTTGATCGACGAGCACGTGAAGCTGTTCGGATTGAAATTGACGCGGGCGCTGTCGGCGATCTTCGTAAAGGTGAACGCGGCCGCCTGAGCGGCCGTCGCGGCCAGGAGCGACAACGCAGCTGCCGCCAGCAGAACGAGTACTCCGCGAACGGCATGCCCCTTGTGAAATGCGCGCCTTCGCACGTGGGTTCCGTATGTCAAGACAGGTCCTCCTTCCAAACCCCTGGACAGCAGCTTTCGCGCGCGCAGACGAGCGCGGTACCGAAAATCACCCCCCGATGTAGTAGTGCTGCGGCGGTAGGTACGGCTTCGCAGCCGGAGCGGATTTGGCGCGCGCCGAGGCGGAGGCTCGCCATCCGGAGCCGCTCGCGACCCACTGGGGGAGAATGCCCTATGAGCAGGGAATTTGAGGGATGCGCCCGGCATGATTCGAACATGCGACCTCTGCCTCCGCAGGGCAGCGCTCTATCCCCTGAGCTACGGGCGCTGGGTCGACCTAGTGTAGCCGCGCCGGATTCCCGCCGACACTGAGCGCGGCGTCGCCCTGGACGGACGTCCGGACGTAACCCAAGGCGAGACCGGGCACCGCACTCGTCACGCGTCCGACCGATTTTCCTTCGTAGACGATCTCGTCCCCTGGCGATGCGGCGTCGACGTCGAGCACCTGCAGCCGCCGGTTCACGTGGCCGCGGTAATGCAGCCGCGCGATCGGCTCCTGTCCCGGGTAGCAGCCCTTCGTGAAGGAGATGTGGGTCGCGTCGAGACCGGCCTCGGCCGGGAGGATCGACTCGTCGATCTCCTTCCCCCACGCCGGCGTCCCGGCCTCGATCCGCATCCGTTCCAGCTCCTCCGCGGCGATCGTCGCCTCGAGCTCTTGATCCAGCACCTCGCGGGCCGGCTCGCCGTAGTCCGCAGTCGGGATGCCCTCGCTCCCGCCGAAGACGATGACCGACGTGTGCTCCTCGAGCTCGATCTCGCACTTTGCCGCGAAGCGCATGCGCAGGAGGTCGTGACGGACGGCCTCCCCGAGCTCGGGCTCCGTGAGAAGCAAGAAATCATCCTCGGCTCGCCGCAGCACGCGGAGCGGTGCGATCGCTCGCCCCTTCGGCGTCAGCAGCAGCGCATCGCAGACGTTGCCGCCGACGTCGTTCGAGACCATGCGCTGGAGGTAGTCCTCCGCGTCAGGACCAAAGACGCGCACGTAGGCACGGGGGCGCCGGGCGATTCGCAATGTCGAGACGGCCACGACAACTAGTGTAGGAACGGATGGCGATCTTCCGCTCGAAAGCCCAGCAGAAGGTGATCGATGCGGGCTACGACCCCGAGCGTCTGCCGCCCGGGCAGTACTTGACGGAGAAGTGGCCGGTGCTCCACGCCGGCACCATCCCCGAGACCGACCTGGCGACGTGGGACTTCCGCGTCTTCGGCGAGGTGAAGAGCCCGATCACCTTGTCGTGGGACGATTTCCAGGCCCTTCCGTCGACCGAGATCACTATCGACATCCACTGCGTCACGCGCTGGAGCCGGTTCGACGCGAGCTTCCGCGGCGTGCACTGGACCGAGCTCGCAAAGCTCGTCGAGCCGAAGAAGAGCGCGCGGTTCGTGGTCGCGCACGCCGAGCAGGGCTTTACCTCGAACGTGCCACTCGAGGCGATCGAGGATCCCGAAGCGCTGCTCGCCTACGAGGCCGACGGCGAGCCGCTCGCGCCAGAGCACGGCTCGCCGCTACGCCTCGTCGTTCCGAGGCGCTACTTCTGGAAGAGCGCCAAGTGGCTGCGTGCGATCGAGCTCCTCGACCACGACCAGCCCGGCTTCTGGGAGCGCTACGGCTACCACAACGACGCTGACTACTGGAAAGAGGAGCGCTACGCCTTCTAGGGCGTAAGATACCCCCGCTCAATCGGCGGCTAGAGAAGGGGGGAGTACATGAGGAGGAAGTTCTGGCTGCTCGCCGCGCTCGCGGCTGCAGTCATATTTGCGGTGCCGGGAGCGGTCGCCGCGGTCGGCGACCGCGAAGTGACCGTTGGCAGCCCGTCGACGCCGTTCTCGCAGAACAAGCAGAACGAGCCGGCGATCGCGATGGATGCAAATCACGAGAACATCCTCGCGGCCGGAGCGAACGACAACATCGACATGGAGGCGTGCAACGCAGGGGACGACACGACGTGCCCGTTCACGCCGAACGTGGGCGGGTCGGGCATCTACTTCTCGTTCGACCGCGGGCTCACGTGGATCCAGCCCACCTATACGGGGTTGACGGCGAGGGACTGCCTCGGCGCGCCCGGGCCGGACGACCCCGACTGCGTCGCGCACCAGGGGCCGATCGGGACCCTACCGCGCTACGACGAGGTCAACCTCGTTTCCGACGGCGACCCCGCGCTCGCGTTCGGCCCGCGACGCGGATCAGACGGCCGGTTCTCGTGGGCGAACGGCTCGCGGCTCTACTACGCGAACCTGACCTCGAACGTCTCCGCCGATCTGGGCGAGCCGGGGTTCAAGGGGGTCGAGGCGATCGCCGTGTCGCGCACGGACAACGTTCAGGCTGCGGCGGCAGGAGACGAGAGCGCCTGGAAGCTGCCCGTGATCGTCTCGAGGCAGAGTTCGGCAACGTTCGCCGACAAGGAGCAGATCTGGGCGGACAACGCGGCTTCGAGCCGGTTCTTCGGCAACGTCTACGTCTGCTGGCAGAACTTCGTCAGCGCCTCAGGTCCGCTCGTCGTGGCCACGTCGCGCAACGGCGGCGACACGTGG
>JBKPFU010000209.1:0-6280 GCA_046728975.1 Actinomycetota bacterium | reverse complement strand
GGTCCGCTCGGAACACCGCGATGACGACACCGATGCAGGAGGTTGGCTGTGCCTCAGAGGTGGAGGTAGGAGGCCCCGTTGACGTCCACCGTCGTGCCGCTGGCGAACTCGGCCTCGGGTGAGGCGAGGTAGAGCACGGCGCTGGCCACGTCGAGGGGCGTGGCGACTCGTCCGAACGGGCTCTCGCCGCGGATCTCGTTGCCTCGTGGGCCATCGAGGGTTTCGGCAGCCATGTCCGTCTCGGTCCAACCGGGGACCACGGTCGCTACCGCGATCCGGTGGGTGGCCAGCCCGCGCGCAAGGGAGTTGCCGAACGCGATCAACGCCGCCTTTGCTGCACCGTAGGCCGGCGCTCGTGGCTCGCCGCGGTAAGCGCCGCGCGAGGAAACGTTGACGATACGCCCGCTACCGCGCTTCAGCATGTGCCGCACGGCGCACCACGTAACGTTGGCCGCCCCGACGAGGTCGACCGCGAGCGTCTGCTCCCACGCCTGAAGCCACTCCTCATACCGAGTCGAGACGAGATCGTGTTCGACGTAGATGCCGGCGTTGTTGATCAGCACGTCCAGCCCATCGAGGCCGGCGGCCGCCTCGTCGACCATCGACCGCACCGCGAGGGCGTCGACGAGGTCCGCGCCGAGCGCAATGTGTGGCCCGCCCGGGAGCGAGTCGGCAAGCGCCTCCGCCGCCTTCCGCGAGCGTCGGTAGTGGACCGCCACCCGATCACCGGCCGCGGCGAACTCGGACGCGACTGCAGCACCGATCCCCCGGGCGGCACCGGTCACGAGCACGGCTCTGTCCGCCACCTCCGTAGCCTGCCAGCTCAGCGAGATCTCCACCCGATAATTCGAGACGCCTAATGCCGGTTCCGACCTATCTGTCTCTGGACAACACGCTCCCGGGACTTGGAGCCGTGCTCACGCTCGCGCTCTCGGCAAGCGCGATCGCGCCGAGCACACCTGCTCGCGCACCGAACGTCGGCGGCGTGACGTAGTCGTCTGACGCCTCGAAGCCGAGATACCCGTTCATGAGCGCCGTTACCTCTTGGCGAACGGAAGCGAGGAGCCCTGGATGCTTCGCGACACCGCCGCCGACGACGATGCGCTCGGGCGAGAGCACGGAGATCACCGCCACGAGACCCAGCGCGAGGTAGCGCGCCTCCAGCATCCAAGCGTTGCCGTCCTCGATCTGCGCCGGGGGTATTCCCCAGCGCGCCTCGAGCGCCGGGCCGGAAGCGAGCCCCTCGAGGCAGTCGCCGTGATACGGACAGACGCCGTCGAACGGGTCGGCATCGAGATCGTGCGGGACACGCAGATGCCCGAACTCGGGGTGGAACAGGCCGTGCAGGACACGTCCGTCGACGATCGCGCCGCCGCCGATGCCGCTCCCGACCGTGACGTACCAGAGCGTCCGCAACTCACGTCCCGCGCCCCAGCGGTGCTCGCCCAGAGCCGCCGCGTTTACGTCTGTGTCGAACGCAACTGGAACGTCGAGCCTGCGACGGATCTCCTGCCCGACGTCTGTGTTCGCCCAGCCCGGCTTCGGCGTGGTCGTGATGTATCCCCAGGTCATCGAGTCGATGCGTGTGTCGACCGGCCCGAAGGAGCCGATGCCGATCGCGTCTACCGGCCCTGCGCGCGAGAAGAAGTCGACCGCCCGACCGATCGTTTCGTTCGGAGTCGTCGTGGGATCGTGGTCACGGCGCAGAGCTCCTCAGGCCCCATCGCGATCGCGCATTCCCACTTCGAGCCGCCGCTCTCGATCCCGCCGTATTTCGTCATGCCCGCTTCGCCGCTGCCGGAGCAGGCAGAGCCGCGCCCGTGGGACGCGTCGCACCGTGCACGCCGCTCGACCCGCGGACGATGAACTGCGCCGGCAACACGACCCTGCGCGCGTGCTTGGGGCCACGTCCTTCGATTCGCTCCAGAAGCAATTGCGTGGCGAGCGTGCCGAAGGTTTCGGCCGGCTGCTCCATGACCGTAAGGAAGGGATGGAGGCGTGATGCGTACTCGATGTCGTCGAAGCAGACGAGCGCCACGTCGTCCGGCACTTCGAGGCCGGCCGCGCGCACCGCCTCGATTGCACCGAGCGCGACGAGGTTGTTGACCGTGAAGACCGCGGTCAGGGGCGGCTCGAGCTCGAGTAACCTCCGCATCCCCTCCCGTCCGCCCTCGGGGTCGACCTGCGTGACGGCGACGAAGTCTGGCGAAGCCTCGAGCCCCGCCGCCTTTAGCGCCGCCTCGTAGCCGCGCCGGCGATCGCGGGCAGTCGAAACGGCGTCCGACTCGACGATCATGCCGATGCGCTGGTGCCCGAGCAAGATCAGATGCTCGACGAGTTGTCGTGCGCCTGCCGTGCTGTCGCCGACCACCGTGTCCGCGTCGATGCCGGAGACGGTACGGTCGACGAGCGCGAATGGGACGCCGAACCGGGTCAGCCGGCGTAAGTGATCGCGCGAACGGTCGCTGACCGGGACGATCAACATGCCCTCGACGCGGTGCGCAATCATTTCCCCGATCACCTCACCCTCGAGGTCGAGATCGGCCCGCGTATCGCAGAGGATCAGGCGGTACCCGGCGCGTCGCGCGACGTCCTCTGCCGCCCGGACGATCAACGTGAAAAACGGATTGGCCACGTCCGGAACGATCAGCGCAATTGTCCCCGTCCGTCGCGCGGAGAGCCCTCGAGCGAGCCGGCTCGGGACGTAGCCGAGCTCCGCGATCGCCTCCTCCACCTGTGCGCGCGTCTCAGGGCTGACGCTCGCGCGACCGTTGATGACCCGTGAAACGGTCATAGCCGATACGCCCGCCCGGCGCGCTACGTCTTGGATCGTCACGCTGGCCGCCCGCATTTCCTGTTATCAGTACCACACAGAGGCTTGTAAATGTCCCACTCTGCCCTTGACTAACAGCCCAGGACTCTGTTATCGGTACCACAACCAACGGCTTCGGAAGCCGAATCGAGGGAAAGGGAGGCTCCCCATGCGTCAGAAGCGCTCGCGCAGGCCGCTCCTCGCAGCCGCCTTCGCCGGCGTCGTCGTGTCGGCGGCCGTCGTCGTCGCAATCGCGTCGGCCAGCCCAGCACAGCACACGGCGCAGATCAAGGTCGGGTTGATCACGAAGGACGCAACGAACCCGTTCTTCGTGAAGATGCGTGCCGGTGCGACCGCGTCGGCCAGACAGCTCGGCGCGAAGCTCATCTACGCTGCCGGCAAGTCGAGCTCGGACAACGCGAGCCAGATCGCCGCGATCGAGAACATGACGACGGCAGGCGTCAAAGGCATCCTCATTACCGTCGCGGACGGGAAGGCTGAGAATCCTGCAATCGCGAAGGCGCGCAAGGCAGGCGTGCTGGTCATCGCTCTCGACACGCCGACCGTGCCGAAGAGCGCAACCGACGCGCTCTTCGCCACGAACAACTTCAACGCGGGCGTGCTGATCGGCCGATACGCACGCGCTGCGACGAAGGGCAAGAAGGTGACGATCGGCATGCTGGACGAGCACGCCGGCTCGTCGGTCGGCGCACTGCGCCATAACGGGTTCCTGAAGGGGTTCGGGATCAAGGGGAGCGACGCGCAGATCGCCTGCGTCGGGAACGGCGAGGGTCAGACGGCGCCGTCGCAGACGGCGATGGAGAACTGCCTCCAGAAGAACCCCAACATCGACGTCGTCTACACGATCAACGAGCCCAGCGCCGCCGGCGCCTTCACGGCGCTGAAGAATGCTGGCAAGACGGCGGCCGACGTCACCGTCGTCTCTGTCGACGGCGGGTGCCAGGGCGTGCGCAACGTCAAGGCCGGCATCTTCGACGCGACGTCGCAGCAGTACCCGCTGAAGATGGCATCGAGGGGGGTCGCTGCGGCTGTGAGGTACGCGAAGACCGGCAAGAAGGTTCGAGGCTACATCGATACGGGTGTGAACCTCATCGCGGCGAAGCCCGTGGCGGGCGTGCGCTCGAAAGGGGTCGCCTTCGGCCTGAAGAACTGCTGGGGATAGAGCCGAAGCCGCGCTAGACGTGGCGACCGGCGCCTTGCGCGCCGGCCGCCACCTGCGAGACGATCGTCCCGACGAGCGAGACAACCGCACCTGACGGGCTGCGCAGGAGCCCGGGCGTCCTCAACGTCGTTCGGCGCGCGGCCGCTGCGCCGGCAATCGCGCCGCTGCTCGCGCTCCTACTGACGTGCGCGTTCTTCTCCCTCAAGAGCGACGCGTTTCTCCAAGCGCAGAACTTCTCGCTCATCCTTCAGCAAGTGATGGTCGTCGGCGTGTTGGCGATCGGCCAAACGCTCGTCATCCTCACTGCAGGAATCGACCTTTCGGTCGGTACCGTGATGGCGTTCGGCCAGATCGTGATGACCAAGCTGGCGGTGCAGAACGGAGTTCCGGCGCTGATCGCGATCGGGCTGGGCATTCTCGCGTGTGTCGCGTTCGGCGTGCTGAACGGCACGTTGGTGACGGCGGTCAGGCTTCCTGCTTTCATCGTCACGCTCGGCACCTTCAACATCGCGTTCGCGTTGACGCACGTGTACTCGCACGACCTCACCTTCACCGGGCTGCCGAGCGAGCTGCTCTTCTTCGGCCGGACGTTCACTCTCTTCGGCGCAGATGTCACATACGGGGTCGTCTTCATGCTCGTGCTCTACGCAGTCGCCTGGTATGCATTGACCCAGACCGCAGGAGGCCGCCACGTCTACGCGGTCGGTGACAATCCGCAGGCGGCACGCCTGACCGGCATCAGCGTCAACCGCGTCCTGCTCACCGTCTATACCTTGGCAGGACTGACGAGTGGGCTCGCAGCGATGCTCCTCGTGGCCCGCACGGAGCTCGGCGACCCGAACGCCGGACAGACGACCGAGAACCTCGACAGCATCACCGCCGTGGTGCTGGGAGGCACGAGTCTCTTCGGCGGCCGCGGAAGCATAATCGCGACGCTCGTCGGCGCAGTCATCGTCGGCGTCATCCGCAACGGGTTGACGCTGATCGGCGTCCAGGTCATCTACCAGTACCTCGTGACCGGAGTGCTCGTCATCCTGGCCGTGTCGGTCGACCAACTCGTCCGCCGGAGGCGTCTGTGACCGGCGCCGCCACGGCCGCCACCCCCGTGGTCGAGGCCCGGGGGATCGTGAAACGGTTCGGGCACGTGGTCGCGCTCGACGGCGCCGAGTTCGAGCTGTTCCCAGGCGAGATCGCGGCCATCATCGGCGACAACGGTGCAGGGAAGTCAACGCTGATCAAGAGCCTGTCCGGCGCCCTTCGACCCGACGACGGCGAGATCCGGCTCGACGGCGAGAGCGTGCACTTCCGCTCGCCGCGAGACGCAAGGAAGCTCGGGATCGAGACCGTTTACCAAGATCTCGCAGTCGCTCCGGCGCTGGACATCGCATCGAACATCTATCTCGGCCGCGAACAGCGACGGCGCGGACCGCTCGGAGCGCTGCGCATGCTCGACAAGCGGGCGATGCGCCGCCGCTCCGGCGAGCACCTCGCCGAGCTGCAGATCGGAGTCAAGTCGATCGCCCAGCCGGTCGAGGACCTCTCAGGCGGCCAGCGCCAGGGGGTTGCGGTCGCCCGAGCCGCGACGTGGGCACGGCGGCTCGTGATCATGGACGAGCCCACGGCCGCGCTGGGCGTCAAGGAGACGCGGCAAGTGCTCAACCTGATCAAGCGCGTGCGCGACCGCGGCCTGCCGGTGATCCTGATCAGCCACGACATGCCGCACGTGTTCGAGCTCGCGGACCGGATCCACATCATGCGGCTCGGGCGCCGCGTGGCGGTCGTAACCCCGGAAACGCATGCGATGGCCGACGCTGTCGCCATCATGACGGGGGCCGCGCCCGGCACCGAGCTCACGACCCCGGGACGTCCGTCGGCAACCGACCAGCCGTGACTATTCGGTGGGGTCTGCTCTCGACGGCGCGGATCAACAAGTTAGTGCTCGAAGGGGCACGCGAATCCGATTGCGTCGAAGTCATCGCCGTCGCGAGCCGCGAGCGCGCGCGTGCAGAAGCCTACGCGCGAAAGAACTTGATCGAGCGCGCGTACGACGGCTATGAGGCGCTAATCGCCGACACCGAAGTCAACGCCGTCTACATCTCGCTGCCGAACGCGCTGCACGTCGAGTGGACGCTGCGCGCGCTCGGGGCCGGTAAGCACGTACTGACGGAGAAGCCATTCTCGCGACGAGCAGCAGAGGTCGAGGCGGCATTCGATGTCGCCGACCGCTATGAGCTTGTCCTCTGCGAAGGCTTCATGTGGCGGCATCACCCGCAAACGCGAGCTCT
>JBKPFU010000208.1:0-39586 GCA_046728975.1 Actinomycetota bacterium | reverse complement strand
GGTGGTACGTGCCTTCGCAAAACGGGGCCGCGGTGATCTCGTTCCCCGGTCGCAGGGGGACGCAGAAGCCCGCTCGCCTCCTCGCCAGACACGGTTACGGGGTCCTGCTGTTCGACAGGCGTGGCGAAGGCGAGAGTGACGGCGATCCCAACGGTTGGGGATGGAAGGGGTATCGGGACGTCGACGCCGCGGTCCGCTACCTCCGGAGCCGACCGGATGTCGAGCCCGCGCGCATCGGCGGGATCGGCCTATCCGGCAGCGGTCATGTCGGCGGCATCGATACGCAGCCAAAGGAGTACGAACGGCGCGTGGTCGGCTTCTTCGATCAGGCGTTGCTCGATAAGAGCGTTCGCTGAGCGCGCCCGCGGGTCACCTCAGGGTGACCTCGAGTAGCCGAAGCCCGACACGGTTCCTCACGCCCGGAACGCGGCCGAGCGTCGGCACGTCGACCGTGACGAGCTGCCACCGCCCACCTTCCAGCCTCTGGACGCGAACCCGTCTCGGCAGGCGCGATGGAGCGAACCGCAGTCGCGGCGTCCCATTGCCGTAGATCCAGAACGGCGCGTGCCGTTCGCTCATGTAACGGCCGGACCCCGTGTCGCCGTACCAGCCCTGACAGAAGATGGGCTGTGACCGCGGCGGTTCCGCCCGCGCGAAGGAGAACGCCGGTGGTCGTCGCTCGAAGAGCGACACCGGTCCGGACGCACGTTGGACATTCCAACCGTGCGAGCGCAGTCCTTGCGAAGCGAACCAGTCCGTAGGCACCACGGCGCGGTTACGGTCGTAGAGGCCGCCGTGCAGCGTGATGCTGCGGACCCCTAGGCGGTCGAGCTCGCGGGCCGTGTCGCCGGACCAGTCGCCGCAGTTCAGCCGCTCGAGCAGATCGGCCGTCCGCTTTGCGGCTTCCGGCGCGGTCGTCGAGTAGCCTCCCGGCCTCCGCCGCTGGGACGCGGTGTCGTACCAGAGGTACACCGAGCCGAGATGCACGCTCGGGTCGAAGACGGGCAGCTCGAGCAGCCGCCCCGGGCCGCGGAAGGCGACGGCCTCGGGATCTCCGGCCGCAGATGAGTGGTAGACACGCGCGTGCAGATCGACGAAGACGACTGCGATCGCCAACGCCGTCACCCACCCGCGGCGGGCACCTGCGACGGCGAATGCGAAGAGCGCCGCGATGCAGAGGCACGCGATCGGTAGCAGTCGCTCCGGGACCCGCGGAAAACGGAAAGGCGGAAGTGCGTGCCAAACGGCCGAGTAGATCGAAGTGTTCGTCCCCAGTGCGAGCACGACCGGAACAACGACGCCGACCGCGAGCACTGCAGCGAGTGCGTACCTCCGCGCCCGCAGCAGCAACACGAGGCCGAGGAGCGCGACCAGCGGCGTCACCCAGCCGAGGAAGACGAACTGCTCGCTGCGACCCTGTCCGACGTGGCGTGAGAGGAAGTCCCCGACATTTGCCGAGTAGCGCGTCACCTCCGCGAGCTTGCGGCCACCCGCCTCCGTCGATCCCTTGATCAGCGTCTCGCGCACGAGGACGCCGGCGAGCACCGCCGCAACCGCGCCGAGCGCGGCACCAATGACGGCGCTGCGGTCGCGCGTCCGGCAGACCGCGTACACGAGAAAGAACGGGATCGCTCCGAGAGCGAGGTGGACCTGTCCGGACAGCGGGATGGACGCGATTGCCGCGCCCGACAACAGCAGCCACCAGCGGCTGCCGCGGCGTTCTCGTTCGAATGCCCACAACGAAAGCGGCAGCAGGATCGAGATCGGCCCGAGCAGATGCCCCTCGCTCTGCACTGTGCGGTAGGGCGCGATCGCGAAGGCGAGCGCACCCGCGAGGGCGGCCCAGCGAGGGAGCCCGAGCTCTAACAGCCAGAGCAGTGTCACGACCCCCGCAAGCACGAACGTGATCAGCACGAAGAGGTTCCAGGCGACGATCACGCCGAAGAGCTCGTGCAACGGCCAGTACACGAGCGAGTACGGCCACCCGCCGAGGTTCACGATCGGGTCGCTCTCGGGGCGGAAGCTGTACTCGTCGCGCCAGGGCGCGCGCCCGTGCTCGAGCTGGTCGCCGGGAAGCCAGAGGCGGTACCAGGTCTGCAGGTGGTCACCCGGTGCCGGCTCCCCGTAGCCCTCGGCGCCGCCGGCCATGAACTGCGAGCCGAACTCCGGCAGCGCGTGCCGAGCCGACGCGAGCGCGGCGCCGAGAAAGATCGCGCAGGCGAGGGCTACAAAGCCTGTGCGGCCGAGAGCAGCACGTCGAAGTCCGGCACTTCTGCCGCCTCGTACCGCCATGCGCCGCGCACCGTACCGTCCTGGTCGATCAGGAACGCCGTGCGCTCGGCGATGTCCTCGAAGCGGTTGAACACGTGCGCGATCCCGAACTGCCGCACGGCTTCGGCGTTCCAGTCGGACAGGAGCGGGAAGTTGAGGTCGAGCGCCTGCATCCACGCGATGTGCGTCCACGGCGCGTCGCGCGAAATTGCGAACGGTCGAACGCCTGCCTCTCGGAACGCCTCGCTCCTGTCACGCAGGAGCTCCATCTCGCTCGTTCAGGTCGACGACCAGTCGAAGAGATAGAAGAGGAGCAGGATCGGGCCTTCGGCCGCAAGCTCGCGCAGGCGAACCTGCTCGCGCGGCGCCAGCCAAACTTGCGCATTCGGAATCCGGTCGCCCACCGCCAGCATGGCGGAGAAGCCTAGGTGATCGAAGGCTCGACGAGAGGGCTCAAGCGAGTAGTGACTGTCGATTTGCCACCTGCCCATTCGTCCAAGGAGGGAGCAATGGAGATGGACAGCTACACGCTCGTCCTGCAGCGTCGGGGTCCGCGCGCCCTGGACTTCTCGGACGACGAGCTTCGGGAGCTCCAGGCGCAGCACCTGGCCCATCTCGACGCGATGCGGGAGCAGGGCCACATGCTCGTCGGGGGGCCGTTCGACGACCAGCCCGACGAGTCACTGCGCGGGATGTCCCTCTACCGCACCGACCTCGAGGAGACCCGACGCCTGGCCCAGGCCGATCCGTCGGTGCAGGCAGGACGCCTGACGGTCGACGTCATGACGTGGTTCACGAAGAAGGGGGAGCTCGCCTTTCCTCGCGCCGAGCGCGATCAGCAGTAGGGGAAGGTGCCCGACCACCCTACTCGGCGGCAGTCAGCACAGCACGGGCGTAGCGACGGGCGGAGGTCGCCGAGAGCCGGCCCGGCGGCAGCTCGACGACGTACGAGGCGCCGCGGCGGAAGCGGCGGTTCTGCCACTGCGGCGCCGAACCGGGCGGCCATCGAAGACGACGAAACGGGACGCCTGCAAGTTCGGCGTATCGGCGGCCCGCGGGAACACTCCGGCCCCACGCGCGCACAAGCCCTTGCGGCTGGTGGAACCAGATCGTCATGCTCGGGCGTAGGCGGCGGATGAGCGCCTCTGCGAACCGCGTTTCGGGCTCGGAGAACGGATACGGCCCGGAGGTTTGTAAGCGTCGCCAGCCCTTCGAGAAGTTCCGGTTCAGGTCGACCCCGCGCGCGTTCTCACGGTTTCGGGCGGCGAAGCCGTCCGGGTTCAGGTTCGGGACGATCCAAAGGTCGGCGTGGGGGTGGGACTTCAGCAGCGCGCGGGTGATCGCGAGCCCGGCGCACTCGTTTCCGTGGATGCAGCCGACGACGAGCGTGCGGCGAGGGCTGAACGGGTCGCCGACCTCGATCGCGTCGATCGGCCTGCCCAATGCCGACCGTCCTGCGGGAAAGCCGCCCGAGGCGCGCGCGGGGATGCGGACGTGCATGTGGTTGTCGTGGTTCCACAGGATCCGCAGGATCCTGCGCGGGCCGCGAAGTTGCGTGTTCGGCCCGATGTAGATCCGCACGGCGCCGGCGCGGACGAACCGGTTGAGCAAGTCTTGAGCCAGCCCCCGGTTGATCTGCCGAGCCGAGTCCGGCGGTCGCTCGCGCCGGTCGCGGCGCGGGTAGTAGACGTCGACGTCGAGGCCGTTCTGATGCGTTGCGTGCTTCGGCCCGAAGTCGCCTCCGCGGGGGCGGCAGAGATCGCCGATCCCGACGCGCGGCGCCTCCGGGTGCGTCCGACCGTACGCGCCGACGACGCCGAGGACCGTCGAAACCAAGCGGTCGCTGCCGTAGCGCCGCCACCACCGGTCCGGCGACCGCAACCGCACCGGATCCCACGTGAAGAAGTAACGCCCTTCCGCCGGCAACCGCACGCCGCCGCGCAGGCCCCCGTCGGCCGGCTGGCCAAGGGAAACCGAATGTCGCCAATGGATGACGGCGGTAGGCGGCCCGTCGGGCTCGGCGCGCGTCGTCCCCGGCCCGCCGGCTGCCGCGAGTGCCGCAATGAGCGCGATCAGTCCGTGCAGCACCAGCCCTCGATGCGCGGGAAGCCGCGAAGCTGCGAGGCGATTCTGGAGGCGCCGACGATGCGGCGGCGGGCGCCACGGCGGACGAACACCCACTGGTTCGCAGTGGGCCACGTCACGAGCAGCCATCTTCCGTTCGGCGACCAGGCCAGCTGCCGGAAGATGCCCGTGCTATTGAAGACGGCGTTGCCGCTCGGCAGGACGAACGCCGTGCTTTGCGTGCCGTGCCGGCGGATCACGGCCACTTCGTATGTGCCCGGACGGAAGGCGGCATCGAGATCCGGCCGGCCTTCGGACGGGTCGTCCTGGACAACGACGCGCCCGCGGCCGTTGTAGACGCGGAGCCGACTCGGCGCGAGCACCAGCAGACGCCGGCCGTCCGACGACCATTCGAGCTTTGTCGGCACGCCGCCGAACACACGAGAACCGATGACGCCGCGGTCGAGGTCGAAGATGAGGACGCGTCCGTTCTTCGTGGCGTACGCGAAGACGCGCCGCTTCCCCGCTCGCCACGCCGGCGCGGTCGGCGCCGCGGGCGCCAGCCCGAGGTCGCGGTCGCCGGTGCCGTCGCCGGCGACGAGATGCAACCGCCGTTGCGTGAGGTAGACGATGCGCGTATCGGTTCGCGTCCCGGTCCAGCGCGGGAACCGGACCGACGGCCGCGCCAGCTCCCACCGGACGTTCCCCTTCGGATCGAGCGCGACGAGCTCGTTCTTACGTGTGGCGGCGACGAAAAGGCCGTGCGGCGACCATGACGCCTCGCGGTAGCGCCCGAGGAACCGGCGCGACCCGTCGTCGCGGACGATCCAGACGCCCCTCGGCGAGGTGACGAGCAGGCGGCCGCGGGCCGGGACCGAGAAGAGCGCCTCCTCGGCATGCTCGATGCCCACGGCCTTCCTCAGCGAGTTGATCACGGCTCGCCCCGGCGAGCTGATCGCGGCCGCGACGAGTGCGGCCGCGACCGCCGCGGCAGCGAGAGCCCTCGCGTGCCGGACGGGCCAGGAGACGCGCTCGCGCCGTTCGAACGCCGGGCGGACGACGCTCCAAGCGCGCCTGCGAGCGCCGAGCTCGTCCGGCAGCGGCACCTGTTGGAGCCGTTCCTTCATTCCAGCCGCTCCTTGAGCGCGTCGAGCCCTCGTCGCAGCCGCGAGTTGACGGTTCCGCGCGGCAGCTCCAGCAAGTCGGCGATCTCGCCCGGTGTGTACTCGAGCAGGTGGCGTAGCACGATCACGGCCCGCTGGTCCGGATCGAGCGCCGCCAGCGCCGGGAGCAGCTCCTCGTTTCGCTCGGGGGGATCGGGTGCGGGAACCTCCTGCGGCTCGGTCTCGGCGCGCAGCGCCCGGGCGCGCGCCCAGTCGATCGCCCGGTTGACGACGATGCGGTGCAGCCACGGCCCGAACCGGCGCCGCCGGTCAAATCGGTCGAGGTTCCGAATTGCGGCCAGGAACGCTTCCTGCGCGATGTCCTCCGCCGCGGCAGCGTCGTGGACGACGAGATACGCGGCCCGATGGGCGAGCGGCCAATGCGTCCGGAAGAGGGCCTCGAGGTCCGAGACCGACCCGGCCTGAGCGCCGCGCACCCAGGCGCGCTCCTCACGCCCGGCGCCCGCCATCCCGCGCTGACTATACGAGCGTGCTTGTGCAAGAGGTCCATCGCCGAAGAGATACGGCCATGGACCTCTCGGAGGTCCGAATGCGTAGTGAGAGCGAATGCACATCGTGGCCGCAGTCGCCGCAGCAGCGTGTGGGATTCCACTGCCATCCGCGCCCGCCGGACTGCCGGCGCCTGTGGTCGTCGAAACGATCTGCGGCGGCTACGCGATCGCATCCGATGGACGGGTCACGACCGCGCCGCGGCCGCGCCTCGAGGCCTCACCCGTGCAGATCGATCGTCGCTTCGGGCACATCGTCGTAATCCGAGATGGCAGGGTCGTATGGCGATCGCGGCGGACGTTCCGACGTGGAACGGAAAGTCTCGACTCCGTCGCGATCGGCGCGCGTGATGTCGCGTTCAGCTTCATGCGGGGACGCCTCTGGGTCGCGAGGTTGAACGGACCGGAGCGCCCGGTGGCTCGCCACGAGGGAGCGGTCGGATGGACGAACAACAACGACCTCTTGACCCTGCGACGGCGGAAGCGCCGAAACGACATCTTCGTCCGGCGCGAGGGCGGTTCCAACCCGCGCCTCGTTGCTCGGGCACCCCGAACAATGTGGTTCGACCAAGCGACTGCGCGTGTTCTCTACGTGACAGCCTCCGCGTCATTGGTCCGCAGCGACGGCCGGAGCAGCGTGGCGCTCGCAAACCTGCACGACCTCGGTACGGGCCCGCGCGCCTTGATCGAGTTCGTCGAGAAAGGGCTGATCGCCCTCACCGGGTCGGGCCGTCTCGTCGTTCTTCGCCTGGATGGGTCGGTCTTCGCGTCGACGTCGACGCCCTCCGGCCCCATCATCTCGTTCGCGCCGGCGCGTGATCGGATCGCCTTTGTCACCCATACGCACGCCTTCGTGCTGCGTGAAGGCGCGACGAGCGCCACCGAGATCCTGCCCGAGGAGGTTCGAATCGACGGCTGTGGCGGGCCGATTCTCTCGTGGCACGATTCCTGGCTCCTCTACGTCGATGGATTCGACGGCAAAGTCGTCGCGCTCGATTCGGACGACCGGGCGACCACGATCGATCTGAGCGAGACGATTGCCCGGCTGCCGGGCGCGGGCCGCGATCCGCTCGACGGAGAGCTCGCGGGTCTCTCGAGCGTGGTGTGGGCGTGAGGCGACTCCTGCTGCTGTCCGGCGCGCTCGCAGCTGCGGCGTCGTTCGCGTCGGCTGTTAAAGCCGACGGCGGCCCATCGCCGCCCGCCGTGCAAGGTTGGGACGGCGTGGTAGCGCCGGACGGGAGGAGCCGGTACGTCGCGCTTCCCGCGAGGCGCGGGACGGTGGTCGCCAAGGTCAGCAGGCGGGGAGGGCGCGTGCTCCGGTGGGGCTGGATCGGCGGCGGGTGGGGCATCCCGCAGGTCACCTGGGACGGTGCGACTGGAGGCGTCTCGGGCGACGGCCGAACGCTCGTGCTCGCTCCAAGCGAGTTCTCGGGAGGTCTGCGGGTGACGAGCCGCTATCCGGTCCTCGACGTGAAGACGCTCCGCCTTCGGAAGACCGTGAGGTTGAGCGGCGACTACGCCTTCGACGCTCTATCGCCGGACGGTCGCATGCTCTATCTCATCCACCACGTCTCGCAGCTGGATCTGACCCGCTACACGGTCGTCGCCTATGACCTCGCGTTCGATCGCCTGGTGCGCCGCGTCGTGGACGACCGGCGGCGTGACGAGTGGTCGATGAGCGGCTCGCCGCTGACGCGGGCAACGACGAGGGACGGGGGCTGGGTCTACACGCTTTACCTCCCCGGCGGCCGCAAAGAGCCGTTCGTGCACGCGCTCGACACGCGCCGGATGAAGGCGGTCTGCATCGACATCCCCTGGCGAGGCTTTCTGGAAGACCTGTTGAAGGTCCGCCTCGCGCTGCGCTCGGGGCAGCTACTGCTCCGGAAGGGCAGAAAGACCGTCTTCGTCGTCGACACGCGAACGTATCGCGTCTCGCGCCGATAGCGGAACCTTTCGAGCCGGGGCGGTGTAGAGGGGGCGATGCGAATCGTTCTCGTCGCAGGCGCTGCGCTCGTGCTTGCCGGAGCCGTCCTGGCTGCGGGCCCGTCCCCGGTTGCAGAGCAGGGAGCCCGCTCCGGCGTCGTCGCACCCGGCGGAAAGATCCGCTACGTCGCCCTCGCTCGCGGCGGCACGGTGGTTGCCGCGGTGCGCGTGCGCGACGGCCGCGTCCTACGCTCGACTCGGCTCGCCGGCGTCTGGGGAATCCCCGCCGTTACCTGGAACGGCGACACCGCGGGCGTGTCGGCCGACGGCCGCACGCTCGTGCTCTCGACGGCGATCGGGACCGCCGAGCTCCGCAAGACGACCCGCTTCCCGGTGCTGGACGCGAAAACGCTCCGGCTGCGGAAGATCGTCACGTTGCGCGGCCACTACTCCTTCGACGCGCTCTCGCCGAACGGGCGGATGCTCTACCTGATCCACAACGTCTCGCGGACGGACTACGGCCGGTACACCGTCGTCGCGTACGACCTCCCGTACGGGCGCCTCACCCGTCGGATCGTCGACGACCGGCGCCGGAGCGAATGGTCGATGACGGGGATGCCGATGTCGCGCGCCACAACCCCCGACGGCGGCTGGGCGTACACGTTCTACATGGGAGGTGAGGGGAAGCAGCCCTTCGTCCACGCGCTCGACGCGCGGCATGCGAAGGCAGTCTGCATCGACATCCCTTGGCGCGGCCGCCGAGAAGATCTCTGGAAGGTCCGGTTGGCGTTGCGCGGCGGCGATCTCGTTGTCAAGCTGGCGGGAAAGCCGGTCTTCGTCGTCGACACGAAGACCTACCGCGTATCCCGCGCCTAAGCGGGGACGGCCGCCTCCACCTCCGTCGCCGCCGCGATCTCGCGCACGACCTCGACGATGTCGCGGTTCGCGTTGAAGACACGGCGCTGGCGATCGGCGCCGCTGCCATTGGCGAGAATCTCGCGCACGCCTTCCAGCTCGGCGTCTGCACCGAGCTCGCGCGCGTGCGGCTCGAGGTCGCGGAGCGTTCGCCGAATCAGCTGGGCGACCGGCACGCGATTGCGCCTCCCCGTGGCGAGATCCATCACGGGGGCCTCCAGGCCGTAGCGCGCGGCGAGCCACTTGTTCTCGGTCGTGAGAATCCGGTGATAAGAGGGGATCTCCGCGCCGCGCTCGTACTGCTCGCAGTAGTGCTTGACGAGCGCCTGGCAGAACGCCGTCAGCGCGACCGCGTGCTCGAGCCTTGTGACGGCGTCGCACACCCGAATTTCGACGGTGCCTAGCCGAGGATGCAGCCGGATGTCCCACCAGATGTGGGTGTAGTCCGCGATGCAGCCTGTCTTCTCGAGCTGACCGACGACCTCGGCGTAGTCGGCGTAGTCGCGGAAGCGCGGCGGGGGGCCCGAGCGCGGGAAGGCGGCGAACACCATCTGCCGGCTCGAGGAGAGCCCGGTCGGCTCGCCGCGCCAGAACGGCGAGTTGGCCGAGAGTGCGAGCAGCGACGACAGATGCGCGAGCAGGCCGTTGACGACCTTGATCGCCTTCTCCGCGTCGTCCACGGCAACGTGGACGTGGAGCCCGAAGATCAGCTCCCTTCGGGCGACGTACTGGAGCTGGTCGACGAGGTGGCGGTAGCGGTCGCGAGCCGTGATGCGCTGGCGCTCGAACAGCGAAAAGGGGTGCGTCCCCGCCGACCCCACTCGCAGCGACTGCTCGTGTGCCACGCCGGTGACGTAGCCGCGGAGCTTCAGCAGCTCTCGCTGGACGTCGGACGGGGTGCGGCAGACCGGCGTCGCGATCTCGAGCGTCGACTGCATCAGCTCTGGGCTGACACGCGTCTCGAGCTCGTGCCCGGTGATCGCCGCGAGGACCGTGTCGATGTGCTGCACGAGGTCGAACGTCTCGGGATCGAGCAGCATGTACTCCTCCTCCACCCCCAGCGTGTACGGCTCGCTGGAGCCGAACTTGTGGTCGAGGACGCTGCCGCCCTCGGCGAACGAAGAGCCCTTGCCCGTGATGCTCGGCGGGAAGATCTGCTTCATCGGAGCGCAGTATCTACCCGTTTCGACGCCGGTCAGTACGCGGCGGCCTTACGCGGCGACCGCGTCGACCTCGATCTCCAGCGCCCAGCGCGGGTCGATCAGCTCACCGACGACCACTGTCGTGTTCACCGGCCGGATCGCGCTGAACACCTCGCCGTGTGCCCGCGCGACCTCTTCGAAGTCCTCCCGCCGGGCGAGATAGATCCTGGTGCGGACGACGTGCTCGAGCCCCGATCCGGCGTCAGCGAGCGCCTTGGCGACGATGTCGAGGCACCTGCGCGTCTGGCCGTAAGCGTCCTGCGGTGGATCGGCGCCGCCTTCCATGATCGGCGCGGTTCCGGCGACGAAGATGTGGTCGCCCACGCGCACGGCGCGGCAGTAGCCCATCACGGACTCGTACGGTGAGCCCGACGAGATCTGCCGCCGCTCCATGCCGGCCTAGGAGGGTTTGGCGGAACGGTGCTCGTCGCCGGGATGTGCTGCTCGTTCCGAGGCAAGGACGCAGGGAGTGTTCGTACCTGAATGGTACGGACGCGACTGAGGACGCAGCATCGGGGCGAGCAGCGCAGTCCGGCGGCATAGACGCTGTTTCGTCAAACCCTCCTAGTATCGCGGGGTGGAGGCCCTGAGGCAGATCGACGAGTGGCCGGCGGCGAATGCGGCCGCGGCCATCGTCTCCGCCGACGGCGTCGTCGCGACCCACGGGCCCCAGCAGCTCGAGCTCGGCTGGACGTCGGTCACGAAACCCGTTACGGCCATGGCCGTTCTCGTCGCAGCGGAAGAAGCGGTGGTCGACCTCGACGAGGCCGCGGGGCCTCCTGGCTCCACCGTTCGGCACCTCCTCGCGCACGCTTCCGGCCTGCCGTTCGAGGGCACCGCTCCGATCGCTCGTCCCGGCGAGCGGCGCATCTACTCGAACACGGGGTTCGAGCTCCTGGGCACGAAGGTAAGCGAGTCAGCGGAGATGCCGTTCGAGGACTACTTCCGCGCCGCCGTGCTCCAGCCGCTGCGGATGAACGCCGTTCTGGACGGCTCACCTGCCGGCGGACTTCGCGGCACGCTGGACGACCTCGCCGCGGTCGCGCAGGAGCTGCTCGCGCCGAGCCTCGTCGCGCGCGAGACGCTGGACGAGGCGACGTCCGTGCAGTTCCCCGGACTCCCGGGCGTCCTGCCCGAGTTCGGCCGCTTCGAGCCAAACGACTGGGGGCTGGGGTTCGAGCTCAAGAACGGGAAGCGCCCGCACTGGACCGGCGAGCGCAACTCGTCGCGCACGTTCGGCCACTTCGGCGGCAGCGGGACGTTCCTCTGGGTCGACGCGGACGTGCCCCTGGCATGCGCGTGCCTGACGGACCTCGCGTTCGGCGACTGGGCCAAGGAGGCCTGGCCGAAGCTGTCGGACGCCGTGCTGGCGGAGCTCGCTTAGCTCTCGTCTGAGTCGTCGGCGAACAAAGGCCGCAGAAACTCGTCGAACGTCTCACGGTCGCAGCTTGCGACGGTGCCGGGCGTCATTGCACGCACCGACGCCGTCCTCGGGATGTCGAATGCGAGCGCGACCTCACCGAAGTAATCACCCGGCCGCAACAGCCGCCTCGGCCCCAGCGACTCCTGCGAGACCGCGAAGAGGCCCGAGAGGACGACGTAGAAGCGGTCCCCGCCCTCGCCTTCGCGGACCATGCCCGTGCCGGGCGCGACCTCCTCGCGCTCCATCCGCCGCGCGAGCTGGGTGAGCACCTCGCCCGGCAGCGAAGCGAAGAGCGGCACGCGGGAGAGCTCGGTGACGGCGGCGGGGACGAACCTAGGCGTCGTGGATCTCCGAGTCGTCCTGCGCGACGTCCGGCGGGTTGTCGTGGCCCGGGCCCCGCATCGCTTCGTGCTCGCCTTGCTCCTCCGGCGCGCGCTCTTCCTCGTCCGGTGTCGGCTCTGGTTGGTCGTGCATCGCCGTATTGTGCCGGTGTGCCGGAGCTCGAGGGCTGGAGGTTCTGTCCGAGGTGCCGCACCGCGCTGACGGGCTACGAGAAGCGGCTCGAATGTCCTGCCTGCGGGTTCATCGTTTTTGCCGGCTCGAAGGCGACCGCCAGCGCACTGGTGGTCGACGACGAGGGACGGCTCCTGCTGGGACGCCGCGCCGGCGAGCCCTTCCGCGGGCGGTGGGACACGCCGGGCGGGTTCCTCGAGGAAGGCGAGCATCCGCTCGACGGTCTACGACGCGAGCTCCGCGAGGAGACCGGGCTCGAGATCGAGCCGGTCGACTTCGTCGGCGTATGGATGGACCACTACGGCGGCGACTCGACGGCACAGGCGACGCTGAACCTCTACTGGACGGCCCGTGTCGTGAGCGGCCAGCCGGTCCCCGCGGACGACGTGTCCGAGCTGGCGTGGTTCGGCCCCGACGATCTGCCGCCGCCGGAAGAAACCGCCTTCGAGAACGTGCCGAAGGTCCTAGCTGCTTGGCGCGCGCGGCAGCTGGACGCGTAGCGCCCGCGGCTCGATCGAAAAACGAAGCGGCGGCTCGAGCTCGGCCGGCTCTCCGTCGACTGCGGCCTGTAGGCGCTCCACCGCGTCGATCGTGAAGGCGGCGGCCGAGCGCTCATCCCAGGCCCTCGGCATCAATGCACCCACCGTGTACAAGTGCAGCCGTCCCTCGTCGAGGGACGGGCGGGCGCCGAGGTCGAACAGCTGGAGTTCGTAGGCGTTGTTCGCAACGAGAACGAGACGTGCACTGATCGCTTCGCCGTCGACGCTCACGCGCAGCCGGTGCGGATGCCGCAGCGTTCGCAGGAGAGCCCGCGCACGCGCGAGCAGCTGCCGCCGCCGGCGGTGTCGCTCACGCCGATGGACGAGAGACGCGTAGACCCCGAAGGAGACGTTGTTGAGAAAGATGCGGCCGTTCACCCGGCCGACGTCGATGCGCCGTTCGTCGCCGGCGAACGCGTCGAGCGCGGCGACCGGATCGTCGCGCTCGAGCCCGAGATCCCGGGCGAAATGGTTGCGCGTGCCGAACGGGACGCAGACGAACGCCCTTTTCGTCTCGAGCGCAACCTGCGCGACAGGAGCAAGCGATCCATCCCCGCCCGCGATGCCGATGACCTCGGAGTCGGCCGCACGCGCGAGATCTGCAGCGTCCTCGCCCGGCCGCAGCACGTGCGTGCGCACCTCGCGCTCGTGCGCCGCAGCGGCCAGCTCGTCCGCTCCCGTGCGCTCGTCGCCGGAGTGCGGGTTGATCAGCAGAAAGCCGCCCAAGGCGGCCTAGCCTAGTAGGCCCATCGAGCCACGAAATTAGGCCATTTGGCTCATGCCGGCGCGGCTCGACGGCCCGAAGATTCATTCATGAGCGATCGCGGCTTCCACTGGATCGAGGCTGATCTCGACGACACCTGGCTCGAGGACTGGATCGGGGTCGGCATCTCTGAGCTCGAGGAGTACCTGGCGAAGCACGCAGCTTTCGTCGACTACCTCGAGCGGCAGAAGCACTAGCGCCCGGGTTTCGAATAGCACAGCTCGCGGAAACCTCTAAGGGTTCCGCGGTCATGAAGCTGAGCTACCTGTGGAAAGGCCTGCCGGGCCACCCGCTCCATCCGCCGCTCACGGACGCAACGATCGGCACCTACACCTTCGCCACGATCGCTGCTCTCCTCGACGTCACGGGCATCGCCGAGAACAACGGCGCGTTCGGTTGGTGGGTCGCGCTCCTGGTCGGGCTGATTCTCACCGTTCCGACGGCTTTGACCGGGCTGGTCGACTGGCTCACCATCGAGTGGAGATCGCCGCTCTGGCGGACGGCGACCCTGCACCTGAGCTCCATGGTGACGGCGACCGTTTTCTTCGCGATCACGGCAATCATCGGCCACGGCGGCTACACGCGGGGCGACGTGACGGCCGCAGCCTTCATCCTCACGCTGATCGGGTTTGGGTTTCTTACGCTCGGCGGCTGGCTCGGCGGGGCTGTCGTCTTTGTGCACGGGATGCGCGTGCTGAGCCTCGTGGATGAGCCGACGGCGCGCGCCGTCTCGCCCGAGCCGAAGCCCGAGAAGGAGATGGCCGAAGGCGCCTAGCGCCTAGCGCGTCGACGGAAGACGTCGATCGTTCGACCGGTCGATTCAGACGGACGCACGGGCAGAGCCCGCACGTCCTGACGTCGGCGCCGCAAGCGGCGCCTCGGCGCTTAGGCGCCGTTCGACGTCAAGCCGAGAGCCTGCTCGAGCGCGGTCTTCGGCTGCGCACCGATCGCCGCAGCCGCCGGCTCGCCGTCCTTGAAGAGCACCATCGTCGGGATCGAGACGATCCCGTACCGCTGCGCGAGCTCCGGCTCCTCGTCGATGTTGACCTTGACGAGGCGAAGCTCGTCGTGCTCGCCTGCGATCTTGTCGAGCACCGGCGCGACCGCGTGACACGGCCCGCACCATTCGGCCCAGAAATCGACGATCACCGGCTTGTCGCTTTTGAGGACTTCCTGTTCGAAGTCCGCAGTCTTCACAGCTGTCGCCATCAATGTGTCCTTTCCAGATGAGGTGTCGAGTGAAACGCCCGAGAGGGCCGCGCTGTTCCCGGCTCTAGAATCGCTTGCGATGGCCAAATTCTCACCGTTGGAGCAGATCCCGGATCACACCCGCCTCGAGCGGGAGATCCTCGACTGGTGGGACACGAACCGGATCTTCGACGCGGTCCGCGAGCAGAACCGCGGCCGCACGCGATGGTCCTTCATCGACGGCCCGATCACCGCGAACAACCCGATGGGCGTGCACCACGCCTGGGGCCGGACGCTGAAGGACGTCTTCCAGCGCTACAAGGCCCTACGAGGGTTCGACCAGCGATATCAGAACGGTTTCGACTGCCAGGGCCTGTGGGTCGAGGTCGAGGTCGAGAAGGCGCTGGGATTGAACTCGAAGCGCGAGATCGAGGAGTACGGGCTGGCCGAGTTCGCCGAGCGCTGCAAGGAGCGTGTGGCCAAGTTCGCCGAGGTGATCACCGACCAGTCACGACGACTCGGGATGTGGATGGACTGGGACAACGACTACCACACCTTCTCCGACACGAACATCGAGTACATCTGGCGCTTCCTGAAGGCCGTCCACGAGCGCGGGTGGCTGTACAAAGGCCACCGCTCGACCCCTTGGTGCCCCCGCTGCGGGACCTCGATCTCGCAGCACGAGCTCTTCGCCGGCGAGTACAGGGAGCTCGACCACCCATCGCTCTTCGTCCGGTTCCCACTCAAGGATCGCGAGCGCGAGTCGCTCGTCGTCTGGACGACGACGCCGTGGACGTTGCCGGCGAACGTTGCAGCCGCCGCCAGGCCCAATGTCGAGTACGGGCTGCGCGGCGGCGAGTGGCGCATGGCCCGTGAAGGCGAGGAGTACGACCACGTGGCCAAGGGCGAAGACCTGCTCGGCCTCGAGTACGAGGGGCCGTTCGACGATCTCCCCGCGCAGCAAGGGATCGTCCATCGCGTGATCCCCTGGGAGGACGTCTCGCTCGAGGAGGGCTCGGGCATCGTTCACATCGCTCCGGGAGCGGGCACCGAGGACTTCGAGCTCTCGCGGATCCACGACCTGCCCGTCCTCGTCGCCATCGACGAGAGCGGCCGGATGAATCCGGAGTACGGGCCGTTCGCCGGGCTGACGACCGAGGAGGTCGAGCAGCCGGTGATCGACGCGCTGCGCGAGCGCGGTCTGCTCGCCGAGGCGGGGCGGATCGTTCACCGCTATCCGACCTGCTGGCGCTGCAGCACGCCGCTGCTCTTCCGCGTGGTCGACGACTGGTTCATCGGCTGCGACGAGATCCGGCAGCCGATGCTCGACGCCAACGCGACGGTCGAATGGACGCCCGCTCACTACGGCAAGCGGATGGACGACTGGCTGCGCAACATGGGCGACTGGAACATCTCCCGCAAGCGCTACTTCGGGTTGCCGCTCCCCTTCTACCCCTGCGACTGCGGCGAGCTGAACGTGATTGGCTCGCGCGCGGAGCTGGACGAGCGCGCGACGGGCGGGCTCGAGCAGCTGCAGGAGCTCCACCGCCCGTGGATCGACGAGGTGCCGATCGCGTGCGCGTCCTGCGGGGAGGAGGTACGCCGTGTCACGGAGGTCGGGGACGCGTGGCTCGACGCCGGAATCGTCCCGTTCTCGACGCTCGGGTGGCACACCGCCGAGTGGATCCCGGGCGGCTACGCGACCGGCGCGGCCAAGGGCCTCTCTGGCGCCGACCTTCCGGATCACGCCTACTGGGAGCAGTGGTTCCCGGCCGACTGGATCTCGGAGATGCGCGAGCAGATCCGCCTCTGGTTCTACTCGATCTCATTCATGTCGATGACGCTCGAGGGCGTCTCGCCGTACCGCAAGGTGCTCACGTACGAGAAGTTGCTCGACGAGCACGGGCGCGAGATGCACCGCTCCTGGGGCAACGCGATCTCGGCCGACGACGCACTCGACCGGATGGGCGCGGACGTCATGCGCTGGATGTACTGCGAGCAGAACCCGAGCCAGAACATCAGGTTCGGCTACGGACCCGCGAACGAGGTCAAGCGGCGACTGCTCACGCTCTGGAACTCGGTCAAGTTCTTCGTCGACTACGCGAACATCGTCGAGGACTTCGGGACCGGCGGCGAGGCGAGAAGTCTCCAGCCGCTCGACCGCTGGCTTCTCTCGCGGACTGAAGAGCTGCGCGCGAGCGTCGAAGCGGGGTACGAGCGTTTCCGGACGCCTGCCGTCGTCGACGAGTTCCACTCCTTCGTCGAGGACCTCTCGAATTGGTACATCCGCCGGTCGCGGCGCCGCTTCTGGAACGGGGATCAGGCGGCACTGCAGACGCTGTGGCAAGCGCTCGTGGTGGCCGTCCAAGTGATCGCGCCCGTGATGCCGTTCCTGGCCGACTACCTCTGGCGCGTGCTTCGCACAGAGGACGCTCCCGAATCGGTTTTCCTCGCCGGCTGGCCGGAGGAGCGCGAGCGTGACAAGACCCTGCTCGCGGAGGTGGCCGAGGTCCGGCAGGTAGTGGCGCTTGCCCGGCAGGCGCGCGAGCAGGCCGGCCTGCGCCTTCGCCAGCCGCTGCGGCGGCTGGTCGTTCAGGGCGTCGACGGCGCGAGGCGCCACGGCGACGAGATCGCGGAGGAGCTGCGCGTCAAGGAGGTCGAATTCGGCGACGTGGAGGCGACCGAGCTACGGGTGAAGCCGAATCTTCGCGTCCTCGGGCCCAAGCTCGGCAAGGAGCTCGCGACGGTGCGCGCGGCGCTCGAGGCGGGCGAGTTCGAACAGCTCGACGGAGGTCGTTTTCGCGCGGGAGGCCACGAGCTTGCCCCCGACGAGGTGCTGGTCGAGCGGCGCGGGAAGGAGGGCTGGGCGGTAGCGGGGGAGGATGCGATCACGGTCGCGCTCGACACTCGGCTCGACGACGAGCTCGAGCTCGAGGGGCGGGTGCTGGACCTGATTCACCGGATCAACACCATGCGCAAGGACGCCGGCCTCGAGCTGACAGACCGCATCACCGTCACGCTGCCGGAGACGCAGGCTGAGCTCCTCCGCCACGCCGACTGGATCAAGGAGGAGACGCTCGCCGTCTCGATCGAGGCGGACGGCGATTCCGCGGAGCCGCAGATCGCGAAGGCGTAGTACGCTGGCGCCGAGGAGGCGCTCATGCAGGCATGCCCGGAGTGCGGAGGCGAGGTCGACCGGACGTTTCGCTTCTGCCCCTGGTGCGCGACGCCGCTCCGCCGGAAGTTGGTGCAGTTCTTTCCGGCGCACCCCGACCTCGAGACCGATCGAGGCAAGGCCTTGAGGGTTTCTCGATACCTCAACGAGCTGAGCCATGTCCGCTTCAGCGTCTGGGATGAAAGCGGCCGCGCGCAGGCGGCTGTCTCGCTCTCGGAGCAGGAGGCCGGGCGGCTCGCCGCGTTCATCTCGGAGCAGAGCGAGCCCCGCCGCCGGCGCCGGCTCTGTTCGCCGCCGAAAAGGCGCAGCATTTTCGGCGGATGAAGATGGAAAGAGCCCGCCGCTCGGGGGGTCTTGCGGCGGGCCCTCTCGCATTGCTCACCGCGGCCGTATGGCCAGGTACGCGCGCCGCGGTGCGCATCGCCCAGTGCCCGCCACGGTACCGGGGCTGAAAGCGCTTGTGAATAGGCCGTCCGGCCTATTTTTGCGAGTGAGAAAACCACCTGGCGCGCTTTTCGAGGCAGCGCGCGATGTCGACGCGTGAAAGCGCGCTCCTTATGATCAACAAGGCCCGGTGAGCGCAGAACGTCAGGCGGTCTTCTTCAACGCGGTTCCTCTGCTCGTGCTCGCCGCGTTGTATCTCGGCGTGGGCGTGGCTCTGCTGCCGACGCTCTGGCGCGAGCGCGCGCGGGTCACGATCGCCGAGCTCGCGCTTTCGCTGATGTTCCCCTGTATCGGCGTGCTGGCGGCGGTGTTGGGCGCGCTCGTTCTCGACGACCGTCAGGCGATCGGCGGCCAGGTCTGGCCGACGTTCGCCGCGACGCTGATCGCATTCGTTCCGCCTGCGCTTCTGATCGCGCGCTGGCGGGACCGCTTTGGGGTTGTCACCAGCGGGCCGCGTGCCCGCGAAGCGGAAGCGCGTGTGGTGACGCGGGACCGCGAGCTCGAGGCGATAGCCGCGATCTCGAATGCGCTCGCGCGAAGTGACGATCCCGAGACGGCCGGGCGCGTGCTCCTCGACGAGGTCGGCTCGGTGCTGGGGCTGGACTTCGTTGCGCTCGCGGTGATCGCGGAGGACGGAACGACGGCCCGCGGGCTTCTCGCCCGCTCGCGCGGCGAGGAGCTGGATTGGTGGCGAGACGTCATCGTCGACCTTCGCAACGAGCCCTCGGGCATCGCCAGCGCGTACTTCAGCGCTGCCTCAGTCGTGGTCTACGACGTCGAGAGCTCGACGCTCGTCAGTCGCCGCGTGGCGACCGCGGTCGGCGCGAGGAGCGCCGCGTTCATCCCGCTGATCGTGGAGGAGACCGTGGTCGGCGTACTCGTCGTCGCGGCGACGGGCGAGAAGCGGGCGTTCGCGCCTTACGAGGTGACGTTGATGGAGGCGCTTGCCGGCGAGGCGGCTCTCTCCCTCGAGCGCACGCGGTCGGCCTCCGCGCTCGACGAGGCGCTGGTGCGCGAGCGGCTCGTCGCCGAGATCTCGCGGAGGGTGCGCTCCGTTCACGACATCGATGCCGTCACACAGGTGGCGGTTACCGAGACCGGACGGGCGTTGGGGGCCTCGCGCTGTTTCATTCGCTTCGGTGAGCCCGGCGAGCCGATGCCGATGCGCGCCGAGTGGTTCGCGAAGGGGATGGAGCCGATCGGCCTGGTCGAGACGAAAAAGCTCCCCGTGTCCAACCTCGCGATCCGCGAACGGCGGACGATCGCGATCGACGACACTGGGACAGCGGTTGAGATTGCCGGTAGCCCCGGCGGACGCGAGACGCTCGACGCGCTTGGAAGTCGGTCCGCGCTGGCGACCCCCATCGTCGCCTTCGACCGGATGATCGGCGTCCTCGGGCTGCACCGCGCCCAGCCCGGCACCTGGACCGAAGCGGACATCGGGCTCGCCGAGGCCGTCGCGAGGGAGGTCGGCCTTGCGATCCACACGACCAGCCTGCTCGAGGAGAACGAGCGCCGGCTGCGCAACCAGACGGCGCTCCTCCGGGCGTCGCAGGTTCTGACGAGCGAGCTCGAGCTCGAGGCCGTGCTCAAGCGGCTCGTCGACGAGGTCGCCCAGTTGCTCGAGTGCGAGGCTGCCGATTGCTACCTGCTCGAGAGCGAGCGCGGCATCCTTCGTTGCGCCGCCGTCCACGGCTTGCCGGAGGATCTGATCGGCTTCGAGTTCCCAGCGGAGCGCGGGCTGGCTGGGCGTGCGATCGCGCGGGGGCGGCCGGCGCTGTCCGCGAACTACGAGGAGCTGGGCGCGGACGTCCCTCACGACGCCTACTCCGGGTTCGTCGGCGCGATCGTCGCGCCGATGACGTGGTCCGGCCAAACGCGCGGCGTCCTCGGCGTCGGCACGCGAGACCGCGAGCGCACCTTCAGCCAGGGCGACGCGGAGCTGCTGGAAGCCTATGCCGCGCTCGCCTCGCTCGCGCTGCGGAACGCAGAGAGTTTCGAAGAGCGCTCGCGCCAGGCCCGGACCGAGCGCGGCTTCTACCGGATCGCTTCGGTTCTGGCGCAGCCGCTCTCCCGCGGCGAGACCTTGAACGCGGTTGCGCAGGCCGCGACGGAGGCGCTCGGCGGCGTTGCTGCAGCGGTGCTCATGCCTTCGGCGGGCGAGTTGCAGCTGGTCGGGTCGTACGAGCTTCCGCGCGCGGTCACCGCGCTGCTCGAGCGCGGCGTAGGCGACCCGGGCGATCCGCTGCCGTCCTGCGCGCGCACGGGACGCATCCTGGCGGCGCCGAAGGTCGATGACGACGATCGTTTCGACGAGGAATGGAGACGGGTGCTCGGGAAGGCGCGCGCGCGGTCGGTGCTGGCGGTGCCCGTGGAGGCACCGCGAGCGGACGAGGGCGGCCTCGTCCTCGTCTTCTTTTCCGATCTCCGCCGGTTCAGCGACCACGACGTGGAGCTCGGTCGCAACCTCGCGGGAGCGGCGCGAGGAGCGCTCGACCGAAGTGAGCTGTTCGAAAGCGAGCGGCGGGCACGCGCGCTGTCGCAGCAGCTCGCGCGGACGGGCGCGCTGATCGCGCACGACCTCGACCCGGCGGCCGTTCTGGACGAGCTCGTGCAGCAGGCTCCGGCGCTGCTCGGCGCAGACGCGTGTGCGGTTCGTCTGCTCGAAGGCGAGGAGTTTGTCGTCAGCGCCGCGTACGGGGCGGAGGAGCTCGCCGGCGTGGGGACCCGCGCTCCCTGGACGGTCTGGTTGGCCGGCGAAGTCGCTCAGTCGCGGAATCCTGTGGTGATCGCCAACATCGCGGGCGACTCGAGGCTCATCCAGGCCGACCGGTTGCTGGCTGCCGGCCACGCGGCGTATCTCGGTGTCCCGCTGATCGGGTCGGAAGGCGGGCTGCATGGGGTGCTGTCGGTCTACTCGCGCCGGCCGCGCGCCTGGCGTGAGGAGGAGATCGAAGCGCTTTCGGCGCTGGCCGCGAATGCCGCGGCGGGGCTCTCGAGCGCAGAGCTGTACCAGCGCGTGGCGCTCGAGAAGGAGCGAAGCGTCGCCATCCTCGCCAACATCGCCGACGGGATCGTGGCCGTGGATCGCGAGGGCCACGTCGTCCTCTGGAACGCCGCCGCGGAACGCATCACCGGCGTCCCTGCGGGCGAGGCGCTCGGGCGAACGCCGCTCCAGATTCTCCAGCGAAACCTCGAAGGCGGCACGGAGTCGGACACCGGCGACCGTTTCGTCTCGATCCGTCGAGGCCGCGAGGAGGTGTGGCTATCGCTGACAGAGGCCGTCATGCGCGACCCCGCCGGCGCCGTCGCGGGCCGGATCATCGCCTTCCGTGACATCTCCGCCGAGCGCGTGGTCGAGCAGATGAAGTCGGACTTCGTCTCCATGGTGTCGCACGAGCTGCGGACCCCGCTCACCTCGATCTACGGCTTCGCCGAGACGCTCATGCGCGAGGACGTCCTCTTCGGAGAGGAGCAGCGCGCCACCTTCCTCGGGTACATCGCGTCCGAGTCGGAGCGCCTGACCCACATCGTCAACCTCCTGCTCAACGTAGCCCGACTCGACACCGGCGACCTCACGGTCCAGCTGACGCCGCTCGACGTGCGAGGGGTCGTCGCCGAGGCGGTCGCGGCCGCGGAGCAGGGGCCGCGCACAGCCGGCCACCGCTTCGTCGTGGATCTTCCGGAGGGGCCACTCGACGCGCAGGCCGACCACGAGAAGCTGCGGCAGATCCTCGTCAACCTGCTCGAGAACGCCGTCAAGTACTCGCCGGGAGGCGGCAAGGTGACGATCGCCGCGCGTCGAAGGAACGATGTCGTCGAGGTGAGCGTCAGCGATGAAGGAGTCGGTATCTCCGAAGAGGATCAGCGCCGCGTCTTCACGAAGTTCTACCGCGGCGACGGAGAGGCGCAGAGCCCCGGCGGCACCGGGCTCGGGCTTTTCATCGCCCAGGGTCTTGTTTCTGCGATGGGAGGCCGGATCTGGGTGGACTCGCGCGAGGGAGAGGGGTCGACGTTTTCCTTCGAGCTTCCCCTACCCCTCGAGCCGGTGCTGAGCGAGCGTGAGTGAGATGGGCGAGTCGGGGTATGAACGGCGCGTGACCCGGGTCCTCGTGATCGACGACGAAGCGCCCATCCGGCTCCTCTGTCGCGTCAACCTCGAGGCCGAGGGGATGCAGGTCTACGAGGCCGGCGACGGTCAGTCGGGACTCACGAAGGCGCGCGAGGAGCAGCCCGACGTCATCCTCCTCGACGTGATGATGCCCGAGATGGACGGTTGGCAGGTCGCCGAGGAGCTGTTCGCCGACAAGCGTACCGACGGGATTCCGATCATCTTCCTCACCGCGCGCGCCGAGGTGCGCGACCGCGCGCGGGGCCTCGACCTCGGCGGGGTCGACTACGTGACGAAGCCGTTCAACCCCGTCGAGCTCGCGCCGCTCGTGGAGGAGCTCGTCCAGCGCGTCGAGGCCGGCGAGCGCGAGGATCTGCGGCGCGAGAAGATCGCCGAGCTTCGCGACCTCCTCGAGCGCGAGTAGCTCCCGGGCGGCGAGTTAGCCGGCGAAGTCGGTCGTCATCAGCGTCGCCGATGGGACGCCGCCGAAACGCCCGACTGGCGCCGCGATGCCGATGCGGCGAAAGCGTCGTGCGAGCATGTTCTCGCGGTGGCCGGGGCTCGCGAGCCACATCTGCACGGCTTCGCGAGCGCTGAGCAGTCCGGTTCCCCAGGCGAGGTTCTCGCCGAAGTAAGACCCCCAGACGCCGAAGCGCCTGAACCTGCGCATGAAGTCGTCATGCGAGAACTGGCCGGTGCGCAGCATCCGCGCGGAGTTTGCGCGCGCCGCCCGGACGAGCCTGGCGTCGATGCGGAGCGCGGGGACGCCGCGCTGGACACGCGCAGCGTTGATCGCGCGCGCGAGCGCGGTCTCCGCGCGCGTCAGCGCGAAGCCGCGCGGCGCAGCCGACGGCGCGGCGATCGCAGCGACGGCAAGCAAGAGCAGGAAGAGACTGGGCCCTCGTCCCCGCACGAAGCGCGAGCTTTAACACTCCGCCGTGGCGTTTTCAAGCTCTACCTCGCAGTTTGCGCGAGGATGATCGCCGCGAGGACGACCGCGCCGCCGAGTAGCTGAAGGGCGTCGAACGACTCGTCTAGCCACGCCCAGGCAACGATCGCGGCCGCCACCGGCTCGAGCATCGCGACGATCCCGGCCCCGGTCGCGGGCACATGCCGTAAGGCCGCGACGAGAAGCCCGAACGGCACGATCGTGCCCAAGACGATCATCCAGACCATCAGCGACCAGACCGGCAGGTGCGTGTCGGCGAGGTTGCCGCCGAGCGAGATCGAGTCGCCGACGATGCCGCCCGGAAACGACGACCACGGCTGCACGATTGCCCAGAAGATGGCCGCGAAGAAGAAGCCGAGACAGACGAGCGAGACGGGATCGCGGCGGCCGACGCCGTGCTCGGCCATCAGGATGTAGAGCGCGAAGGCGAACGCGGCTCCCACCGCAGCTAATGCCCCGAGTGCGTCGAGCTCGAAGCCACTCCACAGCTCGACGACGAGCGTCAGTCCCGCGAGCGCCAGCGCGAGCGCGACCCAGATCCGGCTCCGCACCCTCTCGTGGCCGACGTAGCGGGCCCAGAGGGCGACGAGAACCGGCGCGGTGTACTGGATGATCAGCGAGACCGCGATCGGGAGACGGTGGATCGCGAAGAAGTAGAACCACTGCACGAGCGCCAGGCCGCAGACGCCGAAGACGACGAGCCGGAGCAGCTCGTCACGCCTGATCCGCAGCGCCGCGGGGCGGACGATCACGAGTGCGAGGGCAAGGCCGAGCAGCGCGCCCGTCGACCGCACTTCCGCCAGGCGCGGCGACGACAGGTCGGTCGTGAGAATGACCTTGGAGACGACGCCGTTGAGCGCCCACAGGGTCGCGGCAGCGGCCACCATCGCATAGCCAAGCGCCGGTCGTGGATACGGCCCCGCCCGCTCGTCATCGTGTGGGAAGAGCGGCTCGGCCACGCCGCGCGACGCTAGCAGCAGCGGACCTGCCTGTTCTGGATACGTTGTCCGGGAAGGCAACTAACAAAGAGAAGGTCCGCGAAGTCAGCAATCTCTTCTGAGGAACGCCAAGCAAGAGGCGGCTTGTCGCAGAATCGCCAAATGCGAGCTCGTATGTGCAAACTGCCATGCGGTAGGCTCGTACGAGCGCCGACGGGGCGTGGCGCAGCCTGGTAGCGCGCTGGCTTTGGGAGCCAGAGGTCGCCGGTTCGACTCCGGCCGCCCCGACTCTAGGATCGCCTAATGGACGCCCTCGTCCTGGCGGCGGTCGCCCTCTGGTGCTTCGCCGTGGCGCTCGCGGGCGGTGTCGTCGGCCTCGTCCTCGGCAACATCCGGCTGCCGGCGATGCTGTTCGCGGCGGCGAGCCCCGCGGCGGGAGCCGGGGCGAACATCGGCGTCTCCGGCTTCGCCGCAGCGGCCGCCGCGGTCACGCACGTCCGCGCGGGTCGCGTCGACTGGCGGCTCGTCGCGTGGATGCTGCCGCCCTCGCTCGCCGGCGTCGTCGCCGGGAGCATCGTCTCCGGTGAGCTGCCGGGCAAAGCCCTGCTGATCGTGATCGCCGCGACGCTGTGGTACTTCGGCCTCGACCTGCTGCGGCCGCGTCGCGCGCCACTCGCGAAGAAGGGTAGGGACGTGCCCGCGGTCGTCGCGAGCGGGCTGGTGATCGGCTTCCTCGGCGGTGTGGTTGGCCTGATCCTCGGCGCGCTCCGGCTGCCCGCGCTGATCCGCTACGGGGGTGAGGACGTCCCGCGGGTCATTGGGTCAAATCTCGTCGTGGGCGTCGCCGTCGGTCTCGCGGGTCTCGGGAGTCACGCCCCTTCGGGAGTCGACTGGACGCTATTCGCGGTCGGCGCGGCCGCCTCCGTTCCCGGTGCGGTTCTCGGCGCTCGGCTGACCGGGCGCCTGCCGCGCGAGCGTCTCCTCATGCTCGTCGGCGTGATCCTGCTCGTCGCGGGCACCGCGACCTTCGTCGACGCGTTTCTCTAGCCCCAGATCGGCCGCGCGGCCCAGCGCTCGAGGCGCTCGACGGCGGCCTCGAGCTCCTTCCGATCGAGCCGATGTGCTTCCGCATAGCGCACCTGCTCGACCAGCGGCACCGGGTTTTGATCTGCGACCGCGTTCAGCACGTAACGGATCGGGAGGCTGTGTGCGACGACGAGGATCACATCCTCGGGGCGGGCGAGGATCTCGCGAAAAGCCTTCATGTATCGGCGCACCGTGTCGACGCGGCTTTCGCCGCCGCCGGGAGCCGGCAAGGTGGGGTCGTGAGCGGACGCCCAGGCGCGGTACTTGCTCAGCGGCCCGCCCTCGAACTCACCGAACCGGATGTCGTTCAGCTCGGCGAGCTCGACGCGCGGGATCGAGCGCCCTTGGAGTGCGATCTCGGCGGTTTCGCGCGAGCGCTCCATCGCGCTCGTGACGCAGAGGTCGATCGCCTCGCTGCGGAGTGCTTCGCCGAGGGCACGCGCCTGTGCCCGGCCGGTGTCGGTGAGCGGAACTGCGATCGCTGGGTCGCCGTTCACGTTGCCTTCGACGCTCAGCACAGTCTCTCCGTGGCGGGCGAGAATGGCTTCCCTCATCGGAGCCGGTCGTAGAGCACGGGGGCCTCTTCAGCGCTCAGGAAGCGGAGGAAGTACACGGTGAAGGCAGCGAAGAAAACCGCCGCCTGCTCGGAAGCCATGGTGACCCCTGCGATCTGCTGATCCTCCAGCGGCGACAGCCCCCACAGCCGCGGCGCGTGCTTGTAGAAGTCGTAGATCGGCTCGGGCAGAAGCGCCAACAGCAGCCCGAGTGGGCTTGCGAGCACGAACGCCGCGAACAGGTACGCGGCCGCGGGAGCGGGGGAGAGCCTTCCCGTAAGCACCGGCCACCAGACCAGGATGCCGGTGACGAAGTAGCAGAGGTGCTCGAGGTGGAGCAGCGTCGTCGGATGCTCGAGCGCCGCGTCATACACCCAAGGCACGTGCCAGAGGAAGTAGGTCGCGAGCCAGAGAGGAAGGGCGAGGATCGGGTTCGTGAGCACACGCACGGCTTGGGCCTGGTTCAGTCGCGCGGTCAGCGTCGGTGCAAGCCCGAGGACGCAGAGCGCCGGCGCCCATTCGGCGAGGACGACGTTCTGGAGCAGGTGCGCGCTCAGGAGGTAGTTGAGCGCGATCTGGTGCAGAGGCGTGACGAAGGCGAAAAGGATCAGTGCCAAACCCGCGACGAAGCAGGCGACCCGCCAGCCCTGGGCCCGGTGTGTTCTGGCCACGGCCGCGTATGCGACGGCAAGCGCCGGGACGAGCACGAGCGCCTCGAGCGACACCGACCATGAGTGGGGATCCACAGGCGCTACGCTAGGCGAACCGCGGGCGTAGCTCAGTGGCAGAGCAGCAGGTTTCCATCCTGCGTGTCGCGGGTTCGATCCCCGCCGCCCGCTTAGCCGTCCGTCGCTCGAGCTAATGTTTTCAAAAATGAAAACACGAGAGCGACAGGCAGCCCGCGAACTTCGCCGCGAAGGCGAGTCGATCAAGGAGATCGCGCGTTGTCTCGGCGTCTCGAAGTCGTCCGTGAGCTTCTGGGTGCGGGACATCGAGCTCACGTCGGAGCCACGCCGCGCTCCAGGCGCGAAACGCGCTACATGAGCGTCAGGTCCGGGCTCGGCGGGCGAGCGCCGAGAAGTACCGCGCGCTTAGAAGGACATACCAGGGCGACGGGCGCCTCCGTGCTCAGGCCAATGATCCGCTTTATGCCGCCGGCTGCATGCTGTACTGGGCGGAAGGGGACAAGTGCCGAAACTCGGTTCGAATGGCTAACTCGGACCCCGAGGTTCTCCGGTTCTTCGCGAGATTCCTTCGGACATGTTTTGGCGTCAAGAACGAAGCCTTCCGCGTCAGCTGCAACCTCTTCGCGGACCACGTTGCGCGCCAGCGAGAGATCGAGAATTTCTGGCTAGGCACGCTCGAGCTTCCGAGGGCGTGCCTGCGAAAGTCGATGGTGAATCGATACTCGCCTGCGTCACAGCGGAAGCGCAGGAACATGCTTCCGCATGGAACCTGCAAGCTCGCCATGCATAGCACGGAGCTATTGCACACGATCTACGGCTCGATTCAGGAATACGGCGGGTTCGAGCGGCCCGAGTGGCTCGGCTAGCGGGGCTGGTCGGCGAGCGGCTCGAGCGCACCAGCGGTTGGCTCCAAGCGACCCGATTCCAAGCCTTCGACGATCTCGCGCGCAAGCTCCCGCGCCTTGCTGTCCTGGTCGGCGCTCAGCACGGTGTTGACGACGGCGAGGTGGTGGCCGCCGTCGAGGAGCTCGATGTCGACGGTGTCGAGATCGCGCCTTCGAATATACGAATCGTCCGGCACGCCCACCCGCAAGAGAATCGACCGGCCGTCGGGCAACTTCACGCTCTCCTCGATCGGATTCCCGCGCAGCGTCACCGCGGAGCGGATTCTCGCGTAACCGTCGTGCTAAACGTCCGATAGCGCCGCCATGCTCCTGCCAGCGTGCCCGAGCGCGTCGTTCAATTTCGCCTGCGGACGATTTTCACCGTGCTCGGCGCGATGATCGCGGTCGCGCTCCTGATCGAGATCGTCCTGATCGCCAGGGACGTGATCACATGGATTCTGATCTCGCTCTTCCTGGCCCTCGCCTTGAATCCGCTGGTCGAGTTCTTCCAGCGCCGGGTCGTGCGCCGCCGCGGCCTAGCAATCGCACTCTCCTATGTGGTCGTCGGGGCGGCAGTCGCCGCGATCGGCGCGCTCTTCGTCCCCACCCTCATCGATCAGGTTCGCGATCTCGTCGACGCGCTGCCTGGCTACGTCGACGATCTCACTCACGGAAGAGGAAGGTTCGGCTTCCTCCAAACGAAGTACCACATCGTCGACAAGGTCCGCGACGCCGTTCGAGAAGGCGGCGCATCGAAGCTGCTCGGCCTGTCCGGAACCGCGCTCGCGATCACGAAGAGCGTGATCACGATCGTCGTCGGGACAATCACGATCATCTTCATGACCTTCTTCATGCTGCTCGAGGGGCCGACCTGGATGGAGCGCTTCTATGCGCTCCTCGGCCCTGAGAGGGAAGACCGTTGGCGGAACGTTGGGAACGACATCTATCGAACGGTTGGCGGCTACGTCACCGGCAATCTCTTGATCAGCTTGATCGCCGGAGGGTCGGCGACGATCGTCCTGGCGATCATGGGCGTGCCGTACTCGGTCGCCCTGGGCCTCGTGGTGGCGTTTCTCGACCTCATCCCGCTCGCCGGCGCCACGCTCGCACTGCTCATCGTCGGAACGGTGGCGTTCCTGCACACGATCATCGCGGGCATCGTGGTGGTGGCCTACTTCATCGTCTACCAGCAGATCGAGAACCACTTCCTCCAGCCCGTGATTTACGGCCGGACCGTGCAGCTTTCGCCGCTGGCAGTGCTGATCGCCGTGTTGATCGGCGCCGAGCTGGCGGGGATCCTCGGGGCACTCGCAGCGATCCCCGTTGCGGGCGCGATCCAGGTGCTGATCCGGGATTGGCTCAGGCATCGGCGCGCTGCGCCTGCAGCTGCGTGATCCAGACCACTAGCGGGGCGCGCGCCTAAAGTCCGTCCGGCGGCGATCCGATGGTAGGGGCGTGAGCAAGCGCTCACGCACTCGTCCGAGTCTCGCCCTCACTCTTGCTCTCGCCGCGGCGCTGGTCGCGCTGCTTGCCGCATCGGCGGGCGCGACGTCGACGAGCGCTCGCCGCGCCTCGATGGCGAGGCTGGAAGCCCGGGTGGTCATTCGGATGAACGCTCTTCGGGCTCAGCGTGGGCTTCGTCCGCTTCAGGTTTCATGGCGGCTTCGGCGCGCCGCGTGGGGCCACTCGCTGAGCATGGCGCAGCGCGGCTACTTCACGCACGAATCTGCCGACGGCACGGCCTTCTGGCGACGGGTCGAGCGCTCGTATGGGTCGCGCGGCTTTCGCTACTGGTCCGTGGGCGAAAACCTGCTCTGGTCGTCGCCCGACATCGGCGCGGTCGAGGCCGTACGGACGTGGCTCGAGAGCCCCGCCCACCGCGAGACCCTCTTCGCCCGCGAATGGCGCGAGGTCGGGCTCGCCGCGATCCACGTCGCGAGCGCGCCCGGCATCTACGGCGGCCGCCCCGTCACCATCATCACCGCCGATTTCGGCGTCCGCAGACGGTAGCCGGCGCTACCCTTCGGATCAGGCGCCTGTAGCTCAGCGGAAGAGCGACGGCCTTCTAAGCCGTTCATTCCGCGAAAATCTCCGCTGCGCTCCGATTTTTCGCGGGAAACCGCTCCCACTGGCGCGCTACCCTTCGGATCAGGCGCCTGTAGCTCAGCGGAAGAGCGACGGCCTTCTAAGCCGTTGGTCGGAGGTTCGAATCCTCCCAGGCGCATCACTCCTCCTCCGGCGGCTCCGCGTCCACTAGCCCCACCGGCGACGTTCTCAAGGAGGGGGTTCGTGGGGGAACCAGGGGGGTTCCCCCACGCGAAAGAGGTTGGTCGGAGGTTCGAATCCTCCCAGGCGCATGAAAGTCGAGGGGCGCGGGTACAGAAGCTTCCGATGGGACTCATCATTAGCCTGCTTCTAATCGCGGTCGGGGCGATCATGGCTTTCGCGGTCAACTCGACGAGCAGCAGCATCGACATCGACGCGGTCGGGATCATCCTGATCGTCGTCGGCTTCATCCTCTTCGTGCTCTCGCTCGTGTTCTGGAGGACGTGGTGGGGCGTCGGCATGTGGGCCGGCCCCGGCTACGTCGACGAGGGCCCCGTCTATCGCCGCTACTGGCCGGCCCGCAGACGCCGGACGTATGTCGAGGACGAGGCGCCGCCGCCCGACGCGCCGTACTGACGTTTCCCGATCCAGGCCTCGGGTAGCCCGTTTTCGTATTCGACGAAAGGGGGTGTCCGTATGGCCGACAATCTGAACGGCAAGCGCATTGCGTTCATCGCCACCGAAGGAGTTGAGCAGGTGGAGCTCACCGAGCCGTGGAAGGCGGTCGAGGAAGCCGGCGGAAAGCCGGACCTGATCTCGACCGAGCCCGGTGAGGTGCAGGCATGGAAGCACTTCGACAAGGGCGACACGTTCCCGGTCGACCGCACGATCGAGAAGGCGCCGCCCCACGAGTACGACGCGCTCGTCCTTCCGGGCGGCGTGGCGAACCCCGACCAGCTGCGAACCGACGAGAACGTCGTCCAGTTCATACGCGAGTTCTTCAACTCCGGGAAGCCGATCGGCGTCATCTGCCACGGCCCCTGGACGCTCATCGAGGCGGACGTCGTCCGTGGCAGGAAGATCACCTCGTGGCCGAGTCTCGAGACCGATCTTCGGAACGCGGGAGCTGACTGGGTCGACGAGGAGTGCGTCGTCGACGAGGGTCTCGTGTCGAGCCGCAAGCCGGACGACCTGCCGGCCTTCACCAAGAAGATCATCGAGGAGTTCGTCGAGGGGAAGCATCAGCGTGAGCCTGTCGGGGCCGCGGCACGCTCCTAGATGGTGCGTGGCGGGCTGCTGGACGTCGACGGCACGCTAATCGACGCGAACTACCAGCACGCGCTGGCGTGGTACCGGGCTTTTCGTGCGCACGGGATCACGCTCCCGGTCTGGCGGATTCATCGCCATGTCGGTATGGGCGGGGACCAGCTGGTTCCCGCCCTCGTCGGCGAACGGTTGGACGAAGAGAAAGGCGACGACATCCGGGACGCGCGAGATGAGGCCTACAGCGAGCTGATCGGCGAGGTCGCGCCGCTCGAAGGCGCGCGCGAGCTGATCGACGACCTGAGCGGGCGCGGGCTCACGGTCGTCCTCGCCAGCTCGTCGCCGCAGAAAGAGATTGATCACTACCTCGATCTGCTCAACCGCCCGGATGTCGCGTGGACGACGAAGGACGACGTCGAGCAGACGAAGCCCGAGCCCGACCTCGTGCACGCAGCCCTCGAGAAGGCAGGAACCGACGACGCTGTCATGGTCGGCGATACGCCGTGGGACATCGAGGCGGCAGACAAAGCGGGCGTCGCGACCGTTGCAGTGATCACGGGCGGCTTCTCCGAGCAAGAGCTTCGGGACGCGGGCGCGGTGGCCGTGTTCGAGTCCGTCGAGGAGCTTCGCAAGCGGCTCGACGAGACGCCCTTCGAAAAATGAGGGCTATCCTGTCTCGGCTACGCGGTGGCGGTAGCTCAGTTGGTAGAGCCCCGGGTTGTGGTCCCGGTGGTCGGGGGTTCGAGTCCCCTCCGCCACCCCTACTTCCGCACTGAGTCGATCAGCTCGTCGGCGGGCTTCCAGAACGCCTGTCTGGCTTCAGGGGTTGTCTCGAGCGGAGCGAGGTGCTCCGCCTCGAAGCCCGGTTTCGACTTCACGCCGATCACTTCGATGTGATCCGCCGGGAAGGCGGCCTGCTGCAAGCGGCTCAGCAGCATCTGGGCGCCGGTACCGCCGACGTCGACGTCACGGTCTCCGACCATGAAGAGGATCCTCGTCTTCGGATCGAGGTTCTCGAGGTCCTCGACGGGCTCGGTCGGACCGAGAAGACCGGGAAAGACCGAAAGAACGGCGCGGGGCGGGAACCCCTCCGTGCCGGCAGCGGCCGCGTAGTCGACGCCGAGCCGGCCGCCGCGCGAGAAGCCGATCACGACCATCGGAACCTTCGGGTTGCCGAGCTTGCGCAGGCCGGTTTCGACTCCGGCGAGCAGCGGGAGCATCGGATCCTCTGTCGGCCCGCGCTCGTAGCGCGGATACACGATCGCGCTGCCCTCTCGGGCCAGGTGCCGGAGCCAAGGAAGATGGTTGTCGGGGAGCTCTTCCTCAGCGCTGCCGAGCCCGTGCAGGAAGATGACTACGCTCTTCGTTTCACCAGGCGTCCGCATCACCCAGACCTGACGCGCGCCGCTGCCGTACGACTCGGTCGTGATCGTCCGAGGCTTGCCCTCGCCTCCGCAGGCAGCGAGCGCAAGCACCGAGACCGCAACGATCACCCGGGCCACATGGGATTAGACCTCCGCTCGGGCATACTGGTTTGCGAGCTCACGGCCCCGTAGCTCAGTGGATAGAGCGGCGGACTTCGAATCCGCGTGCGGAGGTTCGACTCCTCCCGGGGCCATGTCGATTTGCAGGGCTTTTCCGAAGGCGAGGGGCGGTGAGGTGTCCTGCGAGTACCAGGCGAGTACCGATCGCCGAAATCGCGCGTCCGCGGGTACCTACGTCTCCTGCCGTATGCGCTGACGATCGCGAGCGGGATGCCACTTGGGCGCGGGCGGTTCGCGCGGAAGGGCACACCGGAACGTCCTCCGTTCCCGTGACCGAGGCGTCGTCGAGGTCCGTCGGTGGGCCGACGGCGGCGTCGCCTGGCGCGTCGCGACGTACGGCGCTGCGGTCGTGTTGAGCACCACCAGGGTCGCCGTGGTCAGGAACGTGTACGAGGACGGGGGGACACTTACGGCGAAGCAAGTCGACGTATGGGAGAGACCGGGTTCGCTGATCACGCACTTCGACATTCCGGTCGATGCCGCGCCCGAATTTGGGCTGTCAGGGCGATGGTTCATCTACCGAACCGGATACAGCATCCGCGCGACAGACATCACTTCTGGTACTGCGGCGGTGCTTACGACGGTGAAAAAAGCGCGCGTGATCGGGTTGTCCGTCAGCGGGCGGCGCGTCGCCTGGGCCGAGCAGCGTCGCGGCCGGGACCTCATTCGGGCTATCCGCCTCCCGTCCTGACGAGACGCCGGTGACGCGGAGCGCATCCGATGGTGGGCACGAATGGTCGAGTCCAGGCCCACCGACGAGCAGGTTCGGGTACTGGCGCAGGGCAGCACAGATCCTGCGCGGGTGTGGCGTCGTCCCAGAGGCGGGGTCGCAGCGGAGCGAAAAAGGCCCGTCCCGTCTGCCCGTCCCAGGCGTGGCTGTAGGGCAAGGCGTCCCATTCCTCGTGCTCGCGGTCGACGCGGTCGCAATGTTCCTCGAGCGCGACGGTGCGATAGGCGGCGACTATTTCCGCTTCGGTCAGCCGGCGCCCGGAGTGCGTGAAGATTCCCTCCTCCGTGATGATCAGCTCGCGCGGATCGGGCGGATTGTGGCTGCTCGTAGCTGTTCGTAGCTGTTCGCGATCGGCCGGAATGTGCTCGGTTGTGCTCGGTTGTGCTTGGTCGTGGGCCCGGAGGCCCGTCTTCCTCCTCTACCGGCGAGGCGACTTCTTCGGGCCGCATGCCGATCGCACCACGATCCGCGGCAGCCGCAAACCGTCCTTCGACGCCGCGTGACGACGGTTCTCTTCCTCAACGACGCTGCAACGGCGAGAAGGGCCGCTTCTCCGGCGGCCAGGGCCCCGTGATCTCTTGACAGTCCCTGACAGCGGCGTAACGATCGAGTCTGCTCGGAGAAGGGAACGAGATGGTCACGCGGGTGCCGCTGCGGCGCGATGTGAGCGGCGAGAGGCTGGCGCCACGGCCACGTCCGAGAATGCGCAGGCGAAGCCTCGTCTCCACGCTCTTCCTCTCGGCGGTGATCGCGATCGTCCCCTGCGCCAGCGCGGGGACGCTGGACCAGTCTCAACCCGCCGTGAGTAACTCGGTGATCCTCATTTCGGACAACTTCCACGCGGCGCAGACGTTCACCAACGGGATCACGGGGAGTCTCGATCAGGTCGATCTCGTAGTCGGTAGGCCATTCCCATTCCCGATTACTGGTCCGCTGACGGTCGCGATTCGACCGCTGTCCGGCGGCGTCCCGAGCGGTCCCGCTCTGGCGACGGCAAGCGTCGCGGCCGCGAGCGTCCCGGTTGACTTCCGCCCCACAGCGTTCGTTTCCGTGGCGCTCGCACCGCCAGCTCCGGTCACCGCAGGCATCCAGTACGCGATCGTGCTGTCGTCCCCGTCGAGCTGCACGGTTCGCAACTGCCCCTATCACTGGACTCTCGGCCCGCTTGGAAGTCCCTATCCGGCTGGATCAGGGCTGCAAAGTGGGACCGGAGGCGCGTTTTGGGTTGTGACAGCGTCCGATTTCGCCTTCAAGACCTACGTCGCGACAGGGATAGCCCCACCCACGAGCAAGGCTCAGTGCAAGAAAGGCGGCTGGAAGCGGTTCACCAATCCATCGTTCAAGAACCAGGGCCAGTGCGTGAAGTTCGTCAATTACCGGGCTGCAAGAAGCAAAGGCAAGGACAACGACAGGAGCCGCGGTGAGAAGAGCGCCAAGAAGAAGTAGGCCGCCGAGCACGGGCTGGGGGGCTTGACTCCTCACCGTGCTCCTTGCCATCAGCGATCAGACGGTCGCCTTGGTGGGCGTCATCTCGGGTGCGGTCCTCGGGTTGGCCGGCACGCTGGGCGTGATCTTCAACACTTGGTTCGCTAAACGCGCCGAGCAAAAGGCGAGAGTCTTGGAAGGGAGGAGCAAGGCTTACGAGAGGCTTCTTTGGTACGCCCGCCGGACAATGCTGGACGCCGAGCGGACGTACCCGCTTGAAGAGCCTGCTTGGGGGGAGCCGCTCGGTTTGCTGCCGGACCCGGAGTTACCTCGAGATCTCGGCTGCCGTTGCTGCGTTCGGCACGGTGAGCGTGCTGCAGGCTTTTGAGGAGTTCAACGCCAAGGTCCGTTACTTCTTCGCCCGTGCCGACGAGCTGAAGAGATCGAGGAGAAGGGCGGCCCCAAGGTGGACCGATCTAGCTCGAAGGCGTGCGGGAGGAAGCCCGGAAGCTCATGGAGAGGCTAGACGAACTCGCCCGGGCCGAGCTCGAGCAGCGGAAGCCCAAGCTTTGAGCAGATTCCCGAGCTCGCGCCGAAACTCGAAGAGTTCGAGCCGGAACTGACCTGGTTCGCGCGCATCGGCGCCCGATCGGCATCCTCACGCGGTAGTCACCTGCGACGACGAGGATGAGGCGCATCGTCACAGAGAGAGTGGGTGCGCGTACCCGTGCGCGTACCGGCTCGTCGACCGAGCACGAACGAGCACGAACGAGCAAATGCCACGCGGAGGGGCGCGTCGCCTGCGTCAACGCCCACGTGCGCTGCATCGCGGCCGGCGCTGTCATGGTCCTCCTTTCTCCAGTTCTCCCAGTACCCGAGAGGTCGGCCGTCTCTCTTGCTGGTTCTGACGCGTTAGACGGTTATGAGCCTCGCCAGACAATCGCTCTTGGCCTCCGTGATCGTGGTCGGCGTCGTCGCGGCGGCGCTCGCGCTCTGGCATCTGCGGCTGCTGATCTTTCTTTTCTTCCTCGGCCTCACCTGGGCCGCCGCGATGCGACCGGGCGTCGAGCGGCTCAACGGCCACGGGGTGCCCCGAGCGGCTGGCGTGCTGATTCATTTTGCAGCGGTCGCCGCGGTGCTCGCCCTCGTCCTCTGGTTCGTTGTTCCGCAGGCGATCGACCAGGTTCAGCAGGCGATCGGCGATCTCCCGACCTCGAAGTCTGAGCTTCACGACGCGACCAAGACGTCCACCGGAATCAAGCACGACCTGCTGATCGACCTGCAGCGGCACCTCAACGACCTGCCCTCCGGCTCAGAGCTCATCCACCCCGCGATCACGATCACGACGACAGCGCTGGAGGTGCTTGTCGGCATCTTCTTCACGCTCGCGACCGCCGCCTACTGGGTCTTTGAGCGCGAGCGCGCCGAGCGGCTCGTGCTCTCGGCGTTGCCGCGCGAGCGCCGGCGAGTGGTACATGCGACCTGGAACCTGGTCGAACTCAAGCTGGGCGCCTTCGTCCGCGGCCAGCTGCTGATGGTCACCTTCGTCAGCATCACCCTCTCGCTGGCGTTCGCACTGATCGGCCTGCCTTTCTGGCTGCTGCTCGGAATTTTCGCCGGCCTCGTCGAGATCATGCCGGTGATTGGACCGCTCGCTGCCGGCGCGCTCGCCGTCGGGGTCGGCCTCACAGTCGACTGGCGGCACGCGCTCTACGCGGCGATCGCCGTCTGGGGACTCCGTCTCCTGCAGGACTACGTGCTCAACCCACACGTCTTCGGGCACGCGGTCGGCCTCTCGCCGCTGGTCGTGCTCGTTACCGTCACCGCAATCGGCCTCCTGTTTGGCGGCGTTTACGTTTTGCTCTCGGTCCCGCTCGCCTCATTTCTCGCCACCCTGGTCGACGTAATCGTCCTGAACCGCGATCCCGAGCGACAAAACGTGCCTGCCGTTCTCTTCCCTGCGAAGGACGCAGAGGCGTGACAGGCTTGGCCGGTAACGATGCACCAAATGGGCTCGGCTGACGGGCGACTTCCGAAAACGGAGGGCGCAGATGGGTCGTTGCGGCGCGGACGTGTCACAAGCGCCCGTTTGCAGGGATTTTGTGGGTCTACGGGTACGGTAAACCGGATGCCGAGGAATCGACAGTCGGCCCGTCCGCGGCGGCCTAGGTCGCCTCCTCCTCGTCCTCCTTGGAGCAGCCTCTAGGTTTTCGGAACGGATTTTCGAGCTCCAGGAGGGTATGTTCGAGGCCGTCTGAAGGTTTGGCGCGCCTGATCCCTCTGCGGCTGGTCGTCTGCGCCGTCAGCGTCCTTGCCCTCGCCGCGAGCTCGGCGGCCGGCAAGTCGACGGCGGCGAAGATCCGGCTGGAGACCACCTACTACGAGTACGAGAGCTCCAGCTATGACGACTTCACGCGAGTCGCCTACCTCGAATGCGAACCGCGCGGAGGCGACGTCGCGAATCCGAAGGCCGCGTGTCACGCGCTCTGGCGGGACTACTGAGAACGCGAAGGATCGTGTACGGGATCCTTAACTCCTGTGGGTCGCCGCCGCCGTGGTCGGTTGGCGTCGTCGGCGTCTACCGCGGCCATCCGGTTGACGTCGGCCTCAGCTGCAACGAGAAGTACGGGTTGTACCTGCTCAGGATCACCGGGCTCGTCAGACCGAACGAGTTCCCGCTCTCGCTCTATTCGTACGAGCCATTCCTATGGAACTCCTGAAGTAGGCGGCAGCCCGGGTCCTTCCAATCCCGGCCAGGTTCACTTCCAGCCTCGCCACCGTTCTCTCTTCGGACGATCGATTTACTGGACAAACCAGTTCACGGTTCATCGAGTTCGCAATGGACGAGGCAGTGGGCACGAGCGTCGAGATGATCTCGCAGACTTGCGGTCACCTTGTTCCCGACAGCGAGGAGTACCTGCGCGCGGTCCTCACGAATATGACGCCAACCAGATTAAGAGGCGGGCGCTGATGACGAGCGGGCCAGCTCCCTCGCTTCCTTGACTATTGGACGCAAACTGAGACACTCCCGGTAAGCGCAAGACCCGGTGGGTAGCCGCCGAGGTTTCTGCGGCCCCTCCGTCTCCCGACCGGGCCTCTGTGCGGACAGGGCGCGACGTTGTTCGTCCGAGTTTCGAGAGGGGAGGGATTCATGACGTGGCTCCCGTGGAGATGGACGCTCGATGAGAGGAGAGGAAACATGAGGTACATAGTTGTTGCTGGTGCGGCAGCGTGCGCCCTCATGGCGGCGGTGGTCGCGTCTGCGTCCCCGGTCGTGGTTCCCGGCCCGTCACCGGTGGCACCGGCGGCCGACACGGTGATTGGTTTCGAGGGCCAGGCCGAGGGCGCCCTGATCTCGATGCAGTACAGATCGTTGGGTGTGACGTTCGGGCAACCGGGTGGCGGCCGACCGCGGATCGACAACGTCCCGTTCCTGTTCGGCTATAGGGCGAACTCGGGCAACGGCGTGCTTACTGGGTCCACAGAGGGTGGCGCACCGGCTCCGACGGTGGCGGGGATCACCGCGACTTTCACGCTGCCGACGGACATCGCAGGGGCGTTCTTCTCGGATATCGCCCCGCTGGGCGACTACACGGTGACCGCCCGGGGCGCCGGCGGCAAGGTGCTGGAGACGCTGGTCGTTCTGCGGACCCAGCTGCCGACTCGTCCGACCTGCACGATCAATGGGTGCGGGATCTGGGTCGGCTTCGCGCGGTCGGAAGCAGACATCTCCTCGATCACTTTTGGACCGTCGTCAGCCTTTGGCGACTCCTTCGCGATCGACGACGTGCGCTTCAACGCCGACGTGATCCCGCTGACCAAACGCGATTGCAAAAAGGGTGGCTGGACACGCTTCCACATCGACGGAGTGTTGTTCAAGAACCAGGGCCAATGCGTGAAGTTCGTCAACCAACAGCGTGGCAAGGCCAAGCCCGGCAAGGGCGAGAAGAGCCAAGGCAGAAAGAAGAGCGGCAAGAAGAAGTAGGCCGCGATCCAAGTCGGTCATTCGCATACACACGAAGTCTCCTGCCGTCGCGAGATCCAAGGCAACGGTCCGAAGTCGCACTGCCCACCGCTGCGCGGCGGGTACAAACGCCACTTGTTAGCAAGCGACCGGAAGCCCCGCACGTCGCGAAGCAGGCCGCTCCTTCGTGAAGGGGAACAACCTGCGACGCTCGGGCAGCCGGGCGCTGACGCCTTGACGCCAAACAAGGTGCTTGCCGCGCTCACGGCACGGCTTTCGGACGGCTAGACGCTACGACCGTGGGTGCGGGACACGCACCTCCGCGACATGCGCGAGGTAGGTCGGCGCCGCGAGTTCGAGGACGAGCTGCCGGCCCGGCGTATCCCCGCGTTCGAGTTGGAGCGACATCGGCGGCGTCGTGACTGGTAGACGCGCGGGCACAGGCCGGTGTAGCCGCTCAGCTTGGTGGCCGAGCCGAAGCGGCCGATGTCGCCGATCTCGGCGGCGATCGTGTAGGCGAGCACCCAGCCGATCCCGGGCACGGTCGGCGGACGAGGTGCAGCCGCCAGCGGGCGCGCTCACGCTCCGCGCGCACGTGCGGGTCGGGCAGCCAGATCGCCGGCACCAGCCGGCGGCGGGAGAGCTCGGCCAGCACCCAGGCGTCGATGCGCGGTCGGTCTTGCAGGCGAGCGGGGCGAGCCCCTTCACCTTCAGCGCGTCCGCGATCTGCACCTCCCAGCCGCGAAGCTCGAGCTGGTCGTGGACGAAGCGTGCGCCGTTCATCGACTCGATCGCCGCCCCGCCCGCACCGGCCGACCGTGGCCGCCTACCGCTCGGCGAGGAAGCGCAGACCATCGGCATCAGGTGGCGCCACGCCCACCTCGACGGTCTCGCCGCCCTCGTTGAGCAGGTGGAAGTCGAGGCGCCTACGGCTGAGATCCAAACCGGCTTGCAACATTGAAGTCGGGCCTCCTCTCGGTAGCTCCTAGCTGACAGACCGGAGCCTGCGAGCCGGGGAGGCCCTCCTTCATCGCATTCCTTACCATGAACGTGAGGAGGGGTCGATCCGTGCGGGATTCCACGTAGTGGAGCGGGTTTGCGCCTGTCGCCAGTCGCCGCGGGTAGTCGCGTTTCTCGCGCTGGTGCGAGCCTGGTGCGACCTCGCCGCTCCGGGCTCTTCAGGCAGCCCGTGCCTCGCCACTGAGTACCACTTCGATCGACGGTCGGCGGCCGTCGGAAGCTGTCGCCAACCTCCTGGTCGGGGGACGACGCTGCTCAGGCGAGCCGCGCTTGCCGCCTCGGGGCGCGGCTCCG
>JBKPFU010000207.1:0-6754 GCA_046728975.1 Actinomycetota bacterium | reverse complement strand
GGGCGCAGCTTCTCGAAGCCCTCGCGGATCGCCTGCTTCGTCATCGAGTTGATCCACAGGCGCTCGACCGGCTTGTCGATCTCGGCCATCTCGTAGATGTAGGCGAAGATCAGCTCGCCCTCGCGGCCGGCGTCGCAGGCGTTGACGATCCGATCGACGTCGTCGCGCTTCATCAGCTTGTGGATCGCCTTCAGCTGTTTCTTCGCCTTGGCGTCGCGGGCCTGGAGCTTGAATTCCTCCGGGACGATCGGGAGGTCGGCCATCCGCCACTTTTTCAGCTTCTCGTCGTACACCTCGGGGTCGACGAGCTCGACCAGGTGGCCGACCGCGAACGTGACGATGTAGTCGTCCGACTCGTAGTGGGTCGCCTCCTTGCCGCCCTCCTTCTTGAAGGAGCCCGGCAGCGCGTCCGCGAGGTCGCGGGCGACCGAAGGCTTCTCTGCAACAACCAATGTCTTCATCGCGAAATCACCATAGCGAACGTCCAAAACGCTCAATCGAGCGGAATCTGTGACGATCTTTCGTGTGCTGCCGCCGGTTTACCTGCTTGCGGGGGTGCTGAGCTGGCCGGTCATCAGGGGCCTTTATCGGCTGCGCGCGGAGGGGGTTGAACACCTTCCCGAGGGTGGCTTCGTGCTTGCGGCAAACCATCTCTCGAACATGGATCCCTGGCCGCTCGGGATGCCGCTCTTCCCCAAGCGGCAGCTCCGCTTCATGGCGAAATCGGAGCTGTTCAACCCACTGCTCACCCCTGTGCTGAGGAAGGGCGGCGCCTTCCCGGTGCGCCGCGGCGAGGGCGACCGCGAGGCGATGGAGACGGCGATCCAGCTCGTCCGCTCCGGTGAGATCGTGGTCATGTTCCCGGAGGGGACGCGGCGCACGAAAGGCCTGCGCAAGAAGTACCGGCCGAAGACTCATACCGGCGCGGCGCGGATCGCGCTCGCGGCGGACGCGCCGCTCGTGCCCGCGGCGATCAAGGGCACGGATCGACTGTCGCGGCTCGGGCCGATGCGCGTGCGCTACGGCCCGCCGGTGCCTGTTGACGATCTGCGTCAGCTCGGCACGAAGCAGGCGGCCGAGGCGGCAACGGAGCGCCTTATCGAGGAGATCGGCAAGCTGGAGGCTGCACTTGGCTAGGCCGCTGCTCGCAATCGACGGCGACTCGCTCGCCCACCGCGCGTACCACGCGCTGCCGAAGACGATCCGCCGCGCCGGCGGTTCGAAGCCGGCCGGCGCCATCATCGGCTTCGCGAACATGCTCCTTCGCCTCTGGGACGACGAGGGCCCGCGCGCGATCCTCGTCGCCTGGGATTCGCTCGAGACCCCGACCTACCGGCACGAGGCCTTCGACGGGTACCAGGCGGGGCGGCAGTTCGACGACGACCTGCTGGAGCAGCTGGCGCTGCTCCCGGAGCTCGTCGAGGCGATGGGGTTCGCGCGTGTCAAAGAAGGCGGCTACGAGGCCGACGATTTCCTCGCGGCCGCGGCCGCCGCGGAGGAGAAGGCCGGCGGCTCCGTCCTCGTGGCGACGTCGGATCGCGACGCCTTCCAGCTGGCGAGCGAGAAGACGACCATCCTGCAACCGGTGCGCGGCGTCTCGGAGCTCACGCGAATCGGCCCCGATGAGGTGCGGGAGCGGTACGGGGTAGAGCCGAGCCAGGTGCCCGACTTCATCGCACTCCGCGGCGACCCCTCCGACCGCTTGCCGGGCATGCCCGGCGTCGGCCCGAAGAAGGCGGCCGAGATCCTCCGCCAGTACGGCTCGCTCGAGGAGGCTCTGGCCGCCGGACGTTTTGCGGCGCACGCGGAGGAACTCCGGCTCTACCGTCGAATCGCGACGCTGGACGCCTCCGCTCCCCTCCCTATCCTCCCTCAGGATCAGAACCCTGCCTGGGCGGAGGCGTCCGCTCTCGTTCGCAGCTGGGGCATCAACCAGCTCGCGGAGCGGCTCGCGGCCAGGGCCCAGGACTAAGATCGCCGCCGTGGACCAGTGGCTGACCGAGGCGCGGGACGCGGTGGCGCGCGCAGCGGGGGTTCCTCCGGACGAGCTCGAGCTCGACGAGGAGGCGACGCGCACCCTCCTCGACCTCGCCCGCATCGCGGCGCATGACAGCGGCGAGCGGACGAACGCGCCGCTGCTCTGCTACCTCGTCGGCCGGGCGCAGCGCGGGGTGGAGCTCGCGACGCTAGCGGACGCGGTCAGGCGATCGAGCTCCTGAGCCACCCGGACTTCGCGCGCCTGCATCCGACGGGCGCGCATCCCGAGTCGGAAGCCCGGCTCGCGGCCCTTCTCGCGGCTCTCGAGGTGCGGGAGGTCCCGCCGGCGGCGGGTTCAGCGCTCGAGCTGTGTCACACGCGCGAGTTCATAGGGCTCGTCAGGTCGATCTCGGAGCCGACGTGGCTCGACCCGGACACCATCTGCTCCGGGACGAGCTACGAGGCCGCGCTCCTGGCCGCGGGAGCTTCCTGCCAGGCCGCGGAAATGCGAGGGTTCGCGCTCGTACGGCCGCCGGGCCACCACGCGCTGCCCGACCGCGCGATGGGGTTCTGCCTGTTCAACAACGTCGCGATCGCCGCGCGGTTCGCGCAGACCGAGCTCGGTGTGAAGCGCGTCGCGATCGTGGACTGGGACGTCCACCACGGCAACGGGACCCAGGACATGTTCTGGGACGACCCCACGATCTTGTACGTGTCCATCCACCGGTGGCCGTTCTATCCCGGCACCGGCGGCCCGGGCGAGGGCAACGAGACGACGGTGAACGTGCAGCTTCCGGCGGGGGCCGGCGACGATCAGCACGAGGCCGCGTTCGTGAGGTTCGTCGAGCCGGTGGTGACCGCGTTCGAGCCCGAGCTCGTGCTCGTCTCCGCGGGCTTCGACGCCTATGAGGACGATCCGCTCGGAGGCATGCGTGTCACGGAGGCTGGGTTCAGGGCTCTCGCGCGCCACTCGGCGGCGCTCGCGCCGCGCGTCGCCGCGGTGCTGGAGGGCGGCTACAACGTCGAGGCGCTCCCTACGCTCGTTCGCGCCGCGTTGGACGGGTTCAATGAAACGGCCGGCCTCTGATCGAAGGCCGGCCGTATCGCCGAGGAAGCACAGAGCCACCGCGCTCCAGACACTGTTCAGGAGGAGTGTCGCTCCCGATATCGGCGCGGGCGCGCGGCCTCTCATGACCCCGGCCTCCCGCAGCGCGGGTGATTCGACTCACCCATGGTGAGTGAATGCGTCGCTACGAGCGCGCGAGCGTCAGCGCCTCGAGCGCCTCGCGGCGCGAGGAAACCCCGAGCTTGCGCAGCAGGCTCTTCACGTGCGAGCGGACCGTGTGCTCCGAGATGAAGAGGCGCTTCGCGATTTCGTCTGTCCCGAGATGGTCGTCGAGTAGGAGCAGGACCTCGACCTCTCGGGCGCTAAGAGCCGCGGCGATCTCGTCAGGAACCCCCGAACCGCGCCCGTTTCCCTCGCGGACCTGCTCGAGCAGCCGCCGCGCGATCTCGCCGGAGAGGGCTGCCTCGCCCTGCGCGACACCGCGCAGGAAGTCGACGATCCGCTCCGGTGGCTCGGTCTTGAGCAGGTAGCCGGCGGCCCCGCCGCGGATCGCGGCGAGCAGCTTGTCTTCCGTCCCCGACGCGGTCAGCACGACGACCTCGCATTCCGGCGCGGCGTCGCGCAACCGCGGCAGCGCGCCGAGCCCGTCAAGGCCCGGCATCGTCACGTCGAGGAGCACCAGAGCCGGCTGCAGGCGGCGCGCGAGCTCGATCGCCTCCTCGCCGTCGGCGGCCTGGCCGACGACCTCGAAGCCGTTCTGGCCGAGCAGCGCGGCGAGCGCATCGCGCGTCAGCGGATGGTCGTCGACGATCAGGATTCGCAAGCTCATCGCCTCGCAGACGCTTATCGGCCGCGAGTGTCCTGCCGAAAAGGGTCAATGTGCGGCGCCAAGAAAACGAATACCAGGCTTGGCTCTGGGGCGAAGTGCTCCTCCTGGGGCTGCTCGGCGCAGCCCTGGCGCTCTTCGTCGCCTATCCGACGCTGCGCTCGACCTACGAGTTGCCCCAGTTCCGGCTCGTGCTCGACACGGCGGTGGCGCTTGCAGCCGTCCTCGTGGCAGTGCTCGCCGGCGTCCGCTTCTCGGTCGACGGGCGTCGCCTCGATCTCTTGCTGTGCGCCGGCTTCTCGGCGGCGGCGGCGGCGACGCTCTTCTTCGCGATCACGCCGCTCCTGGGCGGGCAACCGCTCCATCGCGACGAGGCGTGGGCCGGTGTCGGCGGCCGCCTGCTCGCGGGAACGCTGATCGCGGCGGCGCCATTTGCCCGCGGAGCGCGCGTGACAGCGCGGCGCACCGCGTTGTTCGAAGCTCTGTTCGCCGTCGGCGTCGGCCTCGTCGTGATCTGGACGCTGGCCCGCTCGCTCGGCACGATTCTGCCGCCGCTCGCTCCTGGCCGCGGCGACGAGCAGCCGTTCATGCTCACCGCCGCCCTGGCCGCGCAGGCGCTCGTGAGCCTGCTCGCCGGCATCGGGTTCGGCCTGCGCTATCGCTCTCGCGGACAGGATCTCGACCGCTGGCTCGCCCTAGGGGCGACGCTAGCGGTCTTTGCTGAGCTGCACTACGTCTTCACGCCGCTCGTCTCCAGCCGGTTCGTCTCGCAGGGCGACTTCCTCCGGCTGCTGTCCTACGCGGTGCTGCTCGTCGGCGTCTGGCGGGCGATCCGCTTCGCCGAGTTCGGGCGCGCCGTCGCCGAGGAGCGCGCGCGGGTTGCGCGCGAGATACACGACGGCCTGGCGCAGTACCTGTTCGCGGTCTCCACGCACGCCACGATGCTCGAGAACGGCGCGCCGCCCGAGACGACGATCCCCGACCTGAAGCAAGCCGCAACCGCGGCCCAGCAGGAAGCGAGGTTCGCGATCCTCGCGCTCTCGTCCGCGAGCGGGACGGCCCCGTTCGACGCCGCACTTCGCCGGTATGTCGACTTCCTGACCTCCGACGGCCGGCTCGAGGTCGATCTGGAGATCGACGCCGACGTCCACCTGGCGCCGGACGAGCAGATCGTGGTCTTCCGCATCGTTCAGGAAGGGCTCGCGAACGCGCGGAAGCACGCCGGCGCGCGCCGAGCGGACGTTCGAATCGGCATGCGCGGCGAGGAGCGGGTCGTGACCGTCGTCGACGACGGCTCGGGGTTCGACGACGAGTCGGTCACGCCGGGGCAGGGCCTGAAGAACATGAAGGCGCGCACCGCGAGCATCGGCGGCGGCTTCCGCCTCGACTCGAAGCCCGGCCGCGGGACCGCGCTCGAAGTCGTTCTTCGCGCCTAACGCGGCCCGGTCAGCCGACGGAGGCCGTTCGGCGTCCGAACGAACACCTGCCAGCTGTAGTACTCGTAGAACGCGTGCCGGTCGCGCTTGATGCGCGCCGCGTAGCGGAGGATCGCGTCGACGTACAAGGGCGACGGGTTGTACCGGTAGAGGGCACGCCGGTAGTTCTGCGGCGCGCCGTTCGCGCGCAGGTAGTTCGCGGCGCCCATGATCGCGTCGTGAGGATCGTGGACGTCCCCGCCCATCCCGTATGCGCGCCACGTGGCCGGCATGAACTGCATCGGGCCCTGCGCGCCGGTCGCGCTCGCGTTGCGGAGCTTGTTGAACGACGACTCGACGAGGTTGATGGCGGCGAGCACCTGCCGGCTAACCTCGAAGCGCCGCTCGGCCTCGCGGTAGTAGCGCAGAAGGACCGGCGCCGGGAGCGACGGGCCCGTTCTGAACCGGCGCAAGCGGCTCGTCGGCGTGATCCGCCAGAGCTCACGCTTCGCGACCACGTTGTCGCGAGCGTCGCGCGCGAGACGGGGGCGCAGGCGTGAGATCGTCCGCCGCGAGAGCGCCGGGCGCTGCGCGAGCACGAGGTAGATCCGCTGCTCGTACAGCGCGTACAGCGTCACAGGGCGACGGCTCGCGCCGCGCAACGTCCAGGCATCGATGGCGCCGCGAAGCGCCGCGTCCGTCGTGGTCAGAGTGCTTGCGAGCCGCGCGGGGTCGCGCGGGATTGCCGCGTTCGGCGGCGGAGGCGCAGAGGCTGCCGCCGCAATCGACGCGCCAAGAACTAAAAGGGCGGCGCTCAGCCGTCGGACCGCGAAATCGATCAACACCCTTGAACGCTACGGAATGACGCCGCAGTATCCGCCACCATCACCGACGACCCCTCCCACGTCGAGCGCTCGTTCGTCGCCGGCTGCGCGGCCATGGCGTCCAACGTCACTTCGTTCGCGCTCTACATCCCCCCTGGCGCTGATCGCCGGTAGTGGCTCCCGCTCGGCCAGAGGGGCCTCGCCCCGCTGATCATCCTCTTGACGGTCGTGAAGGGCGTTCAGGCGCTCTAGGCGGCTTAGCGACCGCTGCTTTGCGCAGCCGGGATGTCGATGATGCCGTTGTCGCGTATGACGGTGACCGCGCGCACCGTCGCATAGCCGCGCCACTCCAGCGCCGCAGCCGGTGAGTAGCTCTGGAAGTCGACCGACCACCCGCCGTCCCTGCGCTGTTCGCTCGCGAGCCGTTCGAGGTCGGCGGCGACCGCCGCCTCGTCGAGGATGGCTCGCGCGGGTCGACCGGGCTCGGGAGCGAGGTCGAGGGGCAGCAAAGCCTCGTCGGGACGACCGCCCACCACCGGCAACCGGCCATCGTCGGGGACGTACTCGCCGAGGCGTCTCAGCAGGGCCGGCGCGGCGCCTTCCCGGTCGTGCACGGCGTCGAGGAACCGGACCGCGAACACGAGCT
>JBKPFU010000206.1:0-4690 GCA_046728975.1 Actinomycetota bacterium | reverse complement strand
GCTCGACAACCTGACCGTGATCCTCGACGTCAACCGGCTCGGCCAGAGCGGCGAAACAATGCACGGCTGGGATCTCGACTCTTACCTCGACCGAGCCCGCTCCTTCGGCTGGGCGGCGATAGCCGTCGACGGCCACGACGTCGACGCGATCGACAAGGCGTACACACTGGCAACCGCCGCGTCCAACCGTCCGAGCCTGATCGTCGCGCGCACGGTCAAAGGCAAGGGCGTTGCCGCGGTCGAGAACCAACCCGGCTGGCACGGAAAAGTCCTCCCCGACACTGAGGCCGCAATCGCCGAGCTCGGCGGGATCCGCGAGATCCACATCACGCCGAGCCTCCCTCCGGGCGAGCCGCCGCGACGCCACTACGAGGCCGCGCCCGTAACGTTGCCGGCCTACGAGCTCGGGACGCTGAAGTCGACCCGGCGCGCGTACGGCGAAGCCCTGGCCACGCTCGGCGACGCCCGCGACGACGTCGTCGCGATGGACGGCGAGGTCTCCAACTCAACCTTCTCCGGCCTCTTCGCCGAGCGGCACCCGGAGCGCTTCTTCGAGATGTTCGTCGCCGAGCAGCAGATGATCGCCGCCGCGATCGGCTTCGGCGTCCGCGGCCTGAAGCCGTTCGCCTCCGCCTTCGCCGCCTTCTTCAGCCGCGCCTACGACTTCATCCGCATGGCCGCGATCAGTCGCGCCTCCCTGCGCATCGTCGGCTCGCACGCCGGCGTCGCGACCGGCGAGGACGGCCCCTCGCAAATGGCGCTCGAAGACCTCGCGATGTTTCGCGCCGTCCACGGCAGCACTGTCCTCTACCCGAGCGACGCGAACCAGACTGCCAAGCTCGTCGAGCTCGCCGCAAACAACCCCGGTATCACCTACCTGCGCACCACCCGCGCCGACACACCCGTCATCTACCCCGCTGACACGAGCTTCTCGATCGGCGGCAGCCGACTCCTGCGCGCCACGGCCGACGACGACGTCACCGTCGCCGCCGCTGGAATCACCGTGCACGAGGCGGTCAAGGCGAGCGAGCTGCTCGCAGACGAAGGGATCCGCGTCCGCGTGCTCGACCTCTACTCGGTCAAGCCGATCGACCGCCAGGCGCTACTCGAATCGGTGAACGCGACCGGCGGACGCCTCGTCACCGTCGAGGATCACTGGCCGGAAGGCGGCCTCGGCGACGCCGCGCTCTCGGCGCTCGCCGACTCCGGGCTCACCGTTCACGCCGTCAAGCTCGCCGTCCGCGAGCTTCCTGGCTCGGGCCACCCCGCCGAGCTCCTGCACACCGCCGGCATCGACGCCGAAGCAATCGCTCACGCCGTCGACTCACTGATCGGAGCAACGCCATGGTGACCACCTCACGCCTGGCGCAACTCGCAGACCAGGGCCAATCCGTCTGGATCGACTGGCTCTCCCGCGACCTCCTCCTCTCCGGAGGCCTGGAGAGGCTGATCACCGAGCACGCGGTCACCGGGGTCACCACGAACCCGACGATCCTCGAGCGGGCGATCTCCACAAGTAGCGCCTACGACGACGCGATCGAGAGGCTGGTCGGCGCCGGACTCACAGCGAAGCAGACGTTCGAGGTGATCGCCGCGACAGACGTGCGCGTCGCGGCCGAACACCTCTCACCGGTTTGGTACGGCACGCGTGGCACCGACGGCTACGTCTCCTGGGAAGTCGACCCCGCACTGGCCTGGAGCACGAACGGCACAGTCGCGGAGGTGCGCCGGCTGCACGAAGACCTCCCGCTGCCCAATGTGCTCCTAAAGATCCCCGCGACCGAGGCCGGCATCGTCGCGATCGAAGAATCGATTGCGCTCGGTCACAGCATCAACGTCACGCTCATCTTCTCTCTCGAGCGCTACGCCGCCGTTGTCGAGGCCTACCTGCGAGGCCTGCGACGCGCCGCAGATGCCGGCCGCGACCTGACGACGATCCACTCGGTCGCGAGCTTCTTCATCGCGCGGCTCGACACCGCGGCCGACCGCTTGCTGGAGCAGGACGCATCGCGTTCGGCGCTGAAGCTCCGCGGACAACTGGGGATCGCCAGCGCGAAGCTGGCCTACCAGCACTTCCAGGAGGCGTTCCACGGTCCGCGCTGGGAGGCGCTCCGCGCCTACGGCGCCATCCCGCAACGCCCTCTGTGGGCGTCCACCTCGGCCAAGGATCCGCGCTACCGGGACATCCGCTACGTGGAAGAACTCATCGGCCCCGGCACGGTCACGACCCTGCCCGAACCGACCTTGGCGGCGTTCGAGGACCACGGACGCGTCAAGCCCACCCTGCCAAGGGGCGTCGATGCCGCGCGCCGCACTTTCGACGTTCTCGCCTCCGCTGGCATCGACCTCCGGCGGCTGACCGACGAGCTCGAGCGGGACGGCATCGCACGGTTCAGAGATTCGTACGCCAACGTCATCGACCTCATTGCCTCGCGCCGACGCACGAGAGCCGCGTGACATGCGATGCGCCTCTTCGTCTTCGCCCGCCACGCCGAGTCCGCGGCGAATGCCGAGCACATGCTCAGCAGCGACCCCGCGCGCCCAATCGCGCTCACGTCACACGGTCGCGAGCAGGCGCGTCAACTCGGTGTGCAGCTCGCCGATCTCGACATCGACCTGGCGGTGGTCACAAGTTTCCTCCGCACCCGGGAAACAGCCGCGCTCGCCCTCGAGGGAAGAGACATTCCGATCTTGGTCGAGCCGGACCTCGACGACGTGCGCGCCGGCATCTTCGACGGCGCACCGATCGAGGCCTACTGGAGCTGGCGCGAGCACCACGCGCGCAGCGATCGCTTCCCGATGGGCGAGAGCCTCGACGAGACCGTCCGGCGTTACGCGAACGCTCTGCATCGTCTGCTCGAACGGCCGGAAGCCGTCACGCTCGTCGTCGCGCACGAGCTCGGCCTCCGCTCGATCGTCGGCTCCGAGTTCGAGATTCCCAACGCAACCCCGTACCGGCTCGACGAGGACGCCGTCCGCCGCGCAGCTGAGCGGCTCTCTGCAGGTCGCGTCGAGGCAGCAGCCTGATCATGCGCCGCTTCCTCGCCACCCGCCACTCGCTCCGCATCGAGGCGGCGAGCGTCTTGCTCCTGTACGCCGCCTACGAAGCGAGCCGCGGCCTGATCGCGGGAAGCAGACGAGTCGCGTTCGAGCACGCGCGGGCGGTGACATCGCTCGAGCGCGGGTTGCACGTCTTCGTCGAGCCGAACGTCCAACACGCGGCGCAGACGGTGCCCGGTCTGATGGGATTGCTCGGGGCGGCGTATCTGACGCTTCACCTCTCTGTGACGGCGGCGCTGCTCCTCTGGCTTCACCAACGGCGACCAGACGCATACGCACGCATTCGAACCACGCTGTTCATCGCGAGCGCGATCGCGCTCGCGGTCTTCGTTTCCTTCCCGACCGCGCCGCCGCGGCTGGCCGCGATCGGTCTCGCGGACACGGTCTCGAGCCGGCATATCGACCTGAACAAGGGGCTGATCAGCTCGCTGTACAACCCGTTCGCAGCGGTGCCGAGCCTGCACATGGGGTACGCGCTGGTTGTCGGCGCGACGCTCGCCAGGCATGCGCGCGCGCGCCTGCTCCGCGTTGCCGGTGCCGCCTACCCGTTGCTCGTTCTGCTGGTGATCGTCGCGACCGGGAACCACTTCCTGGTCGACGCAGCCGCCGGCACGTTCGTCGTCGCCGTCGCCTACCTCCTTGCGCTCACGGTGCTGCAGCCGCAAGCTGCGCGCCCGGGCGCTCGGCTCCGAGGGGCAGGCCGGCGAGCTGCGCCCGCGACGTGATCCCGAGCTTGGCGAACACATGCCGGAGGTGGAACTCGATCGTGCGCGGGCTGAGGAAGAGCTGCGCAGCCGCTTCTTTGTTCGAAGCGCCGCCGGCGACGATGCGCGCGATCTGCAGTTCCTGGGGTGTCAGCTGGTCGATCGTGCTCGGGTCACGTTTGCGCGCCGTCTCGCCGCTTCCACGGAGCTCGGTGCGGGCGCGCTCGGCCCAGGCCGTTGCCCCCAGCTGTTCGAATAGCTCGAGCGCGATCCGGAGATGTTCACGCGCCTCCTTCGGGTGACGACCACGGCGGAGCATCTCGCCATAGACCAGCTCGGTCCGGGCTCGCTCGAACGGTCGCTCGCCGTGGGCGTGAAGCCGAAGCGCCTCCCTAAAGTGATCCCCAGCCGACGAGTCGGGTGAGAGCAGTCCCCGACACCGGCAGAGAACGGGTAGTTCGAAGCGCGAGCCGGTGCTCGTCACCCAGTTCTCGTAGAACGAAAACGCCCGACGCGCCCGCTCGAGCGTTCCTACACGGGAGGCCGCCTCGACGAGATCGGGGACGCCTATTAGCTTGACCGACACACTGCCCGAGCCCGGTCCGGCTTCCCAGATCGCCTCAAGATGATTGAGGCTCTCGCTCGGGCGTCCTGAGGCGAGCTCGAGTTCTCCGAGCGCCAACAGCCCGATTCCCGTATGGATTCCAAGTCCGCGCTCGCGCGCAACCGCAAGGACCTCGGCGACCCCGGCGCGACAGTCCTCTTCCTTGCCGAAACGAGCTGCGGCCCACGCCAGGATCGCCTGGTGAAAGGCGGCGGTGTTTTGCTGGCCGGTCTCGCTCGCCAGCCGCAGCCCTTCCGAGGCGCTGACGACGGCGGAGGCGAACCGTCCCTCGACCACCTCGCCGTAGGCGCGAAGCGCCAGC
>JBKPFU010000205.1:0-4439 GCA_046728975.1 Actinomycetota bacterium | reverse complement strand
CTTTTCTTCCTCGCCTTTCTGCCCCAGTTCGTCGACACCGACCGCGGAAGCGTCTGGTCACAGGTGCTCGTGCTGGGGCTCACCTTCGTGGGGCTCGGCCTCGTCAGCGACTCGCTCTACGCGCTCGCGGCGGGAACCGTCGGCGGGCTGCTGCGACGCAGGCGCAGTGTCCTGCAGTACGGCTCGGGCGTCGTCTACGTCGGCCTCGGGGCCGCGGCCGCTTTGGCCAAGCGCAGCTAGGCCGCCTGTCCCGGCTCCACGCGTGGCTCGGGCTGGGTGACCTGGTCGGCCTGAGCGCCGCCGTTGGTGACGTTCTTTGCCACGTCGATGGCACGGCTCTCGCGGATCACCGTCACCTTGATCTGACCGGGGTACTCGAGCTGATCCTCGATCTCCCGGGCGATCTCGTGGGAGAGCAAGGCGGCCTGTTCGTCGTTGACCTCTTTCGGCTTGACCATCACGCGGATCTCCCGCCCGGCTTGGAGCGCGTACACCTTCTCGACGCCACGGTGATGGCCGGCGAGCTCTTCCAGCGCCTCGAGGCGCTTGATGTAGTGCTCCAGGCTCTCGCCCCTTGCTCCGGGCCGGGACGCGGAGATCGCGTCGGCGGCGATCAGCAGGACGGCCTCGACGGTCTGCGGCTGCACCTCGTAGTGGTGCGCCTCGATCGCGTGCACGACGGCCTCCGACTCTCCGTAGCGACGGGCGTACTGGCCCGAGATCAGCGCATGCGAACCCTCGACCTCGTGCGTAAGCGCCTTGCCGAGGTCGTGCAGCAGCGCCGCGCGCTTCGTCGTCTTGACGCTCGCCTCCAGCTCAGCCGCCATGATGCCCGCGAGGTGGACGACCTCGAGCGTGTGCTTGAGCACGTTCTGGCCGTAGCTCGTGCGAAAACGCAGGCGCCCCAGGATCTTCACCAGCTCCTCGTTGAACTGCCCGCAGTTCGCCTCGAACACGGCCTGCTCGCCGGCGTGGCGAACGTGATCCTCCATCTCCGCCTTCGACTGGTAATACATCTCCTCGATCCGCGCCGGATGGATGCGGCCGTCCTCGATCAGCTTCGCCAGGGTCAGCTTCGCGATCTCGCGCCGGATGCCGTCGAAGGAGGACAGGACGACCGCCTGCGGGGTGTCGTCGATGATGAAATCGACGCCGGTCAGGTGCTCGAGCGTGCGGATGTTCCGACCCTCGCGGCCGATGATCCGTCCCTTCATGTCATCCGACGGGAGCTCGACGAGTGAAACCGTCGTTTCCGCTGCGTGGTTCGCAGCGACGCGCTGCAACGCATCGGCGATGAGGTTCCGCGCGCGGCGCTTCGACTCCGTATGCGCCTCTTCCTCGAGCTGACGGACGCGCCTCGCGAGCTCGTGCCGGATCAGCTCCTCTGACCGGTCGAAGAGCTGGGCTTTGGCCTCGCTCATGGTGAGACCCGAGATTCGCTCGAGCTCTTTTCGCTCGGCCTCCTTTGCCTGCTTGAACTCCTCCTGGAGCCGCTTGGTGTGCTCCTCGCGATCGGCGATCCCCTGCTCGCGCCGCGTCAGCTCCGTCAGCTTGCGGTCGATGTCGTCTTCGTTGGCGAGCACCCGCTCCTCGATCTTGATGATCTCCGCGCGCCTCTCACCGACCTCCTCCTCGACGTCGGCGCGGAGCTTCACGGCTTGCTCGCGAGCTTCGATCTGAGCCTCGCGACGAAGCGCATCCGCCTCTCGTCGCGCCTCGGCGAGTAGGAGCTGGCGCGTCCGGCGAGCCGCGGCGAGCCTCGTTCCGGTGAGCGCGTGGAGCGCGAAGACGGCCACCGCCGCCCCGACCGCGACGCCGACCAGAATTCCGATGACGATGTCCATGGGGCGCTCCTTCTGCGCCCGCACCAGGGCATGCCTCGAATCGGTATGTGACGAGGCTAGTCGCCTAGCCCCGTTTGGCCGCTACCTCAGCGCTGCTGCGGCCTCCGTGAAGTCGTGTTGTTCGTCGTTGCCACTCGTGTCAGACCGGATTCGAAACAATCAAGATGCAGGCAAATTGTGAGCTTAGGACTCGTATCCTAGCGCCGACCCGCCGTCCGCTGCAACGAGCCCCGGCACCGCCGCCTCGATTGCCTCCTGCTCGAACCCCCTGCGCGCCAGCGCGCGGGCCGCTCGGATGCCGCCGCCGAGCCGCGCAGCGGTCCTTGCCGCCCGCACGGCTTCGGGCTCGAGCGCGCCGATGGCCTCATCGCACAGCTCCGACGGCACGCCCTCGGGCTCGAGTTGCTGCCGAATGGCGGCGTCAGGGAGTCCACGCTCGGCGAGAGTCGCCGCGCGAGAAAAGGCGAATCTGCGGTCGTCGACCGCGCCTGCGCGCCGCAGGACCGCGACGGCGTGCCGCCGCTCGGTCGGACCGATCCCGCGCTTGGCGAGCAGCTGTTCCAGCCGACCGCTCGGGAGGTCCCGCGCGCGAAGGGCGCGTGCGGCCGCGTCTACGGCTCGTCGCTGCCGCAGCGCCCTCGCGAGGGCGCGGGCGCGCGGCCGGTCGAGGCTGCCGCCGGCTGCGAGGCCGGCCTGTGCGACTACGTCGTCGGGAAAGGTTCGCCAGCGCGCGCCGTCGAGCTCAACGAGCACGCGCCCCGGCCGTACGCGCCTTAGCGCCGTCACCGTCGGCATTCGCCGGAGCCTCCTCCTCGGCCTTGTCCGTAGCCTCGCGCGCGCCCGACGGCCCCTCCGTCGCCGGCAGCAGGCGGGCCGAGGCGATCTGACCCTCGCCGAGCTGCGCCTGCAGGCGGAGGAGGATCTGCTCGGTCACATCGGGGTGCTCGCGCAGGAACGCCGTCGCGTTCTGCCGTCCTTGCCCGAGCCGCTCGTCGTCGAAGCTGTAGAAGGAGCCCGACTTCTGGACCACCTTGCGCTCGAGCGCGGCGTCGAGGACGGTCCCCTCCCAGGAGATGCCCGAGCCGTAGATGATGTCGAACTCGGCCTGCTTGAACGGCGGCGCGACTTTGTTCTTGACGACCTTGACGCGGACGCGGTTGCCGATCGCTTCCACGCCCTCCTTGAGCGTCTCGATCCGGCGGATGTCGAGGCGCACGGACGAGTAGAACTTCAGCGCCCGGCCGCCCGGCGTCGTTTCCGGGTTGCCGAACATGACGCCGATCTTCTCCCGGAGCTGGTTCGTGAAGATGCAGATCGTGTCGGTGCGGTTCAGCGTGCCGGCGAGCTTGCGCAGCGCCTGGCTCATCAGCCTCGCCTGCAGGCCGACGTGGCTGTCCCCCATCTCCCCTTCGATCTCCGCCTTCGGCGTCAACGCCGCGACGGAGTCGACGGCCACCACAGCCAGCGCTCCCGAGCGGATGAGCAGCTCGGCGATCTCGAGCGCCTGCTCGCCGGTGTCGGGCTGCGAGACGAGCAGGTCGTCGATGTTGACGCCGATTCGCTTCGCGTACGTCGGATCCATCGCGTGCTCGGCGTCGATGAACGCGCAGATGCCGCCGCGGCGTTGTGCCTCCGCGATCACGTGGTAGACGAGCGTCGTCTTCCCCGAGGACTCGGGACCGAAGATCTCGACGATCCGTCCGCGCGGGACGCCGCCGATGCCGAGCGCGAGGTCGAGGGCGAGCGACCCCGACGAAACAGCGCCAACCGAGACCTGCGCCTGGTCGCTCATGCGCATGACGGATCCCTTGCCGAACTGGCGCTCGATCTGGCCCAGAGCGGTGTCGAGAGCTTGCTCGCGATCCAACGTCATCTACCTCCTAGCCCTACCGTTTCGAGCACCTGATACTGCGCCCCCGAGGGCCGCAGGACGGACATGTAAACAGCCGCCTCGGACGACACTACCGCTCCGAGATCGGGCAGCCGCGGCGACAGCCGGGGCTGCGTGCGAAAGCGGATCACCGTCACGTGCGGAAGCCACGGACGGCGCTCGCGCTCGTAGACGCCGAGCGCCTCGAGGCGCCCGAACAGTTCGGTCGCGAGCTGCGTTGCACGCCCCTCCGCGTCGTCGTAGACGAGCATGCCGACGCTTCTCGTCTCGCGGTAACGCTGGACCGAGAGGGTCGGTGGCGCAGCCTTGGCGGCTGCAGCGCGCAGCGCGCCGGCGATCGGCTCGACCTCCTTGGCCGGGCGAGAGCCGAGGAAGGCGAGCGTGACGTGCAGTTGCTCGGGCCGGAGCAGGCGGATTCCGGTCGCGCGGCCGAACGTCCGCTGCTGCCAGCGGACGAGTCGCTCGACCGCATCGTCGGGCAGGCGAAGCACGCAGAACAGCCGTAGTCGTTCACGGCCCTCGACGCTAGCAGCCGAATTCACGCGGAACCGTCATGGTTCTGTGTCAAAAGACGCCGCACGAGATGGAGCGCCGCCGCCGTTGCACGCCCTCGGACGGCGGCCCGATCGCCGGGCAGTACGGCTTCGTAGGCGAGCGCGCCGTCCGGCCCCTGCGCGTGCAGGTAGACGAGCCCAACCGGCTTC
>JBKPFU010000204.1:0-8263 GCA_046728975.1 Actinomycetota bacterium | reverse complement strand
ACGTCCGAAGCGTAGCCGTGCGTCGGCGGCAGCCCGCGGTGCCGCCGAGGCGCCGGGTTACCCGAGAATGTCGAGGACGACGGGGCGCGGAGCCGGCGCCTCGTGCGCGAGCGCGTAGGCGGTGCGGACTTCTTCGACCGCGCGCTCCGCCTCCTCGTCGGTCCGGGCATGGACCTCGCCGAGAGGCTCGCCGACCTCGACCGCGTCGCCGCGCTTCTTGAAGCAGACCACGCCGACTGCGTGGTCGATCGCGTCTTCCTTCGTCCGGCGACCGGCGCCGAGATGGAGGGCGGCGAGGCCGACGCGTACGGCTCCGAGCTCACTGACGAAGCCGCCCGCCGTCGCCTCGACCGGCCGAACGACCGGTGCCGTGTCCAGCGCGTCCTCACTTGGATCCCCGCCCTGCGCACTGATCCAGCGCTCGTACGCCTCCAACGCGGAGCCGTCGGCCATCGCCCGCCGAATTCGGCGCCGCGCGTCCTCCTCGTCGACGCCGAGATCCGACAGGGCCAGCAGCCGCGCTGACGCCGCCTCGACGAGCCCGGCGAAATCGGCGGGACCCTCCCCACGGATCGTCGCGATCGCCTCACGGATCTCGAGCGCGTTGCCGACGGCGTTTCCGAGCGGCTGGTCCATGTCCGTGATCAGACACGAGACCTCGCGGCCGGCGCGTGCGCCGAGGTCGAGCATGACTTCGGCAAGCGCTTGAGCGTCCTCCCGCGATTTCATGAACGCGCCGTCTCCGACCTTGACGTCGAGCACGATCGCGTCGGCGCCGGCGGCGATCTTCTTGGACATGATGCTCGCGGCGATCAGCGAGTGGTTGTCGACGGTCGCCGTGACGTCGCGCAGCGCGTAGAGCCGCCGGTCGGCGGGGACGAGGTCGGCGCTTGCGCCGATGATCGCCATGCCCGCTTCGCGCACCTGCGCCACGAACTCGTCGATCTCGAGCTCGACGCGAAAGCCGGGGATCGCCTCGAGCTTGTCGAGCGTCCCGCCGGTATGCCCCAGGCCCCGGCCGCTCATCTTCGCGAACGGGACGCCGCACGCAGTGACGATCGGCCCGACCGCGATCGACGTCTTGTCGCCGACTCCACCGGTCGAGTGCTTGTCGACCACCTTGCGACCCAGCGCGCCGTGAAGGTCGATCGTCTCGCCGCTTCGGATGATCGCGTCCGTCATCGCGTGCGTCTCGGCACTCGAAAGCCCGCGGAAGTACACCGCCATGCAGAAAGCCGACATCTGGTAGTCCGGAACCTCGTCACGCGCGTAGGCGAGGAGCAGCTCAGCCATCTCCTGCTCGTCGAGCTCGCCGCCGTCGCGCTTGCGCTGGATCAGCTCCGCCGCAGAGATCACGAGTGCCTGCGGCTCAGGGCTCGACGATCGCAGCGCCGGGGATTCCGCGTGAAGACTTGCCGCCGAGCCAGGTGTTCACGGTCGCGCCCACGTCTGCGAACTCGCCCTCGTGGATACGGCCGTTGGCGTTCTTGCCCTCGACATAAGCGAGCAGGAGAGCGTGCTCGCGCGAGTGGTCGGTGGACGGCGTCGTCGGGTCGCAGCCGTGATCGGACGTCATGATCAGGAGGTCGCCCGGATTGAGCGCCGCAAGCAGGTCCGGCAGGCGGCGGTCGAAGTCCTGCAGGCAGCGGTGGAAGTTCACGGGGTCGTTTCGATGGCCCCAGAGCATGTCGGTCTCCACCAGGTTGGTGAAGATCAAGCCGCGGTCGAGCTCGTGGAGAAGCGTTTCGGTCTGCCTGATCCCGTCGAGGTTCGAATTGGTCGGATGCGACTCGTCGATGTCCTGGCCGGCGAAGATGTCGCCGATCTTCCCGACGCCGTGGACGGTCTGCCCTGTGTCGCGCACGAGCGAGAGGTAGTTCGGGCGCCTAGGCTCGAGCGAGAAGTCATGGCGGTTCGGCGTTCGCTCGTAGCTGCCCGGCTCACCCACGAAGGGCCGGGCAATCACGCGCCCGACAGCATGCTTGCCGACGAGGATCTCCTCGCGGGCGATGCGGCAGGCGGAATAGAGCTCCTCGACCGAGATCGTCTCCTCGTGCGCGGCGACCTGGAACACAGAGTCGGCCGACGTGTAGACGATCCACTTGCCCGTCCGCTGGTGCTCTTCTCCCAGCTCCTCGATGATCTCCGTCCCCGATGCCGGCTTGTTCCCGAGGACGCCGCGGCCGGTCCGATGCATGAACGGGTCGATGACATCGTGTGGAAACCCCTGCGGGTAGGTCGGAAACGGTTGCGCGGTGACGACGCCCATCAGCTCCCAGTGCCCGGCCGTTGTGTCCTTGCCCTTCGAGCGTTCGACGAGCCTTCCCGCGACGGCCGGCGCTCCCGGCTGCGGCGGGCAGCCCTCGAGGGGCTCGACGTTGCCGAGCCCGAGCGCCTCCAGATTCGGGAGGTCGAGCCCTCCGACCGCGCGCGCGACGTTGCCAAGCGTGTCCGAGCCTTCGTCTCCGTACTCGGCGGCATCGGGCAGCTCGCCGGCTCCAACGGCGTCGAGGACGATCACGCAGGCTCTAGACATCGGGCTATTCTAGGTCGGTCGTGGAGACCGTCTTGGGCCTGATCGGGTTGATCATCTTCATCGTGTGCGTGATCTCGATCGCGGCCGGTGTGACGTGGCTCGTCGTCAAGGTGAGCCCGAACCCCGAGGACAAGAAAAAGAAAGAACAGCAGCCGGCGTAAACGCCTAGACGGGCGAGAGCGGAAGCACGTCGTCGAGCGGCGAGTAGTCGAGGCCATGGGCCTCGGCGACGGCTTCGTACGTGATCTTGCCGTCGAGGACGTTGACTCCCCGCGCGAGCGTGTGGTCGCGCGCGACCGCCTCGACCAGTCCGTGCTCGGCGATCGCCTCCACGTACGGGAGCGTGGCGTTGGTGAGCGCCTTCGTCGACGTGATTGGCACTGCGCCCGGCATGTTCGCGACGCAGTAGTGCGTGACGCCGTCGACGACGTAGACCGGGTCGCTGTGGGTGGTTGGGCGCGACGTCTCCGCGCAGCCACCCTGGTCGATCGCGACGTCGGCGAGGACGGCGCCGTCCTTCATCGCGCCAATCGTCTCCCGCGTGATCAGCTTCGGAGCGAGTGCACCGGGGATGAGCACGGCACCGATCACGACATCCGCCTCCGCAACCGACTCCTCGATCTGCAGGCTCGATGACATCAAGAGGCTGACGCGGCCGGAGAGGATCTCCTCGAGGTGGCGCATCCGGTCGATCGAGCGCTCCAGGATCGTCACGTTCGCGCCCAGGCCGAGCGCGATCACCGCCGCGTTGTAGCCGACGATGCCGCCGCCGATGACCACGACCTTTCCAGGCGCCACCCCGGCGACGCCGCCCAGCAGCAGACCGCGACCTCCGAGCGGCTTCTCGAGGAAATAGGCCCCCGCCTGCGCCGCGAGGCGGCCGGCAATCTCGCTCATCGGCGCCAGCAGCGGCAGCTTCCGGTCGTTGGACTCGACCGTCTCGTACGCGACCGCCGTGATCCCGCTCTCCATCAGCGCGCGGGTGAGCGGCTCGTCGGCAGCGATGTGGAGGTACGTGAAGAGAACCAGGTCCTCGCGCAGCCGCCGGTACTCCGACTCGATCGGCTCCTTCACCTTCAGCACGAGCTCGCTCGCCTCCCACACCTCGTCCGCCGAGACGATCCGCGCGCCCACGGCCTCGTAGGACGGGTCGGGGAAGGAGCTTCCGTCGCCGGCGCCGGCCTCGACGGCGACCTCATGCCGGCTCTGGATCAGCTCCCGTGCGCCAGCGGGCGTCAGTGCGACGCGGTACTCGTCGGGCTTGATCTCCTTGGCGACGCCGATCTTCATCGCGCGGCGAACCCTACCGAGGGGGCCGTTTCACCGGATTGCGAGTCGCTCCACGAGCGCACGCTCTTCGGGACCTAGCCAGGGCGGCCGGCCGGCTCGGGCGTTCTCGCGGGCGTGGTGGGGATCGCGCGTCGCCGGGATGACGACGTCGACCCGCTCGTCAGAGAGCGCCCACTTCAGCAGCGCCTGGGGCCACGTTTCGACGCCGAGCTCGCGGAGCGGCGCGAGCTCCTCCTCTGACGGCGGCGCAAACGAACGCGGCCCGCCGAGCGGTCGCATGACGATCACCGGGACGGCATGGTCGGCCGCCAGCGGCAGGATCCGCTGCTCCGCCTCCCGCTCCCCCGGGTTCAGCGGAATCTGGACGGTCTCGAAGCGGCCGCTGCGAAGCGCCTTCTCCAGCTCCGCGAACGCACGCGCGTCGTAGTGCGTCACGCCGAGCTTGCCGATCCGGCCGGCGGCGCGCTCCTCCTCGAGCCAGGGCAGATGGTCGCGCCAGAGGACGAGGTTGTGAACCTGCTCGATCTCGACGCGACCGAACCAGTCCAGTTGCCGGTTGAGCTGCGCTCGCCCCTCCTCCACGGAGTTGGTCCAGATCTTGGTCGCGACGCTCGTTCCGTCGCGCCGACTTTCGAGCGTCGCACCGAGCGAGCGCTCTGCCGCGCCGTACATCGGCGAGGAGTCGAACAGCCGCACCCCCGCGTCGAGCGCCGCGCCGACGACCTCGCCTGCCAGGTCGGCGTCGCCGCCGAACGTGTTCCACGTACCGAGCCCGACGACCGGCCCCAGCCGGCGTTCCTCCATCAGCGAGCCCGGCTTCGCGCCAGCTTCCCGGCCGCGTAGGCCGACGCAAAGAACCAGGCATCCTCGTCGGGCCCGCGCCCCATGTGCGACAGCGGGAGCCCGTCGCAGGCCTCGCGCCAGTCGGAGATGTCGACCTCCTCCCGGGCCTCGAGCCACGACGGCGCCGTCAGCCCTTGCGGCCACGCGACGGCGACGCTGCCGAGACAAAGCTCGACGACCGCGCGCGTGTGGTGCGAGACGCCGCGATGCCGCTCCCGCTCGTCCGCTTCAGAGACGCGCACGGCCAGAACTGGCGAGCCGCCGAGCGCCGCGGCCGTGTTCGCCGCCTCCGCAGCCGCGACGCCGCCGTGCCCGAGTCTCGACGCAGTCCCGACAATTCCCGGCCCGAGGGCCACGACGACGGCGTCCATCGCTTGCTGCGCCGCCCACGCCAGCGCCGACGCGTCCGTGACGCACTCGACGTCTCCGCCGAAGCAGGCGCCTACGGAGGCGGTCGCTTTGACCAACGCACGCTCGCGAAGCGCACGAACCGTGTCGGACAGCGGGACCGGCAGCGCGCCGCCCGGCACCTGGACGTATGCGACGTCCAGCCCCTCGAGCGCCGCGCACGCCGGCGCCAGCTGGCTGTGCAGCGAGCAGCAGACGACCGGCATCCCATCCAGCTCGGACACGGCCGCGGCGTCCTCTTCTGCGTGCCGCACCGCGAACTGCAGCGGCGTGTACGGGACCTTCATCACGTGCGCTTCGGGAGCGGCGGCGAGCTCGAGCCCTCGCGTCAGGTTCGCGTACAGGACGTCGAAGCCGCCCGACCCGAGCACGAGCTCGCGCGCCTGGACGTTCACGACCACCTCGTCTCCGAGCGCAACAGGGCCGGTCACCTGCGGGTAGGCGATGCACGACGCTCCGTCGACTTCGATCCGCGCCAGCCCCTCGAAACGCTCGACGATCGCGGTGACGGTGCCGCGCCTAAGCGTTAGCGGCACGTGCCTCGTCGATCAGCGCCAGCGTGACCTCGACCATCGCTTCGAGGTCGGCGACGGCAATTCGCTCGTCGGGCGTGTGGATGTTCTCCATCCCGTTGGCGAGGTTGAGGCATTGGAGCGCCCGCTCGTTGAAGACGTTCGCGTCGGCGCCGCCGCCGCTCAGAATCAAGCGGGGCGTGAAGCCGGATCGCTCGAGCGCCGCGCACGCAAGCCGGACCGGGAAATCGTCCTTGCGGAACCGATACCCGCGTGCGGCCTGCTCGACCCGCGTCTCGACATCGCATTCCGCCGTGCCCGCCGCGAACGTGATCGTGTCGAGCATCTCCTGCACGACCTCCCCCAGCTTTCGCTCGTCGTGCGAGCGCGCCTCCGCCGTGAACGTGCAGTGATCCGGGATCACGTTGCGCGCCGTTCCCCCGGCGATCTGCCCGACGTTGGCGGTCGTCTCGTCGTCGAGGCGACCCAGCCTCAGGTCCGCGATCGCTCTCCCTGCCGCCGCGATCGCCGACCGGCCCTCCTCCGGGTACATGCCGGAGTGAGCTGCACGGCCGTGGAACTCGACGTCGATCTTGCGTTGGTGCGGCGCCCCTAGGACGACGTCGCCGACCGGCGCCGCGTGGTCGTAGACGAACCCGACGGAAGCGCGGAAGCGGGTGTGGTCGAAGGCTTCAGCGCCGCGCAGCCCGACCTCCTCCATCGGCGTGAACAGCAACTCCACCCCTGCGTGCGGACGCTTCTCCTCGACCACCCGCCGGGCCGCCTCGAGCATGACCGCGACCGCCGACTTGTTGTCGGCGCCGAGGATCGTCCCGCCGGCGTTGCGGATGACGCCGTCGTCGAGCGTCGGGTCGATCGCGGCGGTCGGGGGCACGGTGTCGAGATGGGCGCAGAGGAAAATCGGCGTGCCCCCGTCCTCGGTCGGCTCGAGCCGGCAGTAGAGGTTCCCCATGGTCGAGCCGAGCCGCTCGCCGGCGTCGTCCTCGTCGACCTGGAGATCCACCGCGCGGAGATAGACGATGACGCGGTCCGCGACTTTCCGCTCGGCCGTGGAGGGGCTCGGCAGCACTGCCAGCTCCGTGAACAGGCTCACGACGTCGGACCCCGCGACAGCTGACATGGCGTGATCTTAGGCTTCGACGGCGAACGCGGCGCGCTCGCGCGCCCGGACGACGGCCGCGCCGACGAAGTCGCGGAAAAGCGGCGCCGGCCGCGTCGGCCGCGACTTGAACTCCGGGTGGAACTGGCTGGCCACGAACCACGGATGGTCTCGAAGCTCCACGATCTCGACCAGCCGACCTTCCTGGAACGTGCCGCTGACGACGAGCCCGGCATCGACCAGGCCTTGGCGGAAGTGGTTGTTGACCTCGTAGCGATGGCGGTGCCGCTCGTTGATGACGACCTCGTTGTAGGCCGCGAGCGCCCGCGTCCCGTCCGCCAGCTCGACGGCCTGCGCCCCGAGGCGCATCGTGCCTCCCAGATCCTCGATCTCCTTCTGCTCGGGGAGCAGGTCGATCACCGGGTACGGCGTCTCCGGGTCCATCTCCGTCGAGTTCGCCCCGTCTAGGCCGACCACGTGCCGTGCGAACTCCGACACCGCGACATGCATGCCGAGGCAAATGCCGAGATACGGAATCCCGCGCTCGCGGGCAACGCGGCAGGCGAGGATCTTGCCTTCCCACCCGCGGGAGCCGAACCCGCCGGGAACGAGCACGCCGTCGACCTCCTCGAGCTCGGCCGTCGCCTCGTCGAGCGACAAGCCCTCCGCATCGAACCAGCGAACGCTGACCGAGCAGCCGTGCTCGACGCCGGCGTGCTTGAGCGCCTCGTGCACCGAGAGGTAGGCATCCTGCAGCTTGACGTACTTGCCGACGAGCGCGATGCGCACCTCGCCGTCGCGCGCCGCGATCTGCTCGGTGAGGCGAAGCCACTCCCCGAGCTCCGCTTCGGGCGTCGAGAGCCCGACCTTCTCGCACACCAGTGCGTCGAGGCCTTCCGCCTGAAGCGCCGACGGCACCAGGTACAGGTCCTCGACGTCCTGGTTCGAGACGACGGCGCGCGGATCGATATCGGCGAAGAGCGCGATCTTGTCCCGGATGTCAGGCGAGATCGGGTCGCGCGACCGCGCGACGACGATGTCGGGATGGATACCGATGCGGCGCAACTCGTTGACCGAGTGCTGCGTCGGCTTCGTCTTCAGCTCGCCGGCCGACTCGATGAAGGGGACGAGCGTCACATGGAGGTAGCAGACGTTCTCCGCGCCGGCCTCGCGGCGGAACTGCCTGATCGCCTCGAGGAACGGCAGCGACTCGATATCTCCGACCGTGCCCCCAATCTCTGTCACGACGACGTCGCAGTCGCTCGCCTCGGAGGCGCTGCGGATCCGCTCCTTGATCTCGTTGGTGATGTGCGGGATAACCTGAACGGTCGAACCCAGGTATTCGCCGCGCCGCTCCTTGCGGATCACGCGCTCCCAGATCGAGCCGGCGGTGTGGTTCGAGTTGCGCGAGAGGTTCTCGTCGATGAAGCGCTCGTAGTGGCCGATGTCGAGATCGGTCTCGGCGCCGTCCTCCGTCACGAACACCTCGCCGTGCTGGAACGGGCTCATCGTGCCGGGGTCGACGTTCAGATACGGGTCGAACTTCTGCACCTG
>JBKPFU010000203.1:0-29451 GCA_046728975.1 Actinomycetota bacterium | reverse complement strand
TCCGACGGCGTCTCGGCGGGCGAGCGGCAGGACGAGAGCGGCGAGTTGCTCGGGAGCCTCCTCGCGGAGGACGGCTATGACGTCGAGCGGCGCGTCGTGCCGGACGATCGCGACGCGATCGCCGAGGCGATCGCGGAGCTGGCGGAGAGCGCCGCGCTCGTGCTGACGACCGGCGGAACCGGCCTGGGACCGCGGGACGTCTCTCCGGAGGCCACTCGCGACGTGATCGATCGCGACGCGCCGGGTATCGCCGAAGCGCTGCGAGCGGACTCGATCGCCAAGACCCCGCACGGATTGCTGTCGCGCGGCGCCGCCGGCATCCGCGACCGCACGCTCGTCGTCAACCTGCCCGGCTCGCCTGGCGCGTGCCGCGACGGGTACGCGGTGCTGCGACCGGCGCTCGCCCACGCGTTGAAGCTCCTCGCGGGCGAGGAGACGGTCCACCGCCAGACATGACGACGGGCGTTCTCAGTTACCCGCGGCGCTTCGCATCGCTGGTGAAGTTCGAGCACACGGTCTTCGCGCTGCCGTTCGCCTACGTCGGCGCTCTCCTTGCCGTCGACGGCGTTCCCAGCGCGCACGATCTCCTCTGGGTCACAGTGGCGATGGTCGGCGCGCGCTCACTGGCGATGGCGCTCAACCGGCTGATAGATGCCGGGATCGACGCTCGCAACCCGCGCACCGCCGGCCGGGAGCTCCCGAGCGGCGCGCTCTCAATCGGTCAGGCGGTGGCGTTCTCGGCCGCCTCGCTGGCGGTCTTCCTGCTCGCCGTCTTCCAGCTCGATCCGCTGGTCCGCTGGCTGTGGCCGATCCCAGTCCTCGCGTTCGTGATCTACCCGTACCTGAAGCGGTGGAGCTGGCTTTCGCACGCCTGGCTCGGCGCGGTCGACGGGCTCGCGCCGGTCGGGGCCTGGGCAGCGATCACCGGCGAGCTCCCGTGGGAAGCGTGGCTCCTCGGTGCCGCGGTCGCCTGCTGGGTCGCGGGCTTCGACCTCTTCTACTCGATGCTCGACCTCGACTTCGACCGAGCGGAAGGCCTCCACTCGGTCGTCGTCCGCTTCGGCGAGAGCGGCGCCTTTCTCGGCGCGCGTCTGCTGCACGCCGCGACGGTGGCGTTCCTCGTCGCAGCCGGGCTCGGCCTTCCGGTCGGGTTGCTCTACTGGCTCGGCGTGGCAGCCGTCGCGTTCCTCCTGCTCTACGAGCACTCGCTCGTCCGGCCCGGTGACCTCCACCGGCTCGACACGGCGTTCTTCACGATGAACGGTGTGATCAGCATCACCTTCTGCTGCTTCGTGCTCGCGGACGTTCTCGTCTCATGAAAGTCGCGGTCCTGAACGACATTCACGGAAACCTGCCGGCGTTCGAGGCGGTGCTTGGTGAGGTGCCCGACGACGCGCTCGTCGTGTTCGGCGGCGACATCGTCGCGGGCCCGATGCCGAGCGAATGCCTTGAGCTCGCCCTCTCGCTCGGCGACCGGGCGCGATTCCTGATGGGCAACGGCGATCACAAGGAGGGGGCGGGGCCGGACGAGGAAGTCTGGGAGCGGCGGCGGGACTGGATCTTCGAGGAGCAGCTCGACGACGAACAACGTGAGTTCCTCGAGCAGATGCCGGCGACGCAGTCCATCGACGTCGAGGGGCTCGGCCCAACCCTCTTCTGCCACGGGTCTCCGCGCGACGAGAACGAGATCATCACCGCGATCACGTCTCCCGAGCGCCTGCGAGAGATCCTCGACGGCGTCGAGGAGCGCGTCGTCATCTGCGGCCACACGCACCACCAGTTCGACCGGATTGTCGAGCCTTGGCGGCTGGTCAACGCCGGCAGCGTCGGCATGGCCTACGAGGGCCGCCGAGGCGCCTACTGGGCGCTGCTAGGCCCGGACGTCGAGCTTCGCCGTACCGAATACGACGTCGATGCGGCGGCCGAAGCCATGCGCGCGACGGGCTACCCGGAGCCGGACGAGGACCCGATTCCGCACCTGCTCGACCCGCCCACCGCGGACGAGGTTGCGAAGTACTTCGAGCAGAGGGCTCTCGCCGGGTGATCCGCGCCCGCGGGCTCGAGCGGCGCTTCGGTGACAAGGTCGTGGTGCGCGAGCTCGACTTCGACCTCCCCCGAAACGGGTTTTTGCTCGTGACCGGGCCGAACGGCTCCGGCAAGTCGACGCTGCTGCGCCTCTGCGCCGGCCTGATCGCGCCGACGGCGGGCGAGCTCGACGTCGAGGTCGAACGCGGGCGCCTCGGCTACGTCGGTCATGAGCCTCTGGTCTATCGCGAGTTGAGCGCGATCGAAAACCTCGAGCTCTACGGCCGTCTCTATCGGGTGGTGGAGCGACGCGAGCGGATCGGCATGCTGCTCGAGCGCTACGGCCTCTGGCAGGCCCGCCACGAGCGAGTAGCCGCGTTCTCGCGGGGGATGCTGCAGCGGCTGGCCCTCTGCCGCGCCTTGCTGCACGATCCCGAGCTGCTGATTCTCGACGAGCCCTTCAGCGGGCTCGACGCCCCCGGCGCCCGGCTGCTCGACGCCGAGCTGGCCGAGCTCCGCGACGGCCGGACCTTCGTCGCCGCGAGCCATTCCCCCGAGCGCCTCGCGCCGCTGGCGACCGACAGGCTGGCGCTGGCATGAGGCGGTATTTCGGGGACGCAGCCGCGCTGGCGCGCAAAGACCTCGTCCTGGAGCTCCGCGCTCGGGACACGCTGCCGGCGATGCTCCTCTTCGTCGTCTCGGTGCTGGTCGTCTTCCACTTCGCTCTGCCCACGGACACGTCGCGCCGCGCATCGCTCGGGCTGCTTTGGGTGGCGATCCTCTTCACCGCGCTGCTCGGCCTCGGCCGTGCCTTCGTCGCCGAGCGCGAGCAGCGGCTGCTCGACGGCCTCGTCCTTGCGCCGTGCGACCGCAGCGCGATCTGGCTCGGGAAGGTCGTCTCGACACTGGCGTTTCTGGTCCTCGCCGAGCTCGTCGCGCTGCCGGCGTTCGCGCTCTTCTTCACCTCGATCGATGCTGCGACGGTCGCCGGCGTCGCGCTTGCGGACCTCGGCATCTGCGCGGTGGGGACGCTGCTCGCGGCGATGGCGGCTGCCGGCCGCGCCCGCGAGCTGCTCCTGCCGCTCCTCTTCCTGCCGCTCGCGATCCCCATCGTCGTCGGCGGCGTCGGCGCGAGCGTCGCCGACCCGAGCGGCAAGTACCTCGGCTTCCTGGCCCTCTACGACGCCGTGTTCGCGCTCGTCGCGTGGGCGTCGTTCGAGTACGTCGTCACGGAGTAGCGAACGCCGTGCGCGTGGCCAGGCGCCGCTGCTCGCGAGCGTCGGGCCACATCGCGATCAGCGATCCGAGGAGGAAGACCGCTCCGGCGAGCCAGATCAGGTTCACGAGCGGGTTCACGACGACCTTCAGGTCAACCGAGCCATTCCGGTTGAACTGGTCGCCGATCATGAACAGGTCCTCCGCGCGCAGCCAGTCGGAGCGGATCGCGACCTCGTTCGAGACTTGCTGCTCGGCCGGGTAGCTGTTCTTCCCGGCCTCGAAGACGCCGAGGTTCTTGCCGCCGTGCGAGACCGCGAGCTGCGCACGGATCTCGACGTGGTTCGCACGCTGCCGCTGCACGCTGCGGAGGTAGGTCAAGTCGTAGCCGCGGATCGAGAGCGAATCTCCCGGTCGCAGCCGCTCGGCCTTCGTCGCGCCGTAGGCGCTCGAGCCTGCGACGCCGATTGCAAGCAGCACGATCGCCGCGTGGACGATGTAGCCGCCGTACCGTCGCCGGTTGCGCCCGACGAGGCCGGAAAAAGAATCCCACCAACCACCCGAGCCGAGGGCTCTGCGTGCACGCGTTCCCTGGATGAACTCGAGGGCGATCGCAGCAAGGACGAAGGCCGAAAAGGTGTAGGCGAGGAGGCCGGGAAGACTCGATCCCGCTCCTGCCGCGAGCAGTGCGGCACCGCAGGCGAGCGCGAACGCCGCCGGCCAGAGCACGATCGCGCGCAGGCGGCGGAGCGAGGTTCGCCGCCACGCGACCAGCGGCCCGATCCCCATCAGCAGGAGCAGGGGCAGCCCAAAGACACGAAGGAAGAAGTTGAAGTAGGGAGGCCCGACCGTGACCGCCTCTCCGCGAACCGCCTCCGACAGGATCGGGAACGCGACGCCCCAGAGGACGGTCAGCGTCAGCGCGACGAGGAGCAGGTTGTTGTAGAGGAAGGCCGCTTCGCGCGAGGCGAGCGACTCCAGCCGCGTCCGTGAGCGCAGGAGGGGTAGCCGGTGGACGACGAGCGCAATGCTGAAGGCTGCGATCAGGCAGATGAAGCCGAGGAACCACGGCCCGATCGAGGACTCGGTGAAGCTATGGATGGAATTGAGTACGCCGCTCCGCGTCAGGAAGGTGCCGAAGATCGAGAGGCAGAACGCGCCGGCCACGAGCACGACGTTCCAGACGCGAAGCATGTTCTTCTTCTCCTGCACCATCACCGAGTGGAGAAAGGCCGTCGAGGCCAGCCACGGCATCAGGGCAGCGTTCTCCACTGGATCCCACGCGTAGTAGCCGCCCCAGCCGACCTCTTCGTACGCCCACTTCGCGCCGAGCAGGATCCCGATCCCGAGAAACGTCCACGCAGCGAGGGTCCAGCGGCGCGTGGCAACGATCCAGCGTTCATCCGCTCGCCCCGAGAGGAGGGCCGCCGCGGCAAAGGCGAACGGGATTGTCAGCCCGACGTAGCCGAGATAGAGGAGCGGCGGATGGATCATCATGTACGGGTTCTGCAGGCTCGGGACGAGGCCGGCGCCGTCCGCGGGCGCCGCCTGCGTCGCGAAGGGGCTGGCGACGAAGACGAGCAGTACGGCGAAGAAGGTGGCGACGCCCCCCAGCACCGGCGTCACCCATGGGAGCACGTCTCGCGTCAGCCGGCCGTTGAGCACCAGCGCGGCAGAGCCGATCGCGGTCAGCACGAGCAACCAGAGCAGGAGCGACCCCTCCTGGCCGCCCCAGAAAGCCGAGTAGATGTAGGGGAACGGCAGCTTCCGGCTCGCGTGGTCGGCGACGTACGTGAACGAGAAGTCGCGCTCGCGGAACGCGTTCAGCAGGACGAGCGCGGCGATCGCGGTCGCGCCGAAAGCGGCGAAAAACGCGCTGCGCGCGGACTCGAGCAGGCGTCGCCTTCGGCGGAGGGCCGCGTACCCGCCGGCGACGGCCGCGTACAGCACGAGCCCCAGTGCGACAACGAGCGCGGCGCGGCCGAGATCCTGCACGTCAGCTGCGCGAGCGCTCGGGCGAGTACTTCGAAGGGCACTTCGTGACGAGCGAGTTCCGCTCGCCGACGAAGACGCCGCCTCGCAGCCGCCCCTTCAGGTACACGTGGCGGCCGGCGCGGAACAGGTCCGGGACGGTGCCCGTGTAGACGACCGGCACCGTTGCCGTTCCGTCCACGTCGCGGAGCTTGAAGCGCAACCCGCCTGCGTGAGCGTCCCCACGCGTCGGTCCGACGACCCGACCGGCCAGCAGCACCTTGCCGGTGTGGCCGGGAAGCTCGCTCGGCCGGAGCGCGGGGGTTGCCCCCCCGGCGAAGCTCGTGTAGAGCAGGAAGATCGCCAGCGCGGCCGCGACGGAGAGCGCGATGACGAGGCGCACCGGGCTGGCCCTTCTACCCACGCTTCGAGTCTAGCCGGGTAAAGCCTTCTGCGATCATGCAGGGACTTCTCGTGACGGCGCTCCGGCGAAACCCGACGACGGCGCTCGCCGCGGCGGCCGCCCTGCTGGTGACCGCGGCGGTGGCGCTGATCTTCTACTACGTCCCGACCGACGCCGACCAGGGCTTCTCGCAGCGCATCTTCTACTTCCACGTCCCGATCGCGCTCACCTCGTACGCCTGCTTCGGCTGGGGCGCGTGGAAGGCATTCCTGCATCTCTGGAAGCGCCCTGCGGGCGCCGACTTGGAGAGCTACGTCGCGATCCACCTCGGGGTGATCTTCGGCGCGCTCACGCTCCTGACCGGCTCGATCTGGGCGCGCATCTCGTGGGGGCACTGGTGGGTCTGGAGCGAGCGCCAGCTCGTCCTCTTCCTCGTCCTCTTCCTCTTCTACTGCGCCTACTTCATGCTCCGTTTCTCGGTCGATCCGGGGCCGGCGCGGGCCAACCTCTGCGCCGTCTACGCGCTGTTCGGGGTCGTGCTGATCCCGATCAGCTTCCTTGCCATTCGACTCGCGGAGCAACTCGTCCACCCCGTCGTCTTCACCTCACGCGGGCCGCAGATGTCGGCCTCGATGTTCTTCACCTTCTGCGTCTCCTGGGCGGCGATGCTCGCGCTCGCGGCCGCGCTCTACCGGATCGAGCTGACCGGGAAGCGGCTGGACGCCCGACTGCGTGAGCTGAGAGAGCTGCTTGCGGCATGAGCACCGAAGAGAAATACGTCACCGCCGCCTATCTCGTCGTGTTCGCGATCGTGCTCGTGTACGTCGTGATCATGGCGACCAAGCTGAGCCGGCTCGAGCGGGAGGTGACCGAGCTGACCGAGCGGCTGAAGGAACGCCGGGCGCGCGAGCGCGAGCAGAGGCCGAAGGTGGGGGTTGGCTAGTTGCTGCTTCGAATCGGCTCACGGGGCTCGCGCCTCGCGCTGACGCAGGCCGAGCTTGCCTCCGACCGCCTCCGCCGCCCGGGGGTCGAGACCGCGCTTGTCCCGATAACGACCGCCGGTGACCGCGACCGCTCGAAGCCGTTCGGGCAGATCGGCGCGCGCGGCGTGTTCGTGAAGGAGATCGAGGAGGCGCTCCTGGAAGGGCGAATCGACGTCGCCGTCCACTCGGCCAAGGACATGACCTCGGCCGACGCGGAAGGGCTCACCGTCGGCGCCTACCTCCCGCGCGAGGACCCGCGCGATGCGCTGTGCGGCGCCTCGCAGCTTCGCAGCGGTATGCGGGTTGGAACGGCTTCGATCCGGCGGCGCGCCGAGCTCCTCGCGCTCGAGCCCGAGCTTCGGATCGAGCCCTTGCGCGGGAACATCGACACGCGCCTGCGCAAACGCAGCGAGCGGGGGCTCGACGCGGTCGTTCTGGCCGCCTGCGGCCTCGACCGGCTCGGCCTGGCGCACGAGGTAGGCCACCGGTTCGAGATCGAGGAGATGCTTCCCGAGGCGGGGCAGGGGGCGCTCGCCGTGCAAGTGCGCGCGGGGGAAGAAGATCTCGTCGCGTACGCCGACGACGCGGAAACGCGAGAGAGGGTCGAGGCGGAGCGGGCTTGTGTCTTCGCGATCGGCGGAGGCTGCCTCGCCCCCGTGGCCGCGCACCACGACGGCGAGAGGCTGACCGCGCTGATCGCGGCCGAGGACGGCAGCTGGATCGAGCGCAGGACGGGCACGGATCCGGCGACAGTCGCCGAGGAGCTGAGCGCGTTCATGACGGCCTGATTTGGCACGGATCCGGCACAACCTCGTATCCCGAGCAGCTGTACCCTCGAGCCTTCCCTGGGTGGGTGGGGGCTAGGGATGGGGCGCCGCGTCCGCGTGATCGTGACGCGCCCGCGCGACCAGGCCGGGCCGCTCGCAGAGCGGATCGAGCAACTGGGCCACGAGCCCGTTCTCTGTCCCTTGATCCGCATCGAGCCGCTCGGCGACGGGCCGATCGATGTCGGCGGCTACGACTGGGTGATCGTCACGAGCGCGAACGGCGCGCGGGAGCTCGCTCGGAGGCGCCGCGGTGAGCCGCGGCGCGTCGCAGCCGTCGGTCCCAACACGGCGGCTGCACTCGCCGAGCAGGGGATGAGGCCCGATCTCATACCGCGAGAGTCGAGCCAGGAGGGTCTCCTCGCGGCGCTCCCCCAGCCCGCCGGTCGCGTCCTCTTCGCGGGCGCGGAAGGCGCGCGCCGCCTGCTCGTCGACGAGCTGTCGGCCGATTTCGTGCCGCTGTATCGAACGATTTCGACCCCGCCGAGCGACCCTCCCGACGGCGACCTCGTCGTCCTCGCCTCGCCATCGGCGGCGCGCGTCTGGGCGGAGCTCGGCAGTGAGATCGCGGCTGTCTCCATCGGCCCGGAGACGACTCGAACGGCAGAAGCTGCGGGCATCAACGTTCTCGCGCAGGCAAGGTCGTACGACCTCGACGGCCTGGTTCAGGCGATCGGGGAAGCAGCGGTTACGCTCCGCCCGTGTTCATCACGTTCCTGAGCGACTTCGGTCTCCAGGACGACTTCGTGGGCACGTGCCACGGCGTGATCAAGCGGATCGCGCCCGACGTCGAGATCATCGACATAACGCACGGCATCCCGCCGCACGAGGTGTTGCAGGGCGCACTCGTGCTCGCGAACACGGTTCCGTACATGCCTGAGGGCGTCCACCTGGCGGTGGTCGATCCGGGCGTCGGCGGGCAGCGCCGAGCACTCGCTCTCCGTGCGGGCGACAACCGCCTGTTCGTAGGTCCGGACAACGGCTTGCTGTGCCCGGCCGCGGACCGGCTCGGAGGAATCGCAGAGGTGCACGAGCTCACGAACCCCGAGTACGCCCTCGACACCGTCTCGCGGACGTTTCACGGGCGCGACCTCTTCGCGCCGGCGGCTGCACACCTTGCGCTGGGTGCCGACCTCGCTGCCCTGGGTCCCCCGGTCGACCCCGACGCACTCGCCCGAATCGACGTCCCCAAGCCGGAGATCGGGGAGAACCGCATCCGCGCGACCGTGCTCTACATCGATCGCTTCGGCAACGTCCAGCTGAACCTCACCCGCGAGCACCTGCAGCAGGCGGAGGTCACGCCCGGCATGCAGGTGGAGATCGAGCTGGCGCTCGAACGCTACTACGCGGTGGTGGGGCGGACGTTCGCCGACGCTCGCGGAGGCGACATCATCCTGTACGAGGACGCGTACCGAAACATCGCGGTCGCCATGTCCGAGGGAAACGCCGCGCAGATGTTCGGCGCGATGCCGGGCCAGGAAGTCCGGATCCGGCTGCGCACGTGATCGCGCGGCTCGGCCGCCGGTTCGCGCGGTTCGCGACCGACGTTGTCGTGCGCCGACCGGCGCTGTGGCCGCTTTTCCGCCGGCTGATCAGGCTCCAGTTCGACCGAATTGCACCGACCTGGGACGTCGATCGGAACCCACGGCACCTGGCGGCATTCGAGCGCGCGCTCGAACGGGTTGACCCCCCGCTGCGCGCCCTCGACCTCGGCACCGGCACCGGAGACGGCGCCTTCGCGGTCGCGCGGCGGTTTCCGGAGGCCGAGGTTGTCGGCGCCGATCTGGCCGACGCGATGCTGACCGAGGCGCGGCGGAAAACGCCGACGTCACTCGAAGGACGCGTTCGATTCGAACGGGCCGATGCCGAACGGCTGCCGTACGACGACGAGTCCTTCGACCTCGTCACGCTCGCGAACATGATTCCGTTCTTCGACGAGCTGGCCCGCGTCACCGCGCCGGGAGGCTCGGTCCTGTTCAGCTTCTCCGTCGGGCGGCAAACGCCGATCTACGTGCCGTTCGAGCGGCTGCGGGCCGAGCTCGCCGACCGCGGTTTCACGCAGTTTGCGGATTTTGCCGCCGACGGGGCAACCGCCTTTCTTGCCCGCAAGAGCGAGCGCCTTTAGGCTTGCGCGTTAACAGAGAACGTTCGCGGCGCGGTAGCACCGGCCCGGACGTTCTCTTTTTGGGCGACGATTTTCGCCCGAAGAGCGCGGCTACACTCTCTGCCCGGGCGAGGTAGCTCAGTTGGTAGAGCACACGGCTGAAAACCGTGGTGTCGCCGGTTCGATTCCGGCCCTCGCCACTCACCCGGGCCTGCCGCGCGACAATCCGGGCGTGGAGCCGACCTCACTGCACGAAGAGGAGCTCGAATCACGGTGGGAGGCCGCGCCTGCGATCGCGTTCGTGATCGCGGCGCAGGTCCTGCTGGCGCTCGTCAGCCGTGCCCAGGACTGGAAGCTCTGGGATCTGCCCTGGTGGGTGTGGTTGCTCCCGGTCCCTCCGGAGCTCGCCCTTCTCGTCCCGCTGGCGTGGCAACGCCCGCGGCGCCGGCTCGAGCAGATGGGCCGGCGCCGGGAGGTCGCGCTGGCGCTGCTCGCCGTTGTCAGTCTCGCCAACGCACTGCTCCTCGTCGCCGTGATTGCCTCGCTTGTTCGAGGGGACGAGAAGAGCGGCGCACAGCTCCTGCTCAAGGCGATCACGCTCTGGAGCTCGAACGTGATCACGTTCGGCCTCTGGTTCTGGGCGGTGGACCGCGGCGGCCCGGCTCGCCGACTCGAACCGAGCTCTCCGCCGCCCGACTTTCAGTTCCCGCAGATGGAGAACCCCGAGCTGGCCGAGCCCGGCTGGCAGCCTCATCTCATCGACTATCTCTACGTGTCGTTCACGAACTCGATCGCCTTCAGCCCCACCGACGCGATGCCGCTGAGTCGCCGCGCGAAGCTGCTGATGCTCTGCGAGTCGGCGAGCTCGTCGCTGACCGTCCTGCTCGTGGCGGCCCGGGCGGTGAACATCTTCAAGTAGGGGCGGTGCTGCCGCCGCAGTGGAAGGGCGGCAGCACCAGGGGAGATGAGCGCTACTTCAGCCGCAGGCGGTACGCCCCTCGGCCGTGCGTCGCGGCGTAGAGCAGGCGATCGGTGCCCTGCTTCGCGGACGCGAGGGTGAGGCCCGACACGGTCACCGTCGGCAGGCCGTCGGCGGCCGGGACCCAGGTCTGCGTGCCGTTGACGAGCCGGTCGATGCCGAAGTCGGTCGAGATGTAGATGTCTCCGGTCGCGACGTCGAGGACGGCGTCGTTGACCGGCTGGTCGAGCAGGTCGTACGAGATGTCGTTCCACGTCGCCGTGCCGGCGCCGGGGTCGAAGCGGACGTCGAAGACGTGCCCCGGCTGGAGCGGCGTGTTCGAGTTGTAGCCCGAGAACGTGACGATCGCGTGGTTCGCGTTCGTCGGTTCGACGAAGACCGACGACGGGACGCGGGTCGGTTGCGCCGCCGTGTCGATCCGCGTGAACGTGACGTCGGCCGCGGGTGCGTTGGCGTTCTTCGAGATCAGCAGCCGGCCGCCGCCGGTGGCGACCCAGAGCGTGCCGCCGTCCTTGGCGCGGGCTACGGCCGAGATCGTGCTGCCGGCCTTCGTCGAGCCGAACGCTGCTCCCGTGAGCGTCGAGGCGCCGAGCGGCGACCAGTCGGCGGGCGAGCCGCAGTCGCCCGTGAAGAGGCGATCGCTGGTGCCGAACTCGTTCGCGGCAGTGTTGCAATGCGCCTCCAGGAACGCGCGGTCGCCGCCCGCGTTCTGCGTGCGCCACACGCGCTGGGCGCCGACGAAGATCGTCTTCGAGACGAGCGGGTCGGTGATCGTCGGCGTATAGAAGCGAATCGCTTCCGGGAAGTTGACGATGAAGCGGTCGCCGATCCACAGCCACGTCTTCGGGTCGTCGCCCTGATAGTTGACGTCCATCTGGCCGAAGAAGTAGGTGTGCATGTGCAGGTTCGGGTCGGTAGCGTCGTAGCCAGCGTCGCCGCCGTCCCCGGTCAGCGGCAGGAACCAGCGCTGCGACCCGCTGAAGACGAGCGTGCCGTTGTCCTGCGTCCCGGCCAGGGCGAGGTCGTCCTGGAAGGGGCTGACCGCAATGCTCGTCATCTGCAGCGTCGCCAGGCCCGCGTTGACCACCTGCAACTCGGTCGGGATCTGCTTCAGCCACGCCTTGCACGTGGACAGGAACAGCGGCGAGGTGATCCCGCGATGGTCGCACTGGTCGGACGCGTCGGCCCACTCGCCGCTCGTGCGGATGACGCCGCCGTCTGACCCGACGAAGAACTGGTTCGGGTTGCCGGGCACGAAGGCGAGCGCGTGCTGGTCCGGGTGCATCGACTCGCCGCCGACGTCGCCGGTGACGTCGGTCCAGGTCGCCCCGGCGTCCATCGACATCAGCACCGCACGCCCGTTCGAGCGCATGCCGCCGGGCGCGGCGTAGGGTTTCAGCTCCTCGTAGTGCATCAGGCCGCCGACGACGACCATGTCGGGGTTCTCCGGCGGCGACATGGTGAACATGTCGTAGACGCACTGCGAGCCGACGAGAGGCGTGTTGCAGTAGTTGTAAACGGCGAAGCCCGGCGTTCCGTCGACCGGGTTCGAAAGGCGCGTCCAGGCCGCGTTGTTCGAGGCGGTGAGCGCCACGGCCGGCTGGCTTGCGTCGTCGACGCGGTAGACCTGAGCCCCCTGCCCGCCGCCGCTGGCATCGGATAGGTAGATGCGCGTGTTCCCGTTCGGCAGCCTGGCCGGTGCGAACGAGAAGCGGCCGCGGTTCAGGGAGAAGATCGTCTGCCAGCTGCCGGCCGCTCCGTCCGTGGTCGACCGGAGCAGTCCTGCGGTCGCCTGCGTCGCGTAGATCGTGTCCGAATCGCTCGGGTCGAACTTGATCTCGTTGATCAGGCCGGCCTGCACGAGCGCGAAGCTGGCGCCGCGATCGTGCGAGTCGTAGATGCCGACCGCCGGTGACGTCGCCGGCGGCGTTGGGGTGCTGGTCGAGTTCGAGCCGAGCCCGCGCACAGCCGGGCGCGTGCCGATGAGGATGTGCGCCGCGTCGTCCGGATCGATCGCGATCCACGTGATCGCGCGGTTGTTCGCGGCCGCGAACGATCCGGGGACGAGCGCCCAGTGGACGCCGCCGTCGGTCGTCCGGTAGAGGCCGATGCCCGCTTCGCTCAGGCCGCTCCCGTTCCCTTCGCCTGTTCCGATGTAGATCGTCTTACCGGTCGGGTCGTGCGGGTCGACGGTGATCGAGCCGATCGCGCTGGAGGGAATGCCCTCGGTGATGTTTTTCCAGGCGGGGTTCGGCGCGAGCGCGTTCGACGAGCGCCAGACGCCGCCGCCCGCTGCGCCCACGTACAGGGTGCATTCCTGCGGCTTGCACTTCGGGTCGACGGCCATCGCGGTCACGCGGCCGGACCACTGCGTCCCCTTGATGAAGCTCTGGGTGCCGAGCCGGTCGACGTCGAGGGTCTCCGGGCCGAGAAAGTCCCACCTCTTGCTCAGCTTCGAGCCGCGGGTCTTGACGGCCTTGTCGGCGGCAATCGCGCCCTGGATCTGCTCGATGCTGATGTCGTCGGCGGGATAGGCGCGGTCGGTGTAGGCCTGCGCAGCCGCGCCGCCCTCGTCTTCCGGCGCGCCGCCGCGCTCGCGAAGCCCTCCGAGTGCCGCGATCCCCTTGCCCGTGACCTTGACGGCGGGCCTCGAGCCCGAGTCCCGGACACTTACGATGCCGGCCGCGAGGGCCACCGCCAGAATGCCGAGCAAGGCGGCCAGCGGCCTCCAGTGCTTCTTCATGGACCCTCCCTCGAGCTGGAAGTAGTGGGAGCTATATCTCGTAACCGAGATGAAAGTCAAGCGCGTCGGGCGTCGCCTGATCTCAGGCCGTGCTCTTCGCGGCGGACAGCCGCTCGACCAGGCCGCCGACGAGCTCGGTCTTCAGGAGCACCTCGTCGGCGCCCGCCTCCCGGACGGCTCCGTGCAGCTCGACGGTGTCGTCACCGGTGAGCGCGATCAGGCAGAGGTTGGGATGGTCGCGCCGCAGGCGCGCCACCGCCGTCACGCCGTCGACGAGCGGCATGTGGAGGTCGATCACGGCTGCATCTGGATCGAGCGCGTCGGCGAGCTCGATCGCCTCGAGACCATTGTGTGCAGCGCCGACGACGGCGAGCTCGGGCTGCTGATCGATCAGCTCGCTGAGGGAATCGAGGAACCTCTCGTCGTCGTCTGCGAGCAAGACGCGGATGCCGGTGTGCTCCTGGTCGGGCATTTCAGCCAAAGTAGCCTTGCTTTCTATCGCCGTGGAACCGGACTCCAAACCAGTCGCCGTGATCGGCGCAAGCCTCGACCTTGGAGCCGGAAGGCGAGGCGTCGACATGGGGCCGTCGGCCATCCGCTTCGCGGGGCTCGCCGCCCGGATCGAGCGTCTGGGACGCGGTGTGGCCGACTGGGGCAATGTCGAGGGCGCCGTCCCGGAAGCCACGGCCGTCGGGAGCGAGCGGGTTCGGTTCCTGTCGCAGATCAAGGGAGCCTGCGAGCGTGTGGCGGAACTGGTTGCGAGGTCCCTCGACGAAGGCTTCGCGCCGCTCGTGCTCGGCGGAGACCATTCGGTCGCGCTCGGGACGCTCGGCGGCCTCGCGCAGAGGTACGGGGCAGGCGGTGTGCTGTGGATCGACGCTCACGGCGACCTGAACCGGCCCGAGACCTCGCCGAGCGGGAACGTCCACGGGATGCCGCTTGCCGCCGCACTCGGCCTGGCCGGGCCCGAGTTCGAGAGCGCGTCGTGGCCGCTCCCGGCGGTCGACGCCGGTCGCGTCGCGCTGGTGGGAGTCCGAAGGCTCGATCGCGGTGAGGTGGAGCTTCTGCGGCAGCTCAAGGCGCAGGTTTACACGATGAGCGAGATCGACAAGGTGGGGATCGAACGCGCCGTCCGGCAGTCGCTCGCCCACGTGGCGGGCCCCGGCTTCGTGCACGTCAGCCTCGACATGGACGCGCTCGATCCCGACATCGCGCCCGGGGTCGGGACGCCCGTTCGCGGCGGCCTCTCGTATCGCGAGGCGCACCTCGCCCTCGAGCTCGTCGCCGAGTCCGGTCTCAGCACCTCGCTCGAGGTCGTCGAAGTCAACCCGATCCTCGATCGCGAGAACGAGACGGCGAAGCTCGCGGTCGAGCTCGTCGCGTCGGCGCTCGGCGAGCGAATTCTCTAGGCGGCGAGGAAACGGTCGATCGCGTCGGCGGTCTCTCCGAACGAGTCCCAGTAGACGATGTGGCCGCCGGGGACGCCGACGACTTCCGCGTGCGGCAACGCCGCGTACGCGTCGAGCTGCTCCGGGCGAACGAGGCCGAATTGCCGCGCGTGGACGAGGAGCGTCGGCACGGCGAACGTGTCCGGCGCCGGGGGAGGCGTGCACATCTCGCTGTACGCGGTGACGACCGCGCTTCGGCAGTAGCGAAAGCGAAGGGATTCCCCCGGGCCGGGAACGAGCTGCTCGCGCGTGTCCTCGTCCAGAAACTCGCGCGGGGTCGTCGGTGCGTCGGCGGCGCGCGCTGCGACGGCTTCTTCGACCGATGCGAACGTGACATCCTCGCGCGCCCGCTCGGCGAAGTCGTACGCGACGTGAGGAAGGAGCTGGAGGGCCGGGTCGAGCAGGACGGCGCGTTCGACGAGCTCCGGTCGTCGCGCTGTGAGCTCGGCGAGCAGTCGGCCGCCGAAGCTGTGCCCGATCCACGTCGCGCGCTCGACCTCGATCGTCTCGAGCAGGTCGTCGAGGTGCGTCGGGATGTCCCAGGGCGGGTCGTGGGCCGATCGACCGTGACCGCGGAGGTCAGGGGCGAGCACGTGGAACCGAGCGGCAAGGCGCTCCTCGACCAGCTTGCGAAAGCGGCGGGCGTGGGCGGAGATCCCGTGCAGGCAGATCAGCGGCGGCGCGCTGGGCTCGCCCCACTCGTGCAGGTGGAGCAGCATCAGATCGTGCCGCTGAGCTCGTCGACGAGCGCGGGGAGAACCTCCCTCCAGTCGCCGGCGATCCCGACGTCGGCGGCGCGCAGCAGCTCCGAGCCTTCGTCGGCGGAGATCGCGGCGATCACCGCCGCCTTGACGGAGCCCGCGAGGTGCTCGGAGTCAGCGCGCGTCTCGATCGCGAGGTAGAGGCGCGGCGCAACCGCGCGGCCGAGGAGCCCGATCTGGTCGTCGGTGCCGACCGCTGCGCCAAGGGGCTCGACGAGTCTCTCGACTCCGCCTCGACCGACCTCGCTGCCAAAGGCGACGACGACGTCAGCCTCGTCGAGCGTCCATCGCGGCTCAGGGTGGCGCTCGAGCACGCGAGCGCGCGGCTCCGGCAGGCCGTCGAGGGAGAGCGAACGGAGCCGCGCCTGGCCGGTTCGGGCCGGCTGCAACGGCTCGAACATGCGCGGGCGCACCGTCGCGAGCTGCGGGGTCGTCGACCCCATGATCACCGAGACGATGTTGCCTCCGTAGGCGGGCTTGTGCTGGATCAGACGACCGGCGCGATCGATGCCCAGATCGACGCAATCGGCCGTCATCCCGAGCTCGAGCTGCCCGGCGGCGCGCGGGCCGACGTCGCGGCCCCAGGCGGTGGCCGGGATCAGCAGGACGTGCGGCCGCTCCGAGCCGAGGACCTGGGCGAGCGCGGCGGCGAAGACCTCGGCGTCGGCGTCCCGCAACCGCTCGTCGTCGACCCGCACCACGACCTCGGCGCCCCGCTCCGCGACCTCGTCGCCTCCTTCGCCGAGGATCAGCGCGACGTTCTGGCCGCCGAGCTTGCCGGCGAGCTCCCGACCCTTGCCGAGCAGCTCGAGCGACGTGCGGGTTGCGCGGCCGTCGCGAAGCTCGACCAGCGTCCAGCAGTCGTATGCCTTCCCCGGCGTCTCCCCCAATCGCGCGGGCTTCTCCCAGGAAGTCGCCGTCGGCGGCCGCTCCGCGAGCAGCGCGGCGATCCGCTGCGCGGCCTCGCGCGCCGAGCGGAATTGCTCGCCGGCGCGTTCCGGCGTCACGTCGCGAACGGCGAGAACGCGCGTCGGCGACCCCGGCTGGCCGAAGCGCTTGTCGTTCTCCCGCACGTCATCGACCAGGTCGGCCGCGGTCCAGACGGCAACTGGTCCGGCGCCCGGGCCGCGGTCGGCCTCGATCGATCCCGAGATCGAGCACACCGCAGGAAGCGGGACCTCGACCGTTTCCTCGCCGCCGTCGGTCGCCCGCCGGGCGCGAAGCGTCCCGTCCGCCTGCTCGAGCTCCAGCACGTCGGTGACGTGCGGCCAGCCTAGGTAGGCCGCGACCTCGGGCGGGACCTGCCGGGTTTCGGCGTCCAGCGCCTTGAGCCCGCACAGAACGAGGTCTGCGCCGCCTTCCTTCTCGATCGCCATCGCAAGCGTCCGTGACGTCCCGATGGTGTCGGCAACGGCAAAGACCCGATCGGAGAGGTGGATGCAGCGGGCGGCGCCGAGGGCAAGGCACTCGCGCAGCGCTTCCTCCGCCTGAGGCGGTCCCATCGTCATTGCCACGACATCGCCGCCGAGCCGAGCCGCGCGTCCGACGGCCCGGGCGTCGAAGGGGTTGAGCAGCAGCGGAACGCCCTCGCGCTTGAGCTGCTTCGTCTCCTCGTCGAACTCGATCGCGTCGACGCGTGGAACCTGCTTGACCAGGCAGACGATCTTCATCGGCGGGAGACTATCCCCGCGTGCTCGGAATCCTGTACGACATCCACGGCAACGTCCCGGCGCTCCACGAGGTGTTGCGGGATGCGGAGTCGGTGGGGGTCGACCGGTGGCTGCTCGGCGGCGACTACGGGACGCCCAGCCCCTGGCCGCTCGAGACGCTCGCGCGGCTGAGGGAGCTTTCGAACGCGACCTGGATTCGGGGCAACGGCGAGCGCTGGCTGCGCGAGCCGCCGCGGGATCGCCCCGAGGTCATGGAGACGTACGACCTGTTCCTCGGCGGGCTTCCCGACGAGGAGATCGACGTCCTGTACGCGCTACCGGTCGAGGTCGACCTGGACGGGATTCTCTACGTACACGGGTCACCGCTCTCCGATGTCGACAGCTTCGCTGCGGAGCCGCAGGAGGGCGAGGAGCGGCTTCTGAACGGCGTCAGCGACCGGACGATCGTCTTCGGGCACAGCCATCTCCAGTTCCGACGCCCGGGGCCCGACGGGACGAGTTTGATCAACCCGGGCAGTGTCGGCATGCCGCTCGACGGCGACCGCCGGGCCGCGTGGGCCGTGCGGACGGACGACGGCGAGTTCGCGTTTCGCCGCGTCGAGTACGACGTGGAGCGTGCCGCCGCCGGCTACCGCTCGATGGGCGGTGACTTCGGCGAGTTCGCGGCGCGGCGGATCGAGAAGGGCTCCGACTAGGCCGACTTATGCCAGAGAGGCGTCGATCGAGATGTCGACGTTGCCCTTCAGCGCCTGGGAGACCGGGCAGTTCTCCTTGGCCTCCTCGGCCGCAGTGCGGAAGGCCTCGTCGTCGATGCCGTCGACCTCGCCCCGGATCGCCAGCTTCACCGACGTCAGCTTGAAGCCCTCGCCGGCCTTGTCGAACGAGGTGGTCGCTTCCGTCTCGAGCCGCGTAGGCGGAGTACCGGCGCTCGCGAGACCGGCCGAGAGCGCCATCGAGACGCAGGTCGCATGGGCGGCTGCGATCAGCTCTTCAGGGCTGGGGCCTTCGACGTCCTCGGCCCGCTCAGACCAGGTCATCCCCTCGTCGGTGAGCGCGCCGCTGCCGGTCGAGACGCGGCCCGAGCCGTGGATGAGATCGCCCTCCCAGGTAGCGCGCGCCGTCTTCTCAGTCGCCATCCTCAGCCTCCTCTTCGCCTGATCCGGTGGGGCGGTAGTACCGCCTGCCCCGCAACTGTTCCGGAAGATGCTCGACCTCAAACCCGGCTGGGTCGGAGTGCGGATAGACGTACCCCTTGCCCCGACCGAGCTTCTTCGCGCCGTAGTAATGGGTGTCGCGCAGGGCGTCGGGCGGGCGGACGTGGCCGTGCTCGCGCACGTCGGCCGTCGCCTCCTTCAACGCGACGTAGCTGGCGTTCGACTTCGGCGCCCGCGCAAGGTAGATCGCGGCCTGTGAGAGGTTGAGGCGCGCCTCGGGCAGGCCGACGTGCTCCACCGCGTGGGCGGCGGCCACGGCGACGAGCAGCGCCCGCGGATCGGCGTTCCCGATGTCCTCGGACGCGAGGACGATCATCCGCCGGGCGATGTAGCGCGGATCCTCGCCTCCCTCGAGCATCACGGCCAGGTAGTAGACGGCAGCGTCGGGGTCGGAGCCGCGCATCGACTTGATGAACGCCGAGATGAAGTCGTAGTGCGCATCGCCGCCTTTGTCGTAAACGAGTGGCCTTTTGCGCGCGGCGTCCTCGATGTGGACGTGTCCCAGGGACTGTCCCTCGGACCTGGCCGTTTGGGACGCGAGCTCGAGAATGTTCAGCGCATTGCGCGCGTCTCCGCCCGCTTTCGTCGCAATCAGCCGGATCAGCTCGTCCGGGACGTCCATGTCCAGCGCTTCGCTCCCGCGCCGCGCGAGGACGGTCAGGTCCTCTTCCGACAACGGCTCGAGCTCGTAGATCTGCGTCCGCGAGAGGAGCGCCGAGTTGACCTCGAAGTACGGGTTCTCCGTAGTCGCCCCGATCAGCGTGATCAGCCCCTCCTCGACCGCCGGCAGGAGCGCGTCCTGCTGCGCCTTGTTGAAGCGGTGGATCTCGTCGAGGAAGAGGATCGTGCGCCGGCCCGAGGCGCCGAGGCGCTCGCGCGCCCGCGCGATCACCTCACGCACCTGCGCGACCGTCGCGGACACGGCCGAGAGCTCCTCGAAGTCGGCTCCGGTCGTGTCGGCGACGATGCGTGCGAGCGTCGTCTTGCCGCTCCCCGGCGGTCCGTACAGGATCATCGAGCCGACCCGGTCCTCGAGGATGGCCAGCCGGAGAGCCGTCTTCTCTCCGACCACGTGCTCCTGACCGACGAAATCCTCGAGGCGGTGGGGACGAAGCCGTAGCGCGAGCGGCGCCACCTCCGGCAGCCGTTCGCGGGCGGCGTCCGAAAACAGATCTCCCACTGCGCCAAAGTATGCTCCGCATGTGGCGAGCGGCGAGGCGGAGGACTTTAGCGAGCCGGTCCTAGCGGGTCCCGGCGCCAGCGACTACGAGCGGTATCTGCGAACGGACGAGCTGCTCTCGCTGCAGAAGTCGGCTGCAGAGCGGGCGCACCACGACGAGCTGCTCTTCCAGACCGTTCATCAGTCGTCGGAGCTGTGGCTGAACCTGGCCTGGCGCGAGGCGGAGGAGGCGACGCGGCTGCTGGAGCGCAACGAGCTCGATCCCGCGCTTCGGCTGCTCCGCCGCTCGAACCTCTGCATCAAGCTGATCACCGAGCAGCTCGAGATGCTGGAGCACATGTCGCCGTGGGAGTACACGAGCGGGGTGCGGCCGGAGCTCGGCCACGGCAGCGGCTTCGACTCGCCCGGCTTCCGCGAGGTTCGGCGCGTGACGCCGCGGCTGGGCCAGGCGTTCTCACGGCTCCTTCGCGCTGAGGGTCTGACGGTGGTCGAGCTGTACCGCCGCGGCCGGGAGCTCGAGCGGCTGTACCAGCTTGCGGAGGTCCTCGTAGAGTGGGACGAGCGGCTCGTTCTCTGGCGCGTCCGGCACTACAAGGTCGTCGCGCGGATCATTGGCGACGAGGTCGTGGGGACACAAGGGACGCCCGTGGAGCTGCTGGGCGGCCTGATCAAGCAGCGGTTCTTTCCCGAGCTTTGGCAGGCGCGGAACCGCCTCACCGAACTGGCGATCGAGGAGGGCTCGTAAATGGCGTTCGAGGAGCTGAAGCAAAAGCAGGGCGTGATGTGGGGTTCCGGACCGTTCGAAAACATCGAGGCGACGATCTCCGACATGCACGACCTGCTCGTCGAGCGGCTCGGGCCGCGGCCGGGCGAGCGGTTCCTCGACGTCGGTTGCGGGACGGGCGCTGTTGCGATCGGAGCCGCGGGTGCGGGTGCGGACGTCACGGGCATCGACCTGGCGCCTGATCTGATCGAGACGGCGAAGGGTCGCGCCGAGGACGCAGGGCTCTCGATCGCCTACGACGTCGGCGACTGCGAGCAGCTGCCCTACGAGGATGGAGAATTCGACGTCGTCGGCTCGTCGGTCGGCGTCATGTTTGCGCCGGACCATGCCGCGGTCGCTCGTGAGCTCGCCCGCGTCACGAAACCGGGCGGGCGGCTCGGCATCACCGCCTGGATGCCCGACGGCGGCATCGGGTTGATGTTCCAGGTGATGAAGCCGTTTCAGCCACCACCGCCGCCGGGCATCGGCAACCAGTTCGATTGGGGTCGCGAGGACTACCTGCGTGGGCTCCTCGGCGACGACTTCGAGCTCGAGTTCGAGGAGCACGACACTCTCCTCAGAGCGGGATCCGGCGAAGAGGTCTGGGATCTGTTCGTCACGTCCTACGGGCCGACGAAGGCGCTTGCGCAGTCACTCGATGACGACCGGCGCGAGGAGCTCCACCGTGCCTTCGCCGAGTTTCATGACGAGCAGGGCGTGCATGACGGCGGCATGTCGCGGACCTACCTGCTCACGCTGGGAACTCGCCGCTGAGCTCCCCCGCCGAGATCTGGGGCAGCGGCGAGTACGAGCTGATGGCCCAGCGGTTCGCGGCCGTCCACGACGACCTTGTCGACCGCCTGGAGCCGCGCCGCGGCGATCGTTGGCTCGACCTCGCGACGGGTACCGGCGAGGTGGCCATTCGCGCGGCTCGGCGAGGCGCGTACGTGACGGGCCTCGACATCGCGCCCCACCTGCTCTCGCAGGCGCGCTCGAAGAGCTCGGACGTCGAGTGGGTCGAGGGCGACGCGCAGGCGCTTGCGTTCGAGGACGCGAGTTTCGACGTCGTCAGCTCGACCTTCGGAATCATGTTCGCCCCCGACCACGGGGCGAGCGCGGCCGAGATCGCCCGTGTGTGCCGCCCTGGCGGCCGGGTCGGGCTCTGCAACTGGCGCCCGAACGAGGGGCTTCACGCTCTCTACGCCAAGTTCGCGCCCGACGAGCCGGAGCAGCCTCCAGAGAACTGGGGCCGAGAGGAGCACGTCCGGGAGCTGCTCGGCGAGGCCTTCGAGCTCGAGTTCGACGAGCGCACGTGGTACCTCGAGGGCGAGTCGCCCGAGGCCGTCTGGGATCTGATCACCGTCAGCGCACCCCCGGTGAAGGCGCTCGTCGACTCGCTCGACGCGGAACGCCGGCGAGAGTTCCGGAGCGCGATGCTCGAGTACTGGGATGGGTTCCGGAGTGACGGCGGCGTCAGGGAGCCGCGCCGGTACCTGCTCGTGCTCGGCACTCGCCACGCGTGAGTCCCGCCGAGACGCCGCTTGCGGTGTCTCGTTCAGGCCGACGGGGTTCCCCCGGCGGCCGTCTGAAATGACCGGTCGACACGCTGGAACTGTGAACATCCACTGATGGCCACGGTCTCACTACGCGATGAGGCGACGGGCCTGCTCCAGGAGCTGATCCGGCTCGACACCGTCAACCCGCCCGGGAACGAGTCAAGGGTGGCCGAGCTCCTCCGGCGCTACCTGGAGGAAAACGGTGTCTCGTGCGAGCTGTACGCCAAGCAGGCCGAGCGGGCGAACCTGGTCGCCCGCCTACCCGGCGCGGGCGACGGGCCGAGCCTGGCCCTGCTCTCGCATACCGACACCGTTGTCGCCGACGCCGGCGAGTGGCAGGTCGACCCCTGGTCGGGCGAGCTCCGCGACGACGAGGTCTGGGGACGTGGGGCGCTCGACATGAAGGGCCAGGTGGCGGCGAGCGCGGTCGCGCTCGCGTCGCTGGCGCGTGAGGGGTTCGAGCCGCGGGGCGACCTCGTCTTCATCGCCGCTGCGGACGAAGAGGTCGGCGAGAACTTCGGCCTGCAGTGGTTGTGCGAGGCGCACCCGGAGGCCGTTCGCACGGACTACGCGGTGAACGAGGGCGCCGGCGACCGCGTCGAGCTCGGCGGCCGAGTGTTCTATCTCTGCTCGAGCGCCGAGAAGGTGAGCTGCGAGTTCCGCCTCCACGTCCGTGGGCGCAGCGGGCACGCGTCGATGCCGAACATCGCCGAAAACGCTCTCGTCAAAGCGGCGAAGCTGATCGAGCGGCTGGCGGAGTACCGGGGCGAGCCGCAGCTGATCCCCGAGGTCGACGCCCTCGTCCGAATGGTGGCGGGCCAGGAGGTGCCGGCCGAGCAGGTCCTGCCGCTTGCGCGCGAGCTCGACCCGGTCGCCGCCGAGATGGTCGAGCCGCTCCTTTCGCTGACCTTCTCGCCGACGATGATCAGCGCATCTCAGCGCCGCAACGTCATTCCGGGAACGTGCGAGGTGGTCGTCGATTGCCGGCTGCTCCCGGGCCAGACGCAGCCGGAGGCGGAGAAGGTGATTCGCACCACCCTCGGAGAAGGCGACTACGAGATCGAGTGGAGAGAGGCGCACGGCGGCACCCGGTCGCGCCTGGATACGCCGCTCTGGGACGCGATCGCCTCTTTCGTCGCCGAGGAAGAGCCCGAGGCGGAGGTCGCGCCGGTTTGCCTCGCGGGCTTCACCGACAGCCATTGGGTGCGCGACGCGTTCGGCACGGTCGCGTACGGCTTCTTCCCCATGCGGGCGATGGACTCCGAGCTCGCGGCGCGCCTGATCCACTCCGCGGACGAGCGGATCCCGGTCGACGACCTCGAGCTCGGCGTGCGCTTCCTGCGCCACGCCGCCCGGCAGATCGGAGGTTGAGCATGGTTCCCGAATCGCGATTGGATCGGACGGATGACGGCCTCGTTCCGAAGGGTGAAGGGTGGTTCGTCGTCAATGCGAAGCAAGCGCGGTGGCTGGAGCACGAGAAGTTCGGTTCGGGGACGACGTTCGAGGGCGAGTCGAAGTTCAAGGAGATCGGGGTCAACATCAGCGTGCTCGACCCGGGTCAGCCGTTGTGCATGTATCACCGCGAGAACGCCCAGGAGGACTTTCTCGTCCTCTTTGGCGAGTGCTTGCTGCTCGTCGAGGGAGAGGAGCGGCCGCTGAACGCATGGGACTTTGTCCACTGCCCTCCGTGGACCAACCATGTCCTCGTCGGCGCCGGGGACGGGCCGTGCGCGATCCTCGCCCTCGGGAGCCGCGCCAACGAGGAGATCGTCTACCCGGTCGAGCAGGTGGCGCTGAAATACGGAGCAGGCGTGGAAGAGGAGACCCCTGACCCGCAGCAGGCCTATGCGCCCTTCGGCAGGCCGGCCACGGCGCCCTATCGCGGTCAGCTGGACGCAGCAGGCTAGGCTCTCGGAGATGTCTGAAGAGAAGATCCGGCTCGGCGGAATGGCGCTCGTGAACGGCGTGCTCGTGCACGGCCCCACCAGCTGGGCGTGCGCCGTTCGCAGTTCTGACGGCGAGGTGCGGGTCGCATCGGCGTACAAGCGCCTCCGCGCCGCCAACGTCGAGCAGAGGCTGCTTCGTGGCCCGGCCCGCCTCGCCGAGGCGATCGCAGTCCTCCCCGACATGAAGCGGAAGCTGCCGGAAGCGAAGCTTCCCTTCGAGCGCCCTGCGGTGGTCGGGGTGATGCTCGGGAGCGCCGCGCTCGTCCGTCTCGTCAAAGGCTCGGCGAGGATCAGCCCGCTCGCGCAGGAGCTCGCCGCGGGCCTGCTCTCGCTCGTTCCGACCGCCTACGCCGTACGCGGCTCCGAGCTCGCCGCCTACCACGGGGCCGAGCACATCTCGATCGGCACCTACGAGCACGGCGAGCGGCGGGAGAAGGAGCACGAGCGCTGCGGGTCGCACGTGGTCGGTCCGCTGATCGCTACCTCGGCGATTGGGGGCGTGCTCGCTTCGAAGGCACCTGCGGAGGTGCGGCCGCTGGCGCGCCTCACAGCTGCGTTCGGAGCGCTCGCCGCCTCTACGGAGATCTTCGCTTGGATGGTGAGGAACCCCGACAACCGTGTGTCGAAGGCGTTGGCGAAGCCCGGCCACGAGCTCCAGCACCGCCTGGCGACAGCGGAGCCGACGCCTGAGCAGCTTGAAGTCGCCGAGGCCGCGCTTCAGGCTTGTCTGGAGCGCGAAGAGAATGCGACCCGCGATCGATAGCTGCTGCGCGCAACGGCCACGCGCGGCGCGGACGGTCCTAACCAAACCAGACGCGTAGCGTGCAGCAGGTCAAGACCCGGCGTAAGCGCCTCGATCCCGACGTCTTCGAACTGCCCGTCGAGAAGATGCGGGGCGGCTACTACACGGACGCGTATTTCAACCACGCGCGCGACGCGCTGCTCAAGGACGGGCGCCGTCCGCGCGTCGTCATGCAGATCTTCCAGAAGAAGTACGCGTACCTGGGCGGGATGGACGAGGCGATCGCGATCCTCAAGCTCTGCTCCGAGGACTGGGAGGGCCTGACGGTTCACGCCCTCTACGACGGCGACCGGATCGTGCCGTGGGAGACCGTGATGACGATCGAGGGCGACTACACGAGCTTCGCGCGTCTCGAGACGCTCTATCTCGGCGTCCTGGCGCGGCGCACGCTGATCACGACGAACGTCGTCCGCGTGCTCGAGGCGGCGAAGGGCAAGCCGATCATCTTCATGCCCGCGCGCCACGACCATCACCGCGTCCAGACGGGCGACGGCTATGCCGCCTACATTGCAGGTCAGGTCGTCGGCGCGCCGGTCGGCGTGACCACCGATGAGCAGGCGTCGTGGTGGGGCGGCAAGGGCGTCGGCACCGTTCCCCACTCGCTGATTTCGTCGTACGGCGGTAACACCGTGCTCGCGGCGACGAAGTTCGTCGAGTGGGCTCCGGAGGACCTGAACGTCGTCGTGCTCGTCGACTTCGAGAACAACTCGGTCGAGACCGCGCTCGAGGTCGCCCGCGCGCTCGGTCCGCGCCTCTGGGGCGTGCGGCTGGACACGTCGGAGTCGCTCGTCGACCTCTCGCTCATCGAGGAGATGGGTGATTTCAAGCCGATCGGCGTCAACGAGCGGCTGGTGTGGAAGGTCCGCGAGGCGCTCGACCGCGACGGCTTCGAGCGGCTGAAGATCGTCGCCTCCGGCGGTTTCACCGCCGAGAAGATCCGCGAGTTCGAGGAGAAGGGCGTCCCCGTCGACTCCTACGGCGTCGGGTCGTCGCTGATTCGCGGCTCCAACGACTTCACGGCCGACGTCGTCCTCACCGACGGGCGCCCGTCGGCGAAGTTCGGCCGCCGGTTCCGCCCGAACGAGCGGCTCGAGCTCGTCGACTGACCCGGAGGCCTGGCGAAATACAACGCTGAGCCGCCGGAGCGCGCCGGAACGGCGCGAGGCTTGTGTCCTCGGTCGCAGCCTACGGCTCCTAGTAACACGACGCTTCCTGCGTCCTTGCCACGCACCGCCCATCGCGCCCCGGCGACGAGCGGTATCCCGCCAAGCCCTCCCTAGGCGAGCGCCGACGCCGCGATCCCGGGCCAAGAGTCGATCGGCTCGGTCGAGCGAACGATGTGCACCCCGGCCTCGGCAAAGCGGGCGAAGGCCGCATCCGCCTCGTCGGTGTAGTCAACGACGCCCGGAACGACGACCGGCGATGTGCAGTCCTCGAGCAGGTAGGCGCGCTCCGCCAGCTGCCGCTCGCGCACGCCGGGGGCCTCGAGGAGATCGGCGATCGTCCAGGCGACGCAGTGGCTTTTCGCCTGGCCTGCGATCACGACTGCGTCGAACTCCAGCAACGTGTTGACGAGCGTCGCGTTCTTCTCGGCGATCTGCTCGCCGTCCGGGCCGGTCGTGACCTCGGGCCCGAGGACGGAGTAGTGCTCCGTCAGCGGGTTCTGGCCCTTCACCTCGAAGTCGGGCTGCGAGAGGCGGGCGACCGTGTGGAAGAAGAGCGTCTCCTCGACCGCCGGCACCAGAGCGTGGCCGACGCTGCCGAGCATCCCGTGGTACGGCCAGATCGTCAGGTCGTACTTGCCGCCCTGCTCGAGCGTGCGGGCGTAATGCACCACGTGGCGCTGTACGTACCCGGGGTCGAGCCTCAGGCTCTCTGCGACCGCGGCGTTCGCGCGCCATTTCCCGTCTGCGACGTCGCCGGCCGACACGAGCGTGTACGGCGACGGATGATGTCCCTCCTCGTCGACGAGGAAGATCCCGTGGAAGATCTGCATCGCCTGGTGCGTGTCGAGCGTGGGCACGACCTGCGTGATCGCGTCGAGGTTTCGGTACACGAACTCGCACAGACGCCGGTTGTCGTCGACGGCGCCCGTGCCGGAACGCCCGGCAACGAACAGCTCGAAGTCGGGCAGGCAGAACGTGTTCTGGACGTCGACGGCGACCAGGCAGATGCGGAATCGGTCCTCCGACGCCGGTCTGAGCTCGTGCTCCCGCGCCCAAGCCTCCGCCCCGCGCGCAAGCGCCTCGTAGGCGATCCGGCGCAGCTCACCGACTCGGGTCGGGTCGTAGTGCTTCGGGATCGGCAGCATCGTCGAGGAGTCTAGAGGCGCATGGTTAGGCAAGATCGGCTCGTGGACGAGCTGATCGAGCGGGCGGAGGGGCTGGCGCGAGAGCTCGGCTTCACGCGCTCCTGCATCCCCGAGGTCGGCAGGCTCCTGCACGTGCTCACGCCGGGACGCACCCGCGTGGGCGAGATCGGAACCGGCACCGGCTTCGGGGCCGCGTGGATGATCGCGGCGCTCGACGAAGACGCGTCCTTGGTCACCGTCGAGTTCGACGAGGAGCGCGCCGCGGCCGCCGCGCACCTGTTCGCGGGGCTGCAGAACGTGCGCGTGCTCCACGGCGACTGGCACCGCGTGATGCCGCGCGAGGCGCCCTTCGATCTCCTCTTCTACGACGGCGGCGGCAAGCAGAACCCCGAGCGGGACGGGCAGCAGGTGGTCGATCTGCTCGCGCCCGGCGGGCTCGTGGTCATGGACGACCTCACGCCCGGTCGCCCGGGACCGGATCCGGTCCGCGGCTTCTGGCTCCGCCACTCGGAGCTTGTCGGCACGGAGATCCTGACGACGCCGACCACAGCCGCGATCCTGGCAGCAAAGCGCTAACGGTTCGGCGCTCGCCTGCCGATGAGCGGGTGATGCCGGATTTTGGGTCGCTCCTGCATGAGATTGGGATAGCCACGCTCACGTGGCTGCCGCTCGTCTTCTTCGGGCTGATCTGCTACCTGCTGTGGCGCACGCTGCAGCTGATGCCGCGCGTGAAGCCGACGCACGTCGAACCGGCGTCGCGCTCTTCGGTTACCTGGGGCGACGTCGCCGGCCTCGAAGAGGCGAAGGAGGAGCTCCGCGAGGTGGTCGACTTCCTGCGGCATCCCGAGCGGTTCGCTCGGCTCGGCGCGCGTGTCCCGAAGGGGATCCTCCTGTACGGGTCGCCGGGAACCGGCAAGACGCTGCTCGCGAAGGCGGTCGCGCACGAATCGGGCGCCAGCTTCTACTCGCAGAGCGCGTCGGCGTTCGTCGAGATGTTCGCCGGCCTCGGCGCCGCGCGCATCCGCAAGCTGTTCGAGACCGCGCGCAAGAACGCACCGGCGATCGTCTTCATCGACGAGCTCGACGCCGTCGGCGCCGCTCGCACCGGTCACGGGTTCAACCGCGAGCAGGACCAGACGCTGAACCAGCTGCTGGTCGAGCTCGACGGGTTCGACACGCGCGACCAGATCGTCGTCATGGGCGCCTCGAACCGCCTCCAGGATCTCGATCCCGCCCTGCTCCGGCCGGGCCGGTTCGACCGGCAGATCCTCGTCGCCCCGCCCGACCTGGCAGGGCGCGAGGCAATCCTCGCCGTGCACACGCGGGGCAAGCCGCTCGCCGCAGATGTCGATCTCGCACAGGTCGCGCGCACGACGTCGGGCCTGACCGGCGCCGATCTCGCAAACATCGCGAACGAGGCTGCGATCTTCGCCGGCCGCGAAAGTCAGCAGTTCATCCACCAGGCCCATTTCGAGGGCGCGATGGAGCGGGTGGTCGGCGGGCTGCAGCAGCGCCGAGTCGTCTCGGAGAAGGAGAAGCGGATCCTCGCCTACCACGAGGGCGGTCATGCGCTGATGTCGCACCTCGTGGGAGACGCCTTCCCGGTGCACAAGGTCACCATCGTCTCGCGTGGACAGGCGCTCGGCTACACCTTCAACCTGCCGGCCGAGGATCGCTACCTCCACACGAAGGAAGAGCTTTGCGACCTGATGACCGTCTACCTCGCAGGCCGCGCCGCCGAGCACATCGTCTTCGGCCGCGTGACCAACGGCGCAGCGAACGACCTCGAGCGCGCAACGGAGCTGGCACGCGCGATGGTGTTCGAGTACGGGATGTCGGATGTGGTCTCGTCGCGGACGATGCGGGCCGACAACTACGCCCTGTCCGAGGAGACGAAGAAGCTGCGCGACCAGGAACAGGCGCGGCTGACCGACGACGCATTCAACGACGCGCTGCGGCTGCTCGAGAGGCATCGCGTCGCGCTCGACCGCATCGCGCAGGCGCTGCTCGAGAAGGAGACGCTCTCGGCGGACGAGCTCAAGGCGATGCTGTCGGACGTCCAGCCGGAGTCGCAGTCGTCCGAGACGGTCGGAACGGTCAGGGTCGTCGCGCTGCCCGGGGACGAGGCCGCGAGCTAGCATCCGCGGCGATGGAGCCGCGGGGGATCCACCACCTCGGGGTCGCGGTCGAAGACCTCGACGAAGCTGTGTCGACATATGAACGGCTGTTCGGTGCGCGGCGCGAGCGCCGCGAGACGCTGGACGATCAGGGGGTGGAGGCCGTCTCCATGCGCGTCGGAGAGGGACGGGTCGAGCTGCTCGCCTCACTCGGCGAGGAGACTCCGGTCGGGAAGTTCCTGACGAAGCGGGGGCCGGGCATGCACCACGTTGCGTATGAGGTTCCCGACGTGCAGGAGGCGCTCGACCACCTCGCAGGTCAAGGCGCCGAGCTGATCGACTCCGAGCCGCGGAAGGGGTTGTTCGGGCTCGAGGTCGCGTTCGTCCATCCGGACTCGGCGCACGGCGTGCTGGCGGAGATCGTCTCCCCATGAGC
>JBKPFU010000202.1:0-3771 GCA_046728975.1 Actinomycetota bacterium | reverse complement strand
AATTCCTGGCCGAGTACCGCCAGTACCGCACCGACGCCACAGCCGACCTCGAGCAACCGTGCACCGGGCTCGAGGTTCGTCCCGTCGCGGATCAGCCGGTGCCGCCAATGCTCGGCCTGCTCGACGAGCCGCTCCTGCTCGGGTGTGCCGTAGCCGTGAACGTACGCCGTCACGATCGGCGCCGCCTCGTGCTGCGCGTCTTCGCTCTCCGGCTGCCGATGCGTGCGCTCAGGCCGCGCTGGCCCAGGATCTCGCGTGCGGCGTTGAGGCCGGGCGTGCCCATGACGCCGCCGCCGGGGTGGGCGGCGGCGCCGCACAGGTAAAGGCCGCGGACCGGTGTCCGGTAACGCGCGTAGCCCGGCACGGGGCGGAAGGCAAACAGCTGACCGGGAGTCATCGCGCCCTGGAAGATGTTGCCGCCGGTAAGGTTGAAGACGCGCTCGAGGTCGACGGGCGCCAGCACCTGGCGGTCGAGGACCGCGCGCTTGAAGTTGGGTGCGTACTCGTTCACCAGGTCGAAGCAGCGATCGGCGAACGCATCGCGCCGGTCGTCCCACGAACCGTCGCGAAGCTCGTACGGCGCGTACTGCACGAACATCGACATCAGATGACGGCCCGGCGGCGCCACAGTCGGGTCAACGACCGAAGCAATCGTGCATTCCACTACAGGCTCCATGGATGGGCGGCCGTACTTGGCGTCGTCGAACGCGCGCTCGATGTAGTCCTGATCCGGGCAGATGTGGATGGTGCCGCGATGCTGGGGCCCTGGCGCTGTGCCCGGCACTGCCCGGAAGCTCGGCAGTTCGGCCAACGCCACGTTGATCTTCAGGGACGCGCTGGCATAGCTGATCCGTTCGACGTCGGCCACGAACGCTGCGGGGAGCACGGTCCGGTCGAGCAGGTGCAGAAATGTCACACGGGCGTCGGCGTTGCTGGCCACGATGGGGGCGTAGAACTCGTCGCCGCTCGCCAGCGCCACGCCGACGGCTCGTCCGTCGCGCACGAGGATGCGTTCTACCTCGGCGTCGCAGCGTATGTGGGCGCCGAGGTCGCGGGCGACCGAGGCCAGCGCCTGCGTAAGCGCTCCCATGCCGCCGCGCACGTACCCCCACACGCCTCGCTTACCGCCGCCCTCACCCATGACGTGGTGGAAGAGCACGTAGGCGGTGCCCGGCATCGAGGGACTTGCCATCGCGCCGATAATCGCGTCAGTCGCCAGCGTCCCCTTCAACTCCTCCGACTCGAACCACCGATCGAGGATCGGCCGAGCGGCGCCGCTGAGAATCTCCACCGCCTCGCCGGCGCCGTCACCCAGCCTCCGGAACGCGCGTCCAAGCGAGAGCAGCGTCCGCAGGTCGCCGAGACGCGGCCTCAGCATGTCGGGCGGCGCGATCGTCAGCATGGGCTCGACCACAGCCGCCAGGCGTTCGAGCATCGCCTCGTAGCGCGGATAGCACTCCGCGTCGCGCACGCTGAACTTGGCGATCTCGTTGCGGGTCAGCTCGGCGTCCGGCCCCATCAGCAGCGAGCGCCCGTCGGGGAGCGGCGTGAACGACGAGGGATCTCGACGGAGGACCTCATAGCCGTAGGAGGCCAGCTTCAGATCGCTGACGATCGCCGTGTGGAAGAGGCTGTTGACGTAGGCCGCGGTCGAGACCCTGAAGCCCGGGAACGTCTCCTCGGTGACGCAGGCGCCGCCGACGATGTAACGCCGCTCGAGGACCAGGATGCGTAGCCCGGCTCGCGCTAGGTAACACGCGGTTACCAGCCCGTTGTGTCCGGCACCGATCACGATGGCGTCGTAACTCGACGGGCTCAGCGTCATGGCCTAAGTGTCGCCTCCTGACGGCTCACGCCGCTTTGGGGAGCTCGCTGCGCATGAGATGCGCCGTGATTCGCGCAGCGTCCAGCGGTAGCACAGCCAGCTCGGGAGGCGGGCGCCGAATGAAGTCGTTGAGTAGCAGGAGGTCTTCGGCCTCGTCGGGAGTCAGCGCGTCTCGGGCACCCTCGCGCGCGTGGCGACAAAGCGCCAACCCTGCGTTGATCTCGAGCCTTGCCCCTGCTCCCGGGGGGAGTGGGCGCACGGCGCAGACTCTGCCGTTGCAGAGGAAGAACGCCCTCCGCCAGCTCGGCTCGAGCGCCGGAGCGATCAGGCAGAGCTCCAGTCTGCGCAGCCGCTCCAGCGCACGCAGCCGGTCGATGACCTGCTCGAGGGCTTCGATGCGATCACGCAGCCGAGCTGCCTCCTCGTAGCGCAGGTTCTCGGCCAGGTGCGAAAGCCGCGCTTGGAGGCGCGGCAGCGGCGCACCCTGGAGGAGCCCATCGACCTCCTCGGTCGTGCTCAAGGCGAGCGCGCGTGCCGCAAGGGACGCCCTTCGGCGACTTGTGATCGGGCCGAGCTGGGTCGCCGTCTTGCTGACGATGAAATCGTCGCCCCGGCGCTTCAGGTACAGGCCGTGCCCTTTTCGACGGCTGCGCGAATTGGCCGGCGGGTCGAGCTCGCGGATCAGCCTCAACTCCTCGAGTGCCGCCTCGAGCTCGGAGCCCAAGACGCGCCAGTCGATCCGCTCGAGCGCGAGCAGGGCCGCCTCGACCGACGGCCGCTGGCGTTCGCTTCGGAAGTAGGACCGAAGGCGAGCCCGCAGGTCGCGGGCCCGTCCGACATAGAGCACGTTCCCGCAACGGTCGCGAAAGAGGTAGACGCCCGGGCGATTCGGCGCTCCGCGGGCGAGGCCGCGCTTGTCATAGACCCGACGTTTCCGAGGCGCGGCGAGCGCCCGGAGGTCGGAGAGCCGCCTCGCTCCCAGCTCCTGGGCGAGGCCGATCAGGTGCACGAGGACCTCCGCGGTCGCCTCGGCATCTGGAAGGGCGCGGTGGCACGGTTGGGTCGGCACGCCGAAGAAATTGGCGAGCGAGGCGAGCCCGACGCGCCGTAGGCGACCCTCGAGCAGCCGACGGGCGAGTGCGGCGGTGCAGAGGGGCGGCTCGGACAAGCGTCGACCGTGCATCAAGAGCAGCTGCCGCTCGAGGAAGCGCTGGTCGAAGCGGGCGTTGTGCGCCACGAGCAACTCATCGCCTGCAAAGGCGAGGAACCGTTCGAGCACGCTGCGGACGGAAGGTGCCGAACGCAGCTCCTGTTCGCGCAAACCGGTCAGACGGGCCACGGGTTCCGGGAGCGCAACCCCTGGATTCACGAGCGATTGAAAGGAGTCCACGAGCTCGAGTTCGCGCACGCGAACGGCCCCGACCTCGCAGATGCGGCTGCGTGCGGCGGAGAGCCCCGTGGTCTCCAGATCGAAGACGACGAACTCGGCTTCCTCCAACAGCGGATCGGCTCGCCCACGGCTCAGGGAGACAGTCGCGCCGGCACAGGCGAGTCGGCTGTCGCCGGCGGTGACTTCGGCCAAGAGGGAACAGGCGAGCCCGTCAGAGATCGAGGAGGTCGCAAACAGTGAACGCGCGGCCTCGACCGCATTCAGCGACCCGCGCTCCTCGAGCGTCTCCACGAGCCGGTCGAGCGAATCGAGCGCCAGCTGCATACATCAATAAAAGCGAACATATGTTCGCATGGCAAGGTTCTCCCGAATTGGGCCCGAGCCGAGGGGCGGTGCCGGCGGAAGCGGAACCACCGGATCTCCGCCGGTGTAACGCGTCAGTGAGAACCACGAGCCTCGGCGTCGTCGTGCTCGCGTGGACGGTGCTCGCATGCCTCCCAGGCGCAAGCGCGAGCAGCATGGCGGCGACCACGGGACGAATCGCTTACGCGTCAGC
>JBKPFU010000201.1:0-6395 GCA_046728975.1 Actinomycetota bacterium | reverse complement strand
CCTGTCCGCCCGGCCGATGCTGCCCACTGTGCTGCCCACGCCTCGAAGCGTCGCCTGCCCAGAAAACGGAAACCCCGCCTAAGCTGGGCTTTCGTAGGTGGGCGGTGCCGGGCTCGAACCAGCGACCTCCTGCTTGTAAGGCAGGCGCTCTCCCAGCTGAGCTAACCGCCCTGGTGCCCCCGGCGGGATTCGAACCCGCGCTACGGCCTTGAAAGGGCCGTGACCTAGGCCGCTAGTCGACGGGGGCGGGTAGGTTCAGCATAGCCGTGGTTCGGGTTGAGCTAGCCATCGAGATCGAACGTCCGGTCGCTGACGTTTTCGCCTACGTCATTGATCCTGAACGCCTGCCCGAGTGGCAGGAGAGTGCCGTCTCGATCCGCAAGATCTCGGACAGGCGCTGGGAAGAGGAGCGCCGCATCGCCGGCCGGCGCATCGAGTGCGAGGTCAAGGTGACCGAGCTCGAGCCCCACAAGCGGTTCAACCTGCGGAGCGACGCCGGATCGATCGAGTTGGAGGTCGAGCACGTCTTTAGTGAGACCGATGGCGGCACGAGGCTCGAAGTCGTCGCAGAAGGAAAAGCCGGCGGACTAATGCGCTTCGCCGAGCGGACGATTGAAAGCCGCGCGCGGGACGAGCTGGAGACCGATCTCGACCGGTTGAAGCGCGTGCTCGAGAAGTGAACTGCCGGGGGAGCCGAACAGGCTCCCGCTCGGACCCGCTGTAATAGACCTATGGGCCGTTAGCTCAGCTGGTAGAGCAGGGGACTTTTAATCCCAAGGTCGCTGGTTCGAGTCCAGCACGGCCCATCGGCGAAAGCCCTGCTAACCGGTGCTCGCGAAACGAGCCGCCGGTTCAGAGGTCTACAGACTGCGAACCGGCGACCGGCAAGCGGCGGCCGCGCCGGGCTGGCCGCCAGGGCGCGGGCGCCGTTGCGCAGCGCGTACGCCGTCATCGTCGGAGGGGCGCCGTTTCTGGTGAGCGTGTACCGCCAGAGGCCGGGGGCGATCTCGTCGAGTGGCGGCATCGGCGCGCCGCCTATTCCGCGTCGTCGCCGCAGGGAGCATTGACATAGCCGGAGCGGAAGGGCATCGCGTCGCCCGTTGCCGGGTCATACGCGTGACGCCAAACGCAGCCGGTGTCGTTCGTCAGCAGGTGGATGGAGACAGACGTCTTCGGCGACGTCGTGCGCACGCGATGGATGTCGTCGCGCGGCGGGATCAGGACGTAAAAGTCACCCGGGGTGAGCGAACGGCGTTCGACGAGCTTGAGCGTGCCGTTCCGCTCAGCGTAAATCTCCTCGTCCTGTGTGCCTTGGTAAAGGCCGACGAGCCCCCAGGCGAGGTCGTCGTGGATCGGCGTCTCCGACCCGGGAGGCACCACCAGCGAGAAGAGCGACAGCGAGCCGTCGTCCGCACGGTAGAGAAGCCACTGGCCGATGCCGCCGCCCATCCCGCTCTCCGGCGCCGCCGCCTGAAACTCGGGCGGGAGCCACTCCGGATCGGCGAGCAAGTGGGCGAAGCGGGGTCTGATCGCCTCACACGCGGCAACCGGCGATGAGGAGCCGGCGATTGCCGCCTGGACGTCGGCGACGAACGAACGAACCACGGGCGTGTCGAGAACGAACTCTGCGCTCATCGTGCAGAGCGTGATTTTCGCTTGCATTCGGGATCTTTTCTCACAGGTTGAAACGAGCTCATCTACAGGGAGTGATTGCATTGCGGCGTTACCTGTTCATCCTCGCCGTGGCAGTCGCAGTCGCGTCTTCGGGCGTGGCCGCGGCCATCGCCGGCGGAAATCAGACGGCAAAGAAGACGCCGGTCTGCCACGCGACGAAATCGAAGAAGCACCCGTACGTCAAGATCAACGTCGCCACCAAGGCGGCGCTTGCCCACCACCGGCAGCACCCAGCGGACATCATCGGGACAGCCGGTCAGCCGCTTACCTGCCCGTCGGCACCGCTCAGCCCCACCGGCGGCGGCCGGAAGTTGAGCGCGACGCTCACTCCGGTGAACGGCAACACGGTCGGAAGCGGCACCGCCACCATCCGGTCGAACATCGGCCAGGGGCGTATCTGCTGGGCGCTCACGGTCACCGGCCTTAACGACGTGACCGCGGCCCACATCCACTTCGGCACCGGGCCGAACGCGACCCAGATCGCAGTCCCGTTCACGCTGCCGACGCCGTTCACAGGCACGGCCACGGGATGTGTGAACGTCGCCCGACCGCTGGTGAAGCAGATCCTGCAGCACCCGGGCAACTTCTACGTCAACGTGCACACCACGGCGTTCCCCGCCGGGGCGATTCAGGGCACGTTGTCGAAGTAGCAACCGCTTCGACTGATCCAACGCGGCGGCCCCAAAACGGGGCCGTCGCGCTTTCGCTTCTTCTATGCTCGCGGCAATGACGACGCTGGCCGACCTCATGACGCGCGAAGTCCTGACCGTCGAGCCCTCCGACACGATCGGGGAGGCCGCGCAGAAGATGGTCGATTACGGCGTCAGCTCCGTCGTCGTATCTGATTTCGGGCGGCTGATCGGAATCCTCACCGAGCGGGACCTCACGCGCGCGGTCGCCGGCCGCACGCACTCGAGCGAGGCGCGCGTGCGGGAGTGGATGACGCCGGATCCCGTCACGCTGCCGCCCTCGGCGAAGGCCGAGGAGGCCGCGAACGTGATGCTGGAGCGGGGATTTCGGCACGTGCCCGTCGTCGACGAGGACCACCCGGTGGGAATCGTCAGCATCCGCGACGTCGCCCGCTGGGGCGTCAAAGAGGTGGAAGAGGCCTCCTAAACGAGCGCCAGCTGGGCGTGCGCTTCCAGGCCTGAGACGGCGACGCCCACGAGCCGCAGCGCCCCCGGGCGATCGTCGAGCGCGCGGTCGAGCAAGGCGCAAGCGAGCTCGCCGATCCGCTCGACGTCGTCCGTCCCCACGGGCAGCGTGGTCGAGCGGCTCCGGATCGAGAAGTCCGGATAGCGGACCTTCGTCGTGACGGTGCGGCCGGCCTGGCGGGCCGTGCGCAGGCGCTCGGCGACGTGCTCGGCCATCCGCCGCACCTCGGCCTGAAGCCGCTCCCGCTCGGCAACGTCTTGCGCGAACGTCTCCTCGGCGCTGATCGAAATCGTCTCGACCGACGTCTCCAGCGGGCGCGGGTCGATCCCGCGGGCGCGGTCGCGCAGGAGCGGCCCGAGCTTCCCGGGCACGAGCCTGCGCAGCACGCCATCGTCGATCGCCGCAAGCGCACCAATGGTCGCGACTCCGGCTTTCTTCAGCCGTTCCTCTGCGCGCGGCCCGACACCCGGCAGCCGCCGCACCTCGAACGGGGCGAGGAACGCCGCCTCGCGACCGCGGGGAACGACCGTGATCCCGCCTGGTTTGCGCCGGTCGCTCGCGATCTTCGCGACGACCTTGCACGTCCCGACGCCGAGCGAGCAGCTCAGGCTGGTGGAGCCGCGAACTGCAGCCTGGACCGCGCCTGCAATTGCGCGGCTGTCGCGGAACTCCGTCAGGTCGAGGTAGCCCTCGTCCATCCCCGTCCGCTCGACGATGGGAACGACCTCGCGCACGACGTCCCAGACGGCGCGGGAGTAGTCGGAGTAGAGCCGCTTGCGCGGCCGCAGGAAAACGGCGTGCGGACAGCGGCGCAGCGCCTCGGCGCACGGCATCGCGGAGTGGATGCCGAACCGGCGCGCGACGTAGTTCGCAGTCGCGACGACCCCGCGTCCATGTGGGTCACCGCCGACCACGAGCGGCACTTCTCGCAGCTCCGGCTGCTCGAGCTCTTCCACCGCGGCGAAGAAAGCGTCCAGGTCGAGGTGCGCGACGATCACGAGACGATTCTGCGCTACCCCACGGCTGCCGCGGCGCGCTCGCACGCCCCGGCCGCCTCGCGCGCGAGCATGCGCGCGCGCGCGATCCGGTGATCCTCGGGCCGCACCGAGAGATTGACCTCGACGAGCCTCGACGTCGCGCGAACAGCCGCCTCGGCGAGAACCGCAGCGGCGGCGGAGTCGGGACGAAGGTCCGGGTTCCCGTTCTCGGCCACGCCGGCGGCGAGCGCGGCGACATCCGCGGCGGCCTCGGCGATCGCGAGCGGAACGTCGGCTGCGCGGTCGAGAGCGTCGCCCATCGCGTCGTCCCCGCCGGCGCGGAGGGCTGCCCGCGCCGCGGCGTATACCTCCGCGTCTTCCTGCGCCAGCCGCGCCAGCTTCGTGCGGAGCGAAGCGGCCTGAGCGGCGCAGGCGCGTGCGTCGTCCCAGGCCTCCGCCGAGGACCGCGCGGCGAGCTGCGTCACCGAGGCCGCGAGCGCGGCCACGAGCGCCGCTGCGGCGCCGGCCGCCGGCGCCGCTGAGCAGTCCGCCAGCTCGTCGAGAAGCTCATCGACGCTCAGCGCGAGGTAGTCGCTCACGCTCTAAGCGCCGCGTCGAAGGCGCGTCGTGCATCCTCGCCGAACACGGCAAAGACGACGTGCTCAAGCGAGCGCGGCTCGTGCGCACGGGCGGCCTCCACCATGATCCGCGCGCACTCGTCGATCGGAAAGCCGCCGACCCCGGTCCCGAACGCAGGCAGTGCGACCGACTCCACCCCGAGCTCCTCGGCCACCTCCAGGGAGCGCCGCGTGGTTTGCTCGATCAGGCCGCCGTCGGTCTTCAGATCCGGCCCCATGACGGCGCCGTGGATCACGTGCTTCGCCTTCAGGCGGCCGGCACCCGTCGCCACGGCGTCGCCTACTTCGATCGGGCCTTTGGCGACGGCTTCGCGCTCGATCTCCTCGCCGCCGGCACGCTTGATCGCGCCGGCCACGCCCGCGCCCATCCAGAGTTGGTTGTTCGCGGCGTTCGCGATCGCGTCGACGCTCAGAGCTGTGATATCGCCGTCGGCGAGCTCCAGCCTCATCTCAGGCGTCGAAGAAGAAGAACTGCCGCCACGCCGTCCACCAATCGTCCGCGCGCGAGACGATCGTGCGCGGGTCGAGCTGCTCCACGTTCGGGGCATGGCGGAGCTTCCGCGGCGGGCTTGTCTCCTTGTACTCGACCTTGATCTCGCACGGACGGCCCGGGTCGTAAGGCTCGACCGCCTTCAGGTCTTGCAGCGCGCGCTTCGCACCGTCCTCGATCAGCTCGCGGGCCCGTTGCGGCGTCTGGTTGCGCGCGCTGCGAGCCGCGAGACCCCGTTTGACCGAGACCGTGGTCAGGCCCTCGCCGAGCAACGCGGTGGCCTCGCGGCAAACGGCGTCGTCGCCGGTGACGAGCAGCACCGGACAGTTCCAGGTTCCGCAGAGCGAAGCGTTGATCCCCGTTTCGCCGACGGCGGTGCCGTTGAAGTACAGGTTCTGCCACTGCTGGCCCGAGACGGTGTGGCTCAGCACCCCGTCCGGCGTCCCGGCCATCGCGTGCATGCCGACGAAGAGCGCCGCGTCGCATCCGTCCTCGAGGAAGCCCGTGTAGCTCGTCCACTCGTCCTGCACGACGAACTCGCACGCGGGATCGAGCTTCTCCGCGATCAGTGAGTTGAAGGAGTAGCCGTCGCCCGCGCCATGGCAGTCCATGACGACAATCTCTGTCGCGCCCGCTGCCTTCGCGCCCCGGACGGCGGCATTGATCTCCTCCGTGTACAGCTTTCGCCCCTCCTCGAACATCGGGCGGCCGGCGTTCGTCTGGTCGCCGTGGACGATCCCGGCAACGCCCTCCATGTCGCTGATGACGTGGACGCGCACGCTTGTAGCCTCTCAAATCGATGGAGGCGGGCCTGGCGGGCAAGCGGGTGCTGGTCACGGGTGCGTCGGGCGGCATCGGCGGTGCGTGCGCGCGGGCATTCGCCGCCGAGGGGTGTGAGGTCGTCCTCCACTACCACCGGGGTCAGGACCGCGCGGAGGCGGTCAGCGAGGAGCTCGGCGGTGCTCCAATCGTCGGAGGCGACCTGACGGTCGAATCGGACGTCGAGCGGCTGTTCGAACAGGCGGGGCGGCTCGCCGTCTGCGCAGCCGTCGCGGGCGCCTGGCCGTCCGAGGACGTGCCGGTCTGGGAGCTGCCGCTCGAGCGCTGGGAAGAGACGCTGCGAACGAACTTGACCGCGACGTTCCTGACGGCGCGGGGCTTCCTGCGCCAGCTCGAAGGCGAGGCCGGGTCCCTGGTCATGGTCGCCTCCACCGCCGGCGTGTTCGGGGAGGCCGGCCATGCCGACTACGCGGCTGCGAAGTCAGCGGTCGCGTACGGCCTGCTGCTCTCGCTGAAGAACGAGGTGGTGCGGATCGCGCCTCGCGCGCGCGTGAACGTGGTTGCTCCCGGCTGGACGGCTTCACCGATGACGCGCGGTCACATCGATGAAGAGCGCGTGCAACGGATCTCCCGAACGATGCCGCTGCGCAAGGTGGCGCAACCCGAGGACGTGGCTCGGCA
>JBKPFU010000200.1:0-17562 GCA_046728975.1 Actinomycetota bacterium | reverse complement strand
TCGCACACGTACGAGTCATCTCGGCAACTCGCGGCTCGTACTGCATCGAGAGCACCGTCGGCGGCGCCACGTACCACAAGCAAGGCCCCGCCGCCGAGATCGTGTCGGGCTCCTGCCCGCGCTGACGATCCACCGTCAGCGGCCGTGGAAGACGGCTTCGACGTTGTTGCCGTCGGGGTCGAGCACATACGCGGCGTAGTAACCGGCGTGGTACTGGGGGCGTAGGCCCGGCCCGCCGTTGTCGCGGCCGCCTGCGGCCAGCGCCGCGTCGTAGAACCGGTCGACCGTCGCGAGGTCGGGCGCCGCAAACGCGATGTGGATCGGCTCGGAGGGCTCACCAGGCGCGATCGCGAGGTCCTCGCTGCCTTCGGGCCCGAAGGAGATCTCGCCCGTGTCCAGCTCCATCGCGCGCCCTCCAAACGCACCGACAGCTGCTTCGTAGAAGCGCCTGCTCGCGTCGAGGTTCCGCACGCGAACCGTAATGTGGTCTATGAAGGCGGAACGCACGGCTACATTCTTGCCCGTGATCCTCGAGAACGGGGTGGTGCGGACGATGGAGCCGTCCCTTCCGAGAGCGAGCTCGCTCGCCATCGCGGGGGACCGAATCGCGGGAGGGATCGGAACGCACGAGACCGCGCTCGCGACGCCGGAGCGAATCGACCTCGGCGGTCGCTGCGTCCTCCCCGGCTTCAACGACGCGCACGTGCATTTTCCGACGTGGGCCGTTGCGAGTCACGAGGTGCGGCTCGAAGGCACGCGCTCGCTCGACGAAGCCCTCGCGCTTGTCAAGGACGCGCTGCCCCGCGTCGCGAAGGGGCGGTGGCTGCGGGGACGCGGCTGGCGGAGCGGCGACTGGTCGCCGGAGGTCGAGCCGACAAAGCAAGCGCTCGACGAGATCTCCGGCGAGACGCCGGTCGCGCTGATGGCGCGCGATTCACACTCGCTCTGGCTCAACTCGGCGGCCCTCGCGCGCGCAGACGGCGACCTGGAGGTTCCGGGAGGAGTCGTCGAGCTGGACGAGCGGGGCGAACCGACGGGCGTCCTGCGCGAGCAGTCCTGCTGGCACTTCCGCGACACGCACATCGAGATCTCCGACGAGGAATACGTCCACGCAATGCGTGCAGGGATGAAGCTCGCCAACTCCCGCGGCGTCACTGCCGTCCACGACAAAGACGGCTGGCTCGGCGCGCTGCGCTTCTGGCAGCGGCTCGGAGCCGAGGAGTCGCTCACCCTCCGCGTCTGGCAGTCGCTGCCGGCGGAAAGAGTGGACGAGCTGGCATCGGTCGATGTGCGGGGGTGCTTCGGCAACGACTTGCTGAGGCTGGGGTATCTCAAGGTCTTCATGGACGGCACGCTCGGCTCGCAGACGGCGCGGATGCTGGACGGCGGCGGCGTCGAGATCACGAGCCGGGACGACTTCGAGGAGATCATCCGGCGCGGGGCTCGCGCCGGCTTCCCGATTGCCGTGCACGCGATCGGCGACCGCGCCAACCGCGATGCGCTCGACGCCTTCGAGGCGACGCGCAACGAGTGGCTCCCGCTCGGCCTCCGGCAGCGGATCGAGCACGCCCAGCTCCTCTCGCCTGATGACGTGACGCGGTTCGCCCGCATCGGCGTGGCCGCGTCGGTGCAGTTCAGTCATGCCCCGTCGGACCGCGACCTCGCCGATCGCTTATGGCGTGAGAAGACGCAGAACGCCTACGCATACCGGTCGCTCTGGGACGCGGGGACCCTGCTCGCGAACGGCTCCGACGCGCCGATCGAGGAGCTCGACCCGCTCGCGGGGATCGTTGCCGGCGTCCTGCGCACGCTCGACGACCGCGCTCCCTGGCACGGCGAGCAGGCGCTGACGGTCGAGGAGGCGGTGCTCGCGACGACCGCTGGCCCCGCGTGGCTGGCGCGCGACGAGCGCAGCCGCGGCAAGCTCGTTCCCGGCTACCTTGCCGACCTCGTCGTGCTCGACCGCGACCCCTTCGAGGTGCCGCCGGAGGAGTTGCGCGACGTGCGGGTCGTGGCCACGATGCTCGGCGGCCGCTGGGTGTACAACCCACCGCCGTGGTGAACTGAAAAAGGTTCGTAAAGAGGGCTAACCGCCCCCGAGGCCGCCCGTCGTAGTCGGTACACGCCCGGACGGACCTACGTTCCTCTCTCTCATCTCAGTCCACGGGCGGACACAACAAGGTCGGAGGGCCGGCCATGCCGGCCCTCCCCTCCCCTATTAACGTTGGGGGGGACCCCGGTTCCCCCACGACCCCCCTCCGCGGCATCAACGACCGCTCGTCAGGTATGGGACGCGTCCGTGAACTCACGGAATTCGCCGGTGACGAGATAGGCCGTCTGCTCGCCGATGTCGACCGCGTGGTCACCGATTCGCTCGAGGCAGCGGGAGACGATGATCATGCGCAGGCCCCACTCCCTCTGCGTCTCGTCCCCGCCCAGCTGGAGCACGTGGTCGACCACCCGCCGGTTCGTCCGGTCGATCAGCTCGTCGAGGTCGACCAGCGACGACGCTCCACCGAGATCCCGCCTCGCAAACGAATCGAGCGCCACGCGAATCATCTCCTCGGCGCGCTCGCCCATCTCCTCAAAACCCTCGACGAGCGTCGGCTCGGGCTCGGCGTCCGCGACGAGCTTCGTCAGCTTGGCGATCGTCACGCAGTAGTCGGCCATCCGCTCGAGATGCAGATTCGCGTGCAGCACCGCGAGCACGAGCCGAAGGTCGACCGCGACAGGCGTCTGCCGGGCGAGCAGCGATTGGATTCCCTCCTGAATCGAGACATACCGCTCGTCGACCTCGTCGTCGAAGGCGATCACCTCGTCTGCGAGCTCTGGGTCCGCCTGGGTGAGCGCGTTCAGCGCCCCGCGCAACCCGCGGAGGACGTACTCGCCCTCCTCTTGGAGCGCCGCCTCGACCTGCTCGAGCTCCTCCTGGAAGGTGACCCGTACCTGCTTCATCCGAACCGACCGGTCACGTAGCCCTCGGTTCGCGAATCGGAGGGCTGAGTGAAGATCTTGTCCGTCTCGTCGTACTCGACGAGCACGCCCGTTCGGTCGCCGTCGCTGACATCGAGGCTGAAGAACGCGGTCAGGTCGGCGACCCGCGCCGCCTGCTGCATGTTGTGCGTGACGATCACGAGCGTGTAGTCACGCTTCAGCTCGTGCATGAGGTCCTCGATGCTGGAGGTCGCGATCGGATCGAGGGCCGACGCGGGCTCGTCGAGGAGCACCACCTCCGGCTCGACCGCGATCGCGCGGGCGATGCAGAGGCGCTGCTGCTGGCCGCCGGAGAGCGAAAGCGCGCTTCGTTTGAGGCGGTCCTTGACCTCGTCCCAGAGCGCCGCCGCCGTCAGCGCGCGCTCGACCCGTCCGCCGAGGTCGTCCTTCATCCCGAGGACGCGAAGGCCCCAGGCGACATTGTCGTAGATCGACTTCGGGAACGGGTTCGCCTTCTGGAACACCATTCCGATCCGGCGGCGCACCTCGACCGGATCGACGCCGTCGCCGTAGAGGTCCTGCCCGTGATACAGCACCTGGCCCTCGATGCGAGCGCTCGGCACGAGGTCATTCATCCTGTTCAAACACCGGATGAACGTGCTCTTGCCGCAGCCCGACGGGCCGATGATCGCGGTGACCAGATTGCGGTAGATCTCGAAGTTGACACCTGAGATCGCCCGCGCGCGGCCGTACGACACGGTCAGGTCGTTGATGTCGAAGACCACTTCGCGCTGGGACAGGGGCTTGTCCTGCGCAGGCCTCTCCGCCTCGACCGGCTGTGCCACGTCAATCATCGTAACCGTCCCCATTGTCCGTTCCTCCTCGTTCAACGTTCCAATTTCCTGCGGCTGCGGTAGAGCAGGACACGAGCCGCCACGCTCGTCACGAGCACAAAAGAGATCAGCACCAAGGCGGCCGCCCACGCGCGCTCGTGGTCGGCCGGATCGGGCGACTCGGATAGCGCGAAGATCGTCACCGGGATCGACTGGACGGCCTGGTGGATGTCCCAGCTCACGGTCTGGGCGGCGATCGAGCACGTGAACAGAAGCGGCGCGGTCTCGCCCGCGGCCCGTGCGACTGCGAGCGTCGTGCCCGTGAGGATGCCGCCCACCGCGCTGGGCAGGACGACGCCGACCACGGTTCGCCAGCGGCTCGCCCCGACGGCGAGCCCGGCCTCTCGGAGAGACGAGGGCACGAGCAGCAGGACCTCCTGCGTTGCGCGAGAGATCAGCGGGAGCATGATGATCGCGAGCGCGAAGCCGCCCGCAAGCACGCTCTGGCCGTGGGCGATCACGACGAGCGCGAAAACGAAGATGCCGAGCACGATCGACGGCAGCCCGTTGAGCATGTCGAGCGTGAGCCTTCCGAGCGCGGCGACGCGGCGGGGCGCGAACTCGGTGATGTAGATCGCCATCAGCACCCCGGTCGGAAGCGCCATCGCCATCGCGGTCAGTACCAGCAGGATCGTCCCGACGATCGCCGGCGCGATTCCTCCGCCGGGCTCTCCGAAGAGCGGCGGGCTCTTCGTCAGGAAGTCCCAGCTGAGCGCGCCCGCGCCGCGGCGGGCCACGGAGATGATCACGATCGCGAGCACCGCGACCGCCGCGAGCGCGGCGACGACGGCGAGCGCTTCCATCAACCGATTGACGATCCGCCTCCGCCGCGCACGTCCTCCTTGCGGGCGGAGCGAGATCGTCGGCTCCACAGTGCTCATCAGTCGGCCCCTACTCGGTGGAATTCGAACCGGCGTACGATCCATTGCGCAATCAGGTTCACGATCAGGGACATGACCAGCAAGATCGCTGCGAGGTAGACGAGCGCCGAGAGCTGGAGGCTCGACGGTGCGCCCTGGTACTGGCTGGCAAGGCGACCGGCCAGCGTGTCGGCCGGCGCGAACAACGACCTGTTGATCCCCGCGAAGCCCCCGATGACCATGCTGACCGCGATTGCCTCGCCGACGGCGCGGCCGAGCCCGAGGATGAGCGCGGCCACGATCCCCGGTCGCGCGTACGGCAGCACGACGCCGCGCACCATCTCCCACCGCGTCGAGCCGAGCGCGAACGCTCCTTCTTCGAGCTCCTGCGGGACGCTCAGGAAAAGCTCCCGGCTGATGCTGGCGACGATCGGGACGACCATGATCGCGAGCACCAGGGCCGCCGGCAGCATCCCGGCCTGAGACGGCTCACCGCTGAAGATGGGAAGGAAGCCGAACTTGTCCTGAAGCCAGGGCTCGATGTGGTCACGTACGAAGGGCCCGAGCACGAGGATCCCCCAGAGCCCCAGGATGACGCTGGGAATCGCGGCGAGGAGCTCGACGAGCGGCCCGAGGACGGCCCGCACGCTGCGCGGGGCGAGCTCGCTGAGGAAGAGCCCGATCGCGATCGAGAGCGGCGCTGCGATCAGCAGCGCGATGAACGAGCTGACGACGGTTCCGTAGATGAAGGCCGCGGCGCCGAAGACCTTCGTGTTCGGGTCCCAGACCTTCTCGGTGAGAAAACCGAGGCCGAACTCGTCGAAGGCCGGCCGCGCCTCGTCGAAGATCTTGTACGCGATCAGCACCAGCAGCACGAGCGCCGCAAGGGAGGCCGCCAGGGTCAGGCCGCGGAACAGCAGGTCGCCGATGCGGTCGCCCACACGACGGCCGCGCGGCAGCCTCTCGGTCGTCGGAACCGTGCTCACAAGCGCCGACCCTAACGTCCGTTTCGGCCGAATCCGCCCGCTGTTACCGGTCCGTCACCAGACCGATACCTCCGCTTAGCCCACGCACTCGAGGGCCGTTGCGACCCTCTTGTGGCATGCCAAAAACGGAGAGGAGAAAAGACGTGCCGAGAAAGAGGTACATCGCGTTCGGGAGCGTGATCGCCACGATCTCGATCGTGCTGGCAGCGGTGGGTGCGCAGGCGGCGCCGGCCCGCTCCAACGGCAGCAAGTTGACAGGCGCCGGCGCGACGTTCCCATACCCCCTGATCTCGAGGTGGATCCCCGCCTACAAGAAGGCGACCGGTGTTCAGATCAACTACAGCCCGGTCGGCAGCGGCGCCGGGATCAATGCAATCACGAACCGCACAGTCGATTTCGGCGCAAGTGACGCGCCGCTGACCAGTGACCAGTTCCGTGCCGCGAAGGGCGTCGTCCAGATCCCTTGGGCGCTGTCCGCGACGTCGATCCCATACAACATCGACGGCGTCTCCTACGGGCTCAAGCTGACGGGCCCGATCCTCGCCGACATCTACCTCGGCAAGATCAAGCGCTGGAACGACCGGCGAATCGCCAGGCTGAACAGCGGCGTTCGCCTGCCGAGCCAGAAGATCACCCCGATCTATCGCTCGGACGGCAGCGGAACGACCTACAACTTCACGGACTACCTCTCCTCGGTCAGCAAGGAGTTCAAGAGCAAGGTCGGCAACAGCACCCAGGTCAACTTCCCCACGGGCATTGGCGCGCGCGGCTCGACCGGGGTCGCCGGCGTCCTCTCCCGCACGGACGGCGGGATCACCTACGTCGACGTCGCCTACTCGCTGAAGAACAAGTTCAAGATCGCCAAGATCCGCAACAAGGCCGGGCGCTTCGCATTGCCGGGCATGCGCGGAATTGCGGCGGCCGCGGCGACGATCAAGCGCGTGCCGCGCTCGAACGAGATGCACATCGTCAACCCGCCCGCAACCCAGGCTCGCGCGTATCCGATCTGCACGTTCACCTACGCGCTCCTGCCGGTCAAGACCGACAAGGCGCCTGATCTGCGGCGCTTCGTCAACTGGGCCGTGACGGCGGGCCAGAGGTACGCGCCGCCGCTGCTCTTCTACCCCCTGCCGGCGGTGGTCAAGCAGGCGGCGAAGCGCACGCTCGCTCGGCTGCACAAGTAACCGATAGCACCACTCGCCAAGACGACCGGCGCCGGCCCAACCGGCGCCGGTCGTCTTTCGCCGCTTATGACGGCTCGCGCTGGAACACGCAGCGGATCTCCAAGCCGCCGCGTTCGGGGCGGCGCGCCTCCACCTGACCGCCGGCGGCGTTGACCACGTGCTTCACGATCGCCAGGCCCAACCCGGTGCCGTGGGAAGCGCGCGCACGGTCACTGCGGTAGAAGCGCTCGAACAGCCGTGGAAGATCGACGTCGTCGACGCCTGGCCCATCATCGACCGCGCGCACGACCACGTGACCGTCCTCGGCGCTGACATTCAGGTCGAAGGTCGCCCCAGGGCCTGCGTACTGCAGCGCGTTCGCCGTCACGTTGTCGACCACCACGCGGAGCATGCGCGGACGCACCGGGACGACCAGGTTGCGGTCGCCAGAGACTCGGATCGCGACACCGGCGCGCTCCGCGCGCTCCGCCATGCTCGCCGCAACCTCTTCGAGCACGGGCAGGACGGCAGTCGTTCCGAGGGACACGACCTCGCGATCCGTCTCGAGCTCGCTCAGGAAGAGCACGTCGTCGATCAACTCGCGCGCGTGTTCAACCTCGTCGCGCGCCTGGACGATCAAATCGCGAGCATCCGTTCCCGGCAGCAGAGCCGTGTCCAGGAGGGCGAGGAGCCGGGCGAGAGGCGTTCGCAGCTCGTGCGACACCGCGGCGGTGAATCCGGCGCGCAACTCCTCGTACGCGGCGTTCTCCGCCGGCTCGCTCAAGTAGACGAGCGTCTCGCCGCGCCCGAGCACGTCGTACGGAACCTCGATCGGCCGCCGCCCATCCGTCGCTCGCTCGGGCAGCGGCTCGCCGGGCTCCAGACCCGCGAGCGATTCGTGAGCCCGGCGGCTCGCGGCCACGACGCGCCTCTCGTCGTCCAGCACGACCACGATCTCGCGGCTCTGCTCGATCAGAGCGCGACCCCGGGCGGCTTGAACGGCCATTGCTTCTCGTTCGCCGTCGCGCGCGTTGCTCCGGCGCAAGAACGGCAAGTTCACCGTCTGGTCACCACTTCATCACCAGGCTTGAACCCCTGCTTCGGCCATCGCGAGAGATGATCGCAGTCGAGCATGGCCAAGGTTCTGATCGTCGAGGACGACGACGTGATCGGCCGTGGGATGGCGACCCATCTCGGCATGGCCGGCTTCGACACGGTGCTCGTGCAGAGGGGAGAAAGCGCACTGACGCGACTCCGGTTCGACTCGCCGCACGCGATCGTCCTCGACCTCATGCTTCCGGACCTCGACGGTTGGAACGTAATCAGGACGGCACGCGGCGAGGGAATCGAGACTCCGATCATCGTCGTCAGCGCTCGGGGATCAGAAGGCGACCGGATCGAGGCGCTCGATCTCGGGGCCGACGACTACCTCGTCAAGCCGTTCTCGATGCACGAGCTCGCCGCTCGCGTTCGAGCGGCGGTCAGAAGAGACGGACGGGGACAGGCGCTGGACCGTGGCGAGCCGCTTGAGGTCGAGGAGCTGCTCGTCGATCCGAGGACGGTCCAGGCCTACGTCGACGGCAGAAGCGCCGGACTGACGCCGACGGAGTTCCGGCTCCTCCACGCACTTGCCCTCGAACGCGGCCGCGTGGTGACGCGCGACGAGCTCATGCAGAGGGTCTGGGGCCGGCGGCAACGCACGCGCGACCGCACCGTCGACGTTTTCGTGCGGAAGCTGCGCGAGAAGGTCGACCGGACGGCGCCGAAGCACACGTTCATCCACACGCGCCAGGGCGTCGGCTACAAGCTCAAGGCTCAGCCGAAATAGTGGCCGACGAGCTGCGGCGCTCGAGCCGGCGCCGCCCTGTCGCGAAACGCCGGCTCTATTGTTCGCCGCGATGCCGAAGGTCCTGATCGTCGAGGACGACGAGGTGATCGCGCAGGGCATGGCGCGTTACCTCGCGGATGCCGGCTTCGATGCCGTCTGCGTCAGCAAAGGAGAGCCCGGGCTGGCGCGCCTGCGCTTCGAGCGGCCGGACGTGTGCGTACTGGACCTCATGCTCCCCGAGCGGGACGGCTGGAACATCATCGAAACGGCGCGGAACGAAGGAATCGGCACGCCGATCATCGTCGTCAGCGCGCGCGGGACCGAGCACGACCGCGTGCATGCGCTCGAGATCGGCGCCGACGACTACCTCGTCAAGCCGTTCTCGATGAAAGAGCTGGTCGCGCGCGTCCAGGCGGCCGCTCGCCGCGGCGCTCGGGCGCAGACGGAACAGCGGGGAAACCCGATCGTGATCGAGGAGCTCCGCATCGATCCCGACGAGGTGCAGGCGTTCGTGAACGGCGAGAGCGCGGAGCTGACGCCGACGGAGTTCCGCCTGCTCTACGCGCTAGCGATGGAGCGAGGGCGGGTCGTGACGCGCGACGAGCTGCTCCAGAAGATCTGGGGCCGACGCGAGTCGCACCGCGACCGGACGGTCGACGTCTTCGTCCGGCGGCTTCGCGACAAGATCGATCGCCGCGCGTCGAGCCACAATTTCATTCACACGCGCTACGGCGTCGGCTACAAGCTCGAGCCGGAAGAGAAGTAGTGCTGATCGCGCAGCTCTCGGACGTCCACGTCGGCGGGGGCCGCTACAAGGCGGCCCTGCTGAGGGCTGCGATCGGTGAGGTCAACGAGGCGGCGCCCGACCTGGTCGTGATCGCGGGTGACGTCACCGACGACGGTTACCCCGACCAGTATCCGGTCGCGAAGGAGGAACTGGCCGCGATCGATTGCCCGCGAGTCGTCCTCGTCCCTGGGAACCACGACGCGCGCAACGTTGGCTACGTCCGCTTCGAGGAGACGTTCGGCGGCCGCGACTCCCGCCTCCGCTTCCACGCGGGCGGGGTCGAGGTCGCGCTCGTCGCGGTCGACTCCTCGAAGCCCGATCTCGACGAGGGCGAGATCGGGCGCGAGCACTATCCCTGGATCGAAGAAGGCTTCGCCGGCTCCGCGGATCTCCGTATCTTCGCGTGCCATCACCACCTCGTGGCGATCCCGGGCACGGGCCGGGAGCGGAACCAGGTGCTCGACGCCGGAGACGTGCTCGCGCTCCTCCGGCGAAATGAGGTCGACCTCGTCCTCTCGGGTCACCGGCACGTCCCCTATGTCTGGCCGATCGCAGGAATGTTCGTCGTCCACTCCGGGACCGTCTCGACGTTGCGGACGCGCGGGTTCGACCACCCCGCCTACAACCTGATCCGCATCGAGGACGGCCGGATCTCGGTCGAGCTGAGGATCCCCGGCGGCGAGCGCCGAGATCTGGGTGAGTATCCGCGCGACTGGCCGCCCGAGTTGTCCGCCCGCCAGATCGACCCGCTCGACGCGCCGATGCGCGGGCCGGCGCTGGCAAACGAGTAGCTAGCGGCGCCGAAAGAGGCTGCGCCGCCTTTTCGTCGTAGGCCGCTCCGGGAACGGTTCCCGCTCGACGATCGCGCGCGGGACATCCTCTGTGAGCCAGTGCGCGAGCGCCGGATCGCCCAGCGCCTTCGCCGCCTCGGTCATCGACATGGCACGGAAGGACGAAGAATGGGCGTCGCTCGAGATCAGGTGCGCGCAAGCCATCTCCAGCAGCTGGAAGCTCGCCGTCCGCGCGCCGCGTCCGCCGCGGCCCGCGACCGAAGACGCCGTCAGCTGCACGAGCGCGCCGGCCTCGACGAGCGGTCGCAGCCGGTCAGGGTCGGCCTGGACCTCCCCGTTCCGCTCGGGGTGGGCGATCACGGGCGTGATCCCCGCAGCGCGCACTCCGAACAGAACCTGCTCGAGGTCGAGCGGCCAGCCGTAGTACGGCGGCTCGACCAGCAGGTAGGCGGGATTTCCCGCGAGGCCGAAGCGCTTCAGGTCCTCGGGCTCCAGCTCGGCGATCCGATCGAAGGCGATCTCGCCCCCTGGAACAACGCGGAGAGGGACCGCCTCCTCGCGAAGACGCGTCTGCACCGCCGCCACGCCGGCCTCCATCTGCCCGGGCGTCGTCGGCCAGTCCTCGCGTACGTGCGGCGTTGCCGCGATGGTCTCGACTCCGTCGGCGACGGACGCCCGGGCGAACTCGATCGATTCCTCCACGGTCTCCGGACCGTCGTCGAGCCCGAACAGGATGTGCGAATGCAGATCAATCACGAACTAAAATTCCTTACGTGCGCACGATGAAAGCCGTTCACGACGAGACGTGCTCTGTTGCCGCGTGCGCCGACATCATCGGCGCGAAGTGGACGGCGATCCTCGTGCACGACCTGTCCGAGGGGCCGCGCCGCTTCTCGGAGCTCGAGCACTCGTGCCTCGGCATCAGCCCGCGCACGCTGTCTGAACGACTGCGGGCGCTCGAGGACGAGGGGATCGTGACCCGGCAGAGCTACCCGGAATCTCCCCCACGCGTCGAGTACGCGCTGACCGAGAAGGGCAAGGCGCTGCTGCCGATCATCGAGGAGATGCGCCGGTTCGGGCACTCCTGGCTCGTCGAAGACACGACCGTCGCGGGCTAACCCTCGACGGCGACGAGCACGACCGTGGCGGCTCCAAGGAGCACGCCGACCCCGGTGAGCGCGAGCGCGACGCGATCGTCGAGCGGGGCGTACTGCCCGCGCTGGAGCGCTTCCTCGACCAGCCGGTGGCGGACGAGGCCGTAGACGATGAAGGCCACCCCAATAACGCCGAACCCGGCTCCAACGACCTGGAACGGCCATTCGGCGCCGCCCGAGAGCTCGGGAACGAGCTTGCCCGCGCCGAAGCTGACCGCGAGGGCGGTCAGCCCGCTGCGCCACCAGGCGAGGTACGTGCGCTCGTTCGCCAGCCTCGTCCGTCGCATCGCATCGCGTGTCTCCGTCTCGGTCACGCCGAGAGGTCCGCGAAGGCCTTGAACAGCTCGCGGGCAGCGCTGAGGCCGAGCGGAAAGTACTCGACGAGCATGCGCTCGTTCGGCGAGTGGATGTTGCTCTCGAGCAGCGCGAACCCGGTCAGGATCGTGGGGATCCCGTTGTCGGCGAGCGCCGGGATGATGGGAAGCGTTCCGCCCGAGCGGACGAGCAGCGGCCGCTTTCCGAGCGCTCGCTCGAACGCGTCGAGCCCGAGCTGAACCGCGGGAGAGTCTGGGGACACGAGCCCGGCCGGGTTGCCGTCCCACTCGATCTCGAGCTCGGCACCGTCGGGAGCGGCCTCGCGAAGGAGCTGCTCGGCAGCCTTCCCGATCTTGTCGACTTCCTGCCCCGGGGCCAGGCGGATCGTGAAGTTCGCCTGAGCCGTGGCGGGAATAGTCGTGTTCCGGAGGCCGGGCTTGCCGCCGAGGACCCCGTTGATGTCGAGCGAGGACTCCGCCCACGTGCGCACGTAGAACTCGTCCGCGGCCGACTCGTCGTACGGACGCGCCCCGGCGTCTGCCAGCATCTCGGCGCCGGGGACGAGCTCCTTCAGCGATTCTTGCTCCTCGTCCGTCAGCGGAATGATCCCCTCACGCAGTGGTTCGGGCAGCCGGCTGTCGCGCGGAAGCAGCGCCGCGAGCGAGTGAATGAGGGCGTGAATTGCGTTCAGCGCCGCGTTGCCGTAGACGCCCGAGTGGAGGTCCTTCTCGCCCGTCCGCACACGGATGTCGAACGCGACGAGCCCACGGGTACCGACGTCGAACTCGGGCACGTCGCGCTTGGTCATGCCGCTGTCGAAGATCACGCAGGCGTCGGCGCCGCGGTCGTCCGAGGCGAGGAAGTCGACGATCGAGTGGCCCCCCGTTTCCTCCTCTCCGTCGCACGCGACGCGCACGTTGACCGGCAACGCTCCTTCGGCGGCCAGCTCGCGCGCAGCCCGGAGGAGCAGGTAGAGCTGGCCCTTGTCGTCGGCGATCCCGCGCCCGAAGACCCATTCGTCGCGCACCGTGAGCTCGAAGGGATCGGATTCCCAGAGCTCGATCGGCGCCGGCGGCTGCACGTCGAAGTGGCCGTAGACGAGCACGGTTGGGGCGCCCGACGCTCCGTTCGACGCCGGGATCTCGCCGAGAGCCAGCGGTGACGTCGTTCCGTCCTCGAGAGTCGCCTCGCCGCCGGCGGCCCGGAGGAAGTCGCAGACCCACTCGCCGGCCCGCCGAACGTCGCCCGCGTGCTGCGGGTCGGCGCTCACGCTTGGGATGCGGATGAACTCAGAGAGCTCTTCAAACCAGGCTTCGTCCACGGCGGCGGAGTCTATTCGGGCTGATCCGCGTTTAGGGCGGGGGCGATCCTCCGCCGAAGCCCGGCTTTGCCGGGCGGAAGGCTCACTGCAGCGCCCAACGAACGACCGCGTGTGCAGCCGGCTCCTGGAGCGCTAGACGCACCGAGGCACTGTAAAGGAAGAGGCTCACGGGGAAACCAGGGGTTTCCCCGTGCTTCTAAGCGACGTCTCGAAGCGTCTGTGAATCAGCGAGCGCGCGGAGCTTCTTCAGGCACTGGTTCTCGATCTGCCGGATCCGCTCGCGGGTGACGTTGAAGGTCCGGCCGACCTCGTCGAGCGTGCGCGGATGCTCGCCGTTCAGGCCGTATCGAAGCTCGAGCACGCGACGCTCCCGCGTCGAGAGGGTGTGCAGCACGCGCGCGAGAGCCGTTTTGCGGAGCTGCGTCTCCGCGACCTCATCCGGTTGGGGCTCGGTCTCGTCCGTCAGGAAGTGACCGAACTCGGACTCCTCCTCGTCGCCGACCGGCTTCTCGAGCGACACCGGCGCCTGCGAGGAGCGGCGAATCTGCTCGACTTCGTCGGGGTCGAGATCGAGGTCGACCGCGATCTCGAAGGCGGTCGGCTCCCGACCCAGCTCGGCGCGCAGTTTCCGCTCCGAGCGCACGATCTTGTTCAGCTTCTCGACGATGTGTACCGGCATCCGGATCGTCCGTCCTTTGTCGGCGAGCGCCCGGGCGACCGCCTGCCGGATCCACCAGGTCGCGTACGTCGAGAACTTGAACCCTTTGCGGTGGTCGAACTTCTCCGCGGCGCGGACGAGGCCGATCGTGCCCTCCTGGATCAGATCGAGGAACGGCAGCCCCTGGTTGCGGTACTTCTTCGCGATCGAGACGACGAGTCGCAGGTTCGCTTCGACCATCTCCTGCTTCGCGCGGTGATCGCCTCGCTCGATGCGCTTGGCCAGCTCGACCTCCTGAGCCGCAGTCAAAAGGTCGACCTTCCCGACGTCCTTGAGGAACAGCTGCAGCGCATCGGTCGAGACCTCGCGGACCTCGACCTCCGCCTCGTCGTCGGCGTCGTCCTGCGACCCGTTCACGACCTCGATCTGCAGCTCCTCGAGGCCGTGGTAGAAGTCTTCCATCTGCTGGGTGTCGAGGTCGAGCTCGTCCAGGGCGAGCGCGATCTCCTCCGCGGAGAGCGATCCGCTCTCGCGGCCGCTCTCGAGCAATCCCTTCGCCTCCTCCGTCTCGAAGACGTCCGTGACCGCCGCACGCTCGGTGGTGCCAGACCCTCCTGCGTTCAAGCGCTTCCCCCTCTCAGTCCTCGGACTCACCGTACTGGGATCGCTCCTCCCGTCAACGTGCCGATTTGAAGGCTGCGGCACTCTTGCAGAGGCGCCGGACGGATGCCATAGGCCGAACGGCCCTATTTTCGGTCAATTGGTCCTAATGTTTTCCAGACGTTCGAGGAAACGGTTTGCTTCCATCCCCAACGGCGTCTTCGGCCCCAGCGCGCGCGCAATTCGAAGCTGTTTTTTTGCCTCTTCGACGCGCCCCAGCCACAGTAGGAGCAACCCGAGGTGGAACCGAACCGTCGGCGCCCGCGGGAAGCGCCGCGTCAGCGGGCCAAGCCGCCCGAACGCGCGCTCGGGATGATCCTTCGTGTAGGCGCCGACGGCGGCGGCGACCTGCGCCTCCGCGCTCTGCGGCGCCAGCGCCGCGGCGGCGGCATATTCGCGCTCCGCCGAGAGCGGCCGGCCGAGCCGCTGGAGCGCGACGCCGTACAGGAGCCTCGCTCGAACGCCGTCGGAGCGGGCGGCACGTGTGAGCGCTGCGAGCTGCCGCTCGGGCGCGAGGCGCGCGAGGCGGCTCGGCGGCGCAAAGCTCGGCACGAAGACAGGCAGGCCCCGCGGCGAATCGGGATGGAGCAGGTCGCTCGCACGCACGGCCGCCTCCGAGTCGGGGTCTCGACCGACCGCCTGCCGCCAAGCGCCGGCGGCGTTTTCGTGTCCGGCCCAGAAGCGCGCGATGCCGAGATTGACGAGCACGACGGCACTTCGCGGATGTGCCTGCGCAAGCCTCTCGAGGGTGGCCAGGCTGTCGTCAGGCCAGGCGGCAAACGCCTCTCCCACTCGGGCCTGCACCGAGCCGAGCCGCCTGAACCCGTCGCCGGCTTCGCGTGCTCGTCGCGCGTCGTAGAGCCTGAGCGCGCGGCGCAGGGCGCGCGCTTCCGCGTCCTCGCGCACGCCCAGGTCCAGGACGAGGGGCGGAAGGCCCGGGCGCGGTTGCAACGTCGGCTGCTGCGGCTCACTGCGCGTGAACGCGACTGCGCCGACGACGAGCGCGGCGGCGGCGGCAGCCGCCAGAGCGACTCCCGCGAGAACCCTCATACGAGGCGTCACGGCCTCGAACATAGTCGCTATAAATTTGAAAGCGATGCCGAGCTACCGGGATCTGCTGAACGAGGCACGGGGTCAGGTCGACGAGATAGACGTGGCGACCGCCGGCACAGGCGACGCCGTCTTCGTCGACGTGCGCGAGCGCGACGAGTGGGATCAGGGGCACCTGCCCGAGGCGGTGCACATCCCGCGCGGCTACCTCGAGTCGCGCATCGAGCGTGCGGTGCCCGACCGCACGCAGGAAGTCGTCGTCTACTGCGCCAGCGGCAACCGCTCGGTCTTTGCAGCCCAGACGCTCGCCCAGCTCGGTTATGAGCGCGTCGCCTCGCTCGCAGGCGGCATCGCCGAGTGGCAGAGAAGCGGCCTGCCGATCGAGGTCTCGCGGTCGCTCGGCCCCTCGAAGCGCACCCGCTACTCACGCCATCTGTTGATCCCAGAGGTGGGCGAGGAGGGTCAGCTGAAGCTGCTCGATTCGCGAATCCTCCTCCTGGGCGCCGGCGGGTTGGGCTCGCCGGCCGCGCTCTACCTTGCCGCCGCCGGTGTCGGCAAGCTCGGAATCGTCGACGCCGATGTCGTCGACGAGACGAACCTCCAGCGTCAGGTTCTCCACTCGACCGGCTCGCTCGGCGAGCCGAAGGTCGATTCGGCCCGGCGCAGGATCGAGGAGCTGAACCCCGACGTCGAGGTGCAGCCATATCGCGAGCGCCTGACCTCGGACAACGTCGATCGCATCCTCGACGACGGCTGGGACGTGGTCGTCGACGGCGCCGACAACTTCCCCACGCGGTACCTGCTCAACGACGCATCGGTCTGGCACGACGTTCCCGTCGTCCATGGTTCGATCTTCCGCTTCGAGGGCCAGGTCACGGTCTTCAAGCCCGCTAAGGGCGCCGCTCGCGGTGCCCGCTCTCAGGATGCGCCGGCTTTGCCGGTGCATCCGTCTGAAATGAGCGGTCGAGCGGACGAAGGAGATACGGGCGGCGACTACGGACCCTGCTACCGCTGCCTGTTCCCGCAGCCGCCGCCGCCCGCGCTCGCCCCGAGCTGCGCCGAGGGCGGCGTCCTCGGCGTGCTGCCGGGCGTCGTGGGCTCGATCCAGGCGAGCGAGGCGCTCAAGCTCGTGCTCGGAATCGGGACGCCACTGGTCGGCCGGCTGCTGCTGTTCGACGCATTGAGCGCGACCTTCACCGAGGTTGCACTGAGCCGCCGGCCCGAGTGCCCGGTCTGCGGCGACAGCCCGACCATCACCTCGTACATCGACTACGCCGAGTTTTGCGCGGGCACGCACGCATGAGACACCGCTTGCGGTGTCGATGTCAGGCCGCGCGGGCTCTGCGCGGGCGGCCGTCTGAAATGACCGGTCGACACACTGGGACCCCGAAGGTGCGGCCATGAGTGTCGTTCGGATTCCTCCGACGTTGCGCGCGGAGACGGGCGGCGAGCGCGAGGTGGTCGCCGAGGGCAGGACGGTCGCGGAGCTGCTCGACGATCTGACCTCGCGCTTCCCCGCGCTCCGCGGCTCGATCGAGCACGCGAACGTGTACGTGGGCGGCGAGGACATCCGCACGCGGGAGGGGCTCGAGACGGCGGTGGCCGAGTCGGACACCGTGATACTCCTCCCTGCCATGGCCGGCGGTGCGTAGCCGGCTCGCGCCGAACGTCCTCGATCTCGTCGGGAACACGCCGCTCGTCGAGCTTCGCGCGCACCGCGGCGTCCAGATCTTCGCGAAGCTCGAGGGCCAGAACCCGACCGGGTCGATCAAGGACCGAGTGGCCAAGGCGATGATCGAGGACGCGGAACGATCGGGGGAGCTCGAGCCCGGCCGCGAGCTGCTGGAGCCGACGAGTGGCAATACCGGCATCTCGCTCGCTCTGATCGCAAAGCTGAAGGGCTACCGGCTGACGTGCGTCATACCCGAAAACGTGACCGAGGAGCGGCGGCGTGTGCTTCGGCTCTATGGCGCCGAGATCGTCGAGTCTCCTAGATCGGAGGGCTCGAACGGCGCCGTCCGCGTCGCCCTCGAGCTTGCGGAACGCGAATCCCGCTACTTCATGCCCTTCCAGTACGCGAACCCGGCCAACCCACGCGCCCATTACGAGGGGACCGGCGCAGAGATCGCGGAGACGCTCGACCGCGTCGACGTCTTCGTCGC
>JBKPFU010000199.1:0-6353 GCA_046728975.1 Actinomycetota bacterium | reverse complement strand
AGCTTCATGCCCTCGCGGCGGCAGAGCTTGCAGACGGGGCCGGAATAGCGCGCCACTAGACTCTTCGCCTCTTCTTCGGCCGCACGCCGTTGTGCGCCTGCGGCGTCACGTCCTTGACGCCGAGGATTTCGAGGCCCGCGGCCTGGAGCGAGCGGATCGCGGTCTCCCGGCCGGAGCCCGGGCCCTTTACGAACACCTCGACCTTCTGGAGCCCGTGCTCCATTCCCTTGCGCGCGCACGAGTCGGCCGTGACCTGCGCGGCGAAGGGCGTCGACTTCCGGGAGCCCTTGAAGCCCGCCGACCCCGCGGACTCCCACGCAATCACGTTCCCCTCCCCGTCCGTCAGGGTGACGATCGTGTTGTTGAACGAGGTCTTGATGTGCGCCTGTCCGATCGCGATGTTCTTGCGAACGCGGCGGCGCGCGCGACCTCGGGTCGCTTGTATCCTATGCGGTGCCATCAGCAGTTGCCTCGCGAAAAGATCGCGCCCTCCGGCCGCGAGAACCAGGCCTCGCAAGGACGCCGGGAGCGTTCGTACCCGGAGGATACGGGCGCGACCGAGGACACCGCGAGGCGCCGGTTCGCAGCGCGCCGGTGGGCGCGAGATGTGAGCGAGGCAGCTGCCATGGTTACGTCTTCTGCGCTGCCTTCTTGCCCCGGCCGACGGTCTTCTTCGGCCCCTTGCGCGTGCGTGCGTTCGTCTTCGTACGCTGACCCTTGACCGGCAGCCCGCGCCGGTGGCGGACGCCGCGATAGGCGCCGATCTCCTGGAGCCGCTTGATCGACTGCGTCCGGTCGCGGCGGAGGTCGCCCTCGACCTGCAGATTCCCGTCGATGTACTCGCGGAGCTTCGTGACCTCTTCGTCGGTCAGGTCGCGCACCTTCTCGTCGGGCGACAGGCCGAGCTCGGCGCAAATCTTGCGCGCCGTCGGCTGGCCGATCCCGTAGATGTAGGTCAGGCCGATTTCCAGCCGCTTCTGCGTGGGCAGGTTTACACCGGCGATGCGTGCCATCAGCGATCGCCGCCTGAGGATGTCGTGCCCGCGGGACGCGAAAAGCGAGCGTCGCAAGGACGCAGGGAGCGTTCGTATCCGGAGGATACGGACGCGACCGAGGACGCCGTGAGGCGACGCTTTGCAGCGCCGCCGCGGGTGCGAGATCCGAAGAAGGTGATCGCCAACTAGCCCTGCCTCTGCTTGTGTCGGGGGTTGGTGCAGATGACCATGGTCTTTCCGTGCCGCTTGATCACGCGGCAGCGCTCGCACATCGGCTTGACTGAGGCTCGAACTTTCATCGATATCTGTAGGTGATCCGGCCGCGCGTCAGGTCGTACGGCGACAGCTCGACCTTCACTTTGTCGCCGGGGAGGATGCGGATGTAGTTCTTGCGCATCTTCCCGGAGATCTTCGCGAGCACCTGATGCCCGCCGTCCTCGATCTGGATGCGGAACATGGTGCTCGGCAGGGCCTCGACGACCTCGCCCTCGACCTCGATTTTCTCCTCTTGCTTCGCCACTTACCTCACAAAAAGCGCGCTCTCGGAGCGCGGTTCAGGACACGAAAAGACGCCCTTTCGGGCCGCGACTATCGTAGCAAACCGGCTTCGACCGGCCGCTGGGCGGCGGTGAGGATGCGGGGTTCGCCCTCGGTGATCGCCACCGTGTGCTCGAAATGCGCCGAGAGCGAGCCGTCGGCGGTCGAGATCGACCACTGGTCGTCGTGCATGAAGACATCGGGCCCGCCGGCGTTGATCATGGGCTCGATGGCGAAGACCATTCCGGGCTCGAGCAGCGGTCCGCGGCCCGGGGGGCCAAAATTGGGGATCTGCGGCTCTTCGTGCATCGACTTGCCGACGCCGTGGCCGACGAGGGAACGCACGACGGAGAAGCCCCGCGACTCCGTGGTCTCCTGGATCGCGTGCGAGATATCCGTCAACCGGTTGCCGGCGCGGCAACGCTCGATTCCCGCCTCGAGCGCCTCCTGACATGCATCAAGCAACCGCTGCGCGTCCGCCGAGATCTCGCCGATCGCAAACGTGTACGCCGAGTCGGCGATGTAGCCGCCGAGCGTGACGCCGATGTCCACGGAGAGAAGGTCGCCGCCGCGCAGCGCGTAGTCGCCGGGGATCCCGTGCACAACCATGTCGTTCGGCGAGGTGCAGATCGACGCGGGATAGCCGCGGTAGCCCTTGAACGTCGGCAGCCCCCCGTGCGAGCGAATGAACTCGTCTGCGAGGTCGTTCAGCTCGGCCGTCGTGACCCCCGGCTGCGCCCGTTCGCCGAGAAGGGCGAGCGCATCGACGACGACGCGTCCCGCCACCGCCATCTGCTCGATTTCCGCCGGAGATTTCTTGATGATCATTTGACCGCCACCTGATCGAGGGCGTCCTGGATCTCAGAGTAGACCTCGTTGATCGATCCGGCGGCGTGAATCCCGACGAGGTTCCCCTGCGCGCGGTAGTGCTCGACGAGCGGCTCGGTCTCGCGGTGGTAGAGCTCGAGGCGTGTGCGGATCGCCGCGGGCGTGTCGTCGGAGCGGCCTTCCTCGACGGCGCGCTTCGTCAGCCGGTCGATCGCGATCTCGTCGGGAAGCTGGAACTCGAAGACGATGTCGAGATCGCGCCCGATCTCGCGCAGCATCGCGTCGAGCGCGTCGGCCTGCGCAATCGTGCGCGGAAAGCCGTCGAGGATGAACCCCTCGATGGTGTCTTCGGCGCCGAGGCGCTCGCGAATGAGCTCGATCATCAGATCGTCCGGAACGAGCAGCCCCGCGTCGTAGATCGGCTTCACCTTGCGGCCGAACTCGGTCCCGGCGTCCATCGCCTGGCGCAGCATCTCGCCCGTGGCGATGTGCGGAATCCCGTAGTCGGCCGAGATCAGCTTGGCCTGCGTTCCCTTTCCGGAGCCCTGAGGCCCCAGGAGCAGCACGTTCAACCTATTTCAGGGGATGCCCGAGCGAGCAGATCGATGAGAGGGAGGACATCACTTCAAAAAGCCCTCGTAGGAGCGCATCATCATCTGCGACTCCATCTGCCGCATCGTGTCCAGCGCGACGCCGACCACGATCAGCACCGACGTTCCGCCGAGTGCTCGTGAGGTCGCCTGCGAAAAGCCTCCGTAGCGAATGAACAGGCTCGGCAGCACGGCGATCACGGCGAGGTAGATCGACCCGGGTAACGTCAGGCGCGTCAGGACGCGGTCGAGGTACTGAGCCGTCGGCGGCCCGGGTCTGATCCCGGGGATGTAGCCGCCGTACTTCCGCAGGTTGTCCGCCTGGTCGACTGGGTTGAACTGGACCGCGGTGTAGAAGTACGTGAAGATGATGATCAGGAAGGCCTCCAGCGCGAGATAGAGGAAGCTCGAGGGCTGGAAGTGCCGGTTGATGAAGCTCTGCGTCTGCGGGAAGAACTGCGCCAGCGTGGGCGGGAAGGCCATCACCGCGGCGGCGAAGATGACCGGAATGACGCCGGCCATGTTCACGCGCAGCGGCATGTAGGTCGAGCCTCCGGCGGTCATCCTCCGCCCGACCATCCGCTTCGCGTACTGGATCGGGATCCGGCGCTGACCCTCCTGGATGAAGACGACGGCGACGATGATCCCCAACCCGACGAGCGGGAAGAAGACCTTCTCCATCGCGCCGCCGTTGTACCAAGCGACGACGCCTGAGGGTGCGCTGACGAGAATCGAGGCGAAAATCAGCAGCGAGATCCCGTTGCCGACGCCGCGCTTCGTGATCAGCTCGCCCATCCACATCAGCAGCGTCGTGCCGGCCGTCAGCGTGATAATGATGAGGACGAGGCGGCCCGCGTTGAGGTTTAGGGCGCCCTGACGGTCGAACAGGTACGCGTAGCCGAGCGACTGCAGCGCGGCGAGCACCACCGTCAGGTAACGCGAGTACTGGTTGATCTTGGCGTAGCCCGCCTCGCCTTCCTTCTGAAGCTGCTCGAGCTTCGGGATCACCACCGTCAGCAGCTGCAGGATGATCGACGCGGTGACGTAGGGCATGATCCCGAGCGCGAAGACCGCGAACTGCCCGAGCGCGCCGCCCGAAAAGACGTTCAGCAGGTTCAGGATCGTCCCGCCCTGGCCCTGGAAGTAATCCTTGACCTTGTCGGAGTCGACGCCCGGCGCCGGCACCCACGACCCGAACCGGTACAGCGCGAGGATCATCGCGGTGAAGAGGACGCGCCGCCGTAGCTCCGGAACGCGCCACGCGTTGCTGAGCCAAGAGAACACCTACGTCTCCTGCTCCTCGGTCTCCTGCTCGTCCGTCTCCGGGCTCTCCGTCTCCTCCTGCTCCGTCTCGGGCGGCTCGGGCTCGGCCTGCGGGACCTCGGCCTGCGTCCGGCGCTTCGGCGGGCGCGGCTTGGGCTCGCCGCGAAGCCACGTTACCGTTCCTCCGGCCTTCTCGATCTTCTCGCGTGCCGTCTTCGAGAACCCGTGGGCGGAAACGGCGAGCTTCTTCGACAGGTCGCCCTGGCCCAGGATCTTGACGTCGATCTTCGTGTTCTTGATCACGCCTGCCTCGACGAGCGACTCCGGCGTCACTTCGCTGCCGTTGTCGAAGCGTTCGAGGTCTCGGACGTTCACCGGGACCGTGAACGTCCGGTGGGGGCCGACCGGCATCGCGTCCTTCGAGTACGGGCCGCGCTGCTTTCCGAGCCGCATGTAGATCGGCATCTGGCCGCCCTCGAACCCGGGACGCATCTTGTGCGACCCGGACCGCGCCTTCTGGCCTTTGAGGCCACGGCCGGAGTAGCGCCCCTTGCCTGATCCCATGCCGCGGCCGACGCGCTTCCGATCCTTGCGCGCGGCGGCAGGCTTCAGGTTGGACAGGTTCAGCTTCTCGGGCATGGGCGAACTAGCTCGCTTCTTCGACCTTGACCAGGTGGCGGACCTTTCTGAGCATACCGGCGAGCTCCGGGCTCTCCTGCCGCTCGACAGACCGTCCGATCTTGCCGAGCCCGAGTGCCCGCAGGGTGCCGCGGTGGCGCTCGGTTTGACCGATCTGGCTACGAGTCTGCGTGATCCGAAGCTTCGCCATCGCTTGACGTCTCCTCCGCTGCAGGCGCCGCCACCGGCGGCTCCGCAGGCCCCTCGCGCCGCGCCCTGACCGGGAGGATCTCCTGCACGGTCTTGCCCCGGACCTGCGCGACCTCTTCGGGCCGGCGCAGCCTCCGCAGCCCGTTCACGGTTGCCTTCAACATGTTGATCGGGTTCGTCGTGCCGAGGCTCTTCGCCAGGATGTCGCGAACGCCGCCGAGCTCGAGGACCGCGCGGACGCCTCCGCCCGCGATGACCCCGGTTCCCTCGCTCGCGGGCCTCAGCAGGACGCGTGCGGCGCCGTACTCGCCGAGGATCTCGTGGGTGATCGTCGTCCCCTTCTTCGGAATCGAGAACAGGTTCTTCTTCGCGTCGTCGACGGCCTTCGAAATCGCCAGCGGCACCTCGCGCGCCTTTCCGTAGCCGACGCCGACGCGATCAACCTCGTCGCCGATCACGACGAGCGCGGTGAACGAGAACCGCCGGCCGCCCTTGACCACCTTGGCGACGCGGTTGATCTCGACCACGCGCTCCTTGAGCTCCCTCGTCTCTTGAATCTGAACAGACACTTAGCGTTCCCTTTCCGAGTAGATCGTGGCCGCCGCCCGCGAAAAGCAAGCCAGGCGAGGACGCAAGGAGCGTTCGTAGCCGGAGGCTACGGGCGCGACCGAGGACAACGCCTGGCGCAGGTTTGCAGCGGGCCGAAGGCCGCGAGATTCGAGGAAGGGGAACCTTTTCAAAACCTCAGTCCTCCTTCACGCGCCGCTTCCGCCAGCGCCTTGACCCGGCCGTGGTACAGGTAGCCGCCGCGGTCGAAGACCGCCGTCTCGACGCCGGCCTTCTTGGCGTTCTGCGCAAGCAGCTTGCCGACCTCGGCCGCCTGCGTCGACTTGTTCCCCTTGAACGATTTCTTCAGGTGCAGCCAGCTGGCCGCGACGAGCGTCTTGCCCTCGGTGTCGTCGACGAGCTGCGCCTCGATCCCCCGGTTCGAGCGGAAGACGACCAGGCGCGGCCGCTCGGCGGTGCCGAAGATCTTGCCGCGCACTCGGCGATGGCGGCGCAGGCGCGCCTTGGGCTTGGTCAGCACGGCCATTAGGCCCTCTTTCCGACCTTCCTGCGCACGTACTCGCCCTCGTAGCGGATGCCCTTGCCCTTGTAGGGCTCGGGCGGACGGACCTTGCGCACCTCGGCGGCGATCTCGCCGACCTGCTGCTTGTCGATGCCCTTGACGAGCACCTCGGTCGGCGTCGGCACCTCGAACGTGATGCCGGCCGGCGCCTTGACTACGACCGGATGCGACAAGCCGACGTTG
>JBKPFU010000198.1:0-26911 GCA_046728975.1 Actinomycetota bacterium | reverse complement strand
GGCAGGAAGCCGCCCTCGGTGCCGATCTGCCAGACGTCCGCCGCCGGGTGCTCGAACTTCAGGGCGAGGAAGCGCGAGTTGCAGCCGTTCAGGAAGCGGAAGCGGTAGCGGCGCTGCTCGACCTCGAGGAAGGGCCAGGTCTTGCCGTTCACGACCATCGTGTTGCCAAAGAACTCTGGGTTGAAGATCGGCGAGATGTCGCTCGGGCCGTTGCAGGCCTCCTCGGGGATGAACGGGATTTGCAGCTGCGAGGGGTCGAGGCCTTCGAAGAAGGCCCGGTTGTCCGGGTAGAAGAGCGAGCCGTCGGCGTTGAAGGAGCGGTCCTGGATCGCGATCGGGATCTCGAAGTAGCGCGTTCCCGGCGGGTCGCCGAGCGCGGGCGCTGGCCCGGGGAGCGTGCCGACGACGGCGTCCGCGGGTCCGCCGCGGAGCAGGTAGAAGCCGGCCGGGCCCGCGTAGACGTTCAGGCGCGTCATCCCCAGCGTGTGGTCGTGGTACCACATCGTGGCCGCCCGCTGGTCGTTGTCGTACTGGAAGACGGCGCTCCCGGGCGTCCATGTCTGCCCATACAGCCGCTGCGCCTCGGCCCTGAACCGGCGGTAGAAGGAGCCAACGCGCGCGAATCCCGGCGGAATGTTCCTGGCCGCCGGGAGATACCAGGCCTCGGGGTAGCCGTCACTCTCCTCGAACGAATGCCCGCCGTGCAAGTGCGTGACGATCGGCACCGGCCCCGTGTACGGAGCGGGATCGCTGCCGTGCGCGTCCGTGCCCGGCGGGCCGCCGGGCGGGTTCGCCCAGTGGAGCGTCTGATCGACCGGGAGCAAGTGCGGCAGGTAGTTCCTGTTCGCGTCCACGAGCTCGTTGATCCACTTGACTCGCACGGCCTTGCGCCAGCTGGCCTCGATCGTGAAGGCGGGGTAGTTGAAGCTCGCCGGGTGGTTGGCCGAGCCGTAGCTCCAGACCGTCGTCGGCTGGAGCCCCATGCGCTCGGGCAGGATGTGCTGCCGAAATTGGCGCACGGCGATTTCGTAGTAGTCGACGCTCTTCGCCCTGGGAGTCGGCAGCCCGGCGCTGCGCGGCATCGCCGGCGGGATCACCAGCGGCGTCACGTACTTCGGGATGCTGCCGGGGGGTAGCGTCCCACCCGGAACCTGTGCCATCGCCGGCCGCGAAGCGAAGCGAAGCGGCACGAACAGCGCCGCACCGCCCGCCACCCCGTACTCGATCAGGCGGCGTCTCGTCAGCCTGATCATCGCCGGCCATCCCGACGGGGAAGGCTCGATCGGTGAGCGGTCGGGGTGAATCTCGGTCGCCGCAGCCTGCCGTCCATCGTCCTCCTCTCTCGCCGGGAACGCGACGAAATCAAACGCAAGTGGCCTCCAGGTCAGGAGCCGCCTCATTCCCTTTCACCTCCAACTTCGATGCTGGCGCGTCGACCACCCAACGACATCGGGGCCGATGCTGATCGCCTACGCGGTGAAGTACTTATCCCGATGTGGCGACGAACCACCGCCGCCCCTCCATCTCGCCGCCCCTCCATCTCGACGATGTCTAGCCGGGTCGAATAGAACCGTTCGGTCTCACGTCGTAGACGGCGGGCATGACCGGCCTGCCGGTCTGTGCGCGCACGGGTGGGAAGCCACCCTCCTTCGACTCGCTGATGACCGCGCTCGCCGGAAGATCGTTCGAGGATGGCCCTGCGAGGTCGACGTTCCTCCTCTCCGGGGCCGAGCGGCGTCCTAAAAGTCTATGGGCGGTGGCTGGCACGGCCGGGACGCTGCGACGCGACCGGGGCAAGGCCCATCTGTAAGAAGTTGGTGAACCGGCGCGCAGGGTTCCCGCGCATCGGGGGATCTTCCATACAGGCGGCCAGGGACCGCGCCGGGGAGAAAGAGGCACGGTGTGCGACGGGCGGGGCGGGCTTGCGGCAAAAGCGCGCCCTCGCCCTGGCAGCAACCTCCGATTATCTACGTCCGGTCGTGTCTTCTGAACAGCGCGCTCGGGCTGTCGACGGAGGTCGTGGGGCGGGAGATGGCGGCGGCGGTCGTTCGCATGTGGCCGACGAAGCCCAGCAGCGGGTCCAGCTCGAAGATAGGTCCGCGTGCCTTGCCCGACTTCGAAACATGGGCCGACTGGCCCATGACAGGAGAGCGTCGACACGCGAGACTCTCGCGAGGGGGCATCCCCTGGACCTTAAGACCGGTCGGGATGCCCCCTGACCGATTGGATGCCGAGAGGCGGTCCAACCGTCGTTCTGCTCAAGTCGCCGACCTTCCTGCGAAAAATTTCGCTATTTGCGGATTTTTCGCTTGGGCAAACGCGCAGCGCGTAGAAGGCCGGAAAAAACCTGAGGACGGACGCGTTTTCGCCGTCAAAAGCACGCTATTTGCGAATATCCTTGCCGCACTTAGCACAAATTTGGCGTTTGCAATTTAGGCACGGCAGGAGAGAGAATCCACCGATGCGGCGATTCCTTCACAGGGAGACCTTTTGCGTGCCCCCATCCGGTGGCAAAAAGAAACCCCACCCCACGGTAGGCGCGGGGTGGGGCGTTGCACCGACCTCGTCTCCCCGACGCCCCGTCACAGACGACCGAAGAGGGAAGGTGGTGCCTAACGGCTGAGTCTAGCGGCGCGGTACGCGCCGAGTCATCTCGCTGAAACCAAGTTCACCCATCCGGGTGAGCAGACGAACTAACCAAGGAGGGTTTTCCGAATGCGACGGATGCTTTTGCTCTTTGTCGCGGCGTTTGCGACAGCGGCGCTCGCCGTCCCGGCGGCGCTCGCGGTCAGCCCGCACTTCATCAACGCCAGCGCCACGCTGAATGCCAACGGAACGTTGACCGCGTCGTTCAAGGAGGCGGGCCTCGGCACCAACCAGCTCATCAACTATGAGTTGACGGCCGACGCGACAGCCACCTACGTCTGCGTCAACAAGGGCGGCGCCAACCCGTCCGCGCAGAACAAGACGACCGTGGCCGGCCCGGTGAGCGCGACCGGCACGTTCAGCTCGGGCAAGAACGGCAACGTCAGCGCCTCGCTGACGGTCAGCCCGCCGCCGAGCGATATCTCCTGCCCGTCCGGGCAGACTCTGCAGCTGGCGTCGGTCTCGTACACGAACGTGGCGATCACCGATACGACAAACGACGTCACAGAGCCCATCCCGGGCACCTTCTCCTCGGGATGCCTGCTCCCGAACGTGCGGGGGGCGTGCTAAGGGCAACGGCTTAATCGACGGCCTGGCTCCGTTGCCAGGCCCTTGCAGGCAAGCGGAGCGCCGGGATCCACCTGCCCCGGCGCTCCGCTTTTAACGAGTTGCGGAGTTCCTGAGCCGACGAGCCCGTTGGGACGAAAGGTCTAAAGCACCATCGGCTCGTCGTTTTCAGGCTGGAGCCTCAGATCAAGTGTGTTTCGCGAAGACCTGGATGGGGGTGGCTGAACGCGTGATCGCACCTTCCTCGTCTCCACCTCGCGCTACTGGCAGCGTGTGGTCAGCCGTCAGATCTTGAGACGGATGGGCTGGACGTCCATAGCCCGGGCAGGTGCAACCGTGCAGAGCGACATGGGCGGCGATCAGAGCTTGACCACGCCGACGTTCCTTCGATGTTCGACTGCGAGCCGACATCCGTTACTTCGCCTTGTCCACCTGCTGCTTCGCGTTGATCAGCGCTTTCGCCACGGTCTTCGCAGGCGGGTTGTCGTTAAACGTCGCCGGGTGCTGCTCCCGTCGCTGATCGCTATACGGATTCTTTTCAGCCATTCGTCACCTCCTCGGTCGTAAGCGGAACGAGTCCTCGGAAGGACTCCGGGTGCGCCTGTACCACGGGATGATCGATCGGCAATTGCTGGCCACGCTCGAACAGCAGACCAACATGGCCAGTCCTGAATGCCTCCATACAGATCACCATCTCGGGAGCGCTTGCCTTGGGCTTCGGCTTCGGCCTCGGTCGCAACCTGGGCATCAGACGATCCTCGCGGGCTCGCAAACGGAGCTTCCCCACCCGTCCCGCCTGACGATCCAGGCGGATACTTTCGGCCGCGCCCACGTCGACTCGCCCCGCCAGGCGTCATAGGCTGCGCTGTAAATCAGGCCGACGTGCGCCTGGGAGCTACGGCGCCGGCGCGCGCAGAAGTCGAGCATCGAAAGCCAGCCACGCAGATCCGTGTGAGAAGGCCTGCGATCGAGTGTTCCAGGATGGCAATGCCAGGAGCCGACCATCACCTCGTCCCGCCCCTCGCGCTCGATCGCCTGCTCGGCGCAGGCCCAGGCCTTGGTGTCGAGGAACATGCTCGAGCTCGTTCGCACCGCGTCCCACGTGCGGGTCACTCCCGTGATCTCGATGCGCCGATCCCAGCCCCCAGAATGACCTTGCGAAGAGGAAGCCTCCGGCCTCCCGCCCGTCTGAACGGGTCAGCCCGAACAGGTCGTCGCCGATTCGCGCGCGAGTAGATCTGTGGAGAACGATCTCGAGCGGCGGTGCGGCCTTGTCCCTGAGCTCTGGCGTTTCGTCCTGTGCGATCGCGTCGGACGCCGATCGCACTCGCCCGTCGTCGACGATCCTGGCCGTTCCGCCTGCGCGGTAGCGATCGGTCATTGTCCCGCGAGCGGCGTCGAGCTCGACTGCCTCACCAAGTCCTCGGAGGTCTCGACGCGCTCGGCGGGATCTGCTGCGGGCGGCAGAGAGGAGGAGGAGAGACCGCCCGCATCTTCATAACGGTCCGGCGAGGCGCAAGTAAGAATCGAGCGCGCGCCTCACCTCGCCGCTCAAGCTGCGTTCGTTCGCGGCGGCCAGGCGTGCGAGATGGTCACGCTGCGCAGTCGCCACCGGCGCGGAGATGATCGTCTTCTCGCTTATCCGATCCATTAGTAGAGATTATAGAGATGTCCTCGGACGATAAGCCGATGCGTTTGTGTAGAGTCGTTCGCGTCGTTGTCGTGGCTCGTCTGTTCGGCCCGTTGCCGAAAACGGCCACGACGACGCACGCTGCCGGGCCCTCGTTCAGCACGTTGCACGAGTGGATCGGTGGTCCTCCGCTGAAGTGGAGGCCGTTCGGGCGACGGGCGGCACCGTGTCCGATGCGGAGGGCGGGGACGCGTATTCGACCTTTGACGAGATCGAGGGCGAGGCGCAGTCGTCGCCGCGTCTCATCGTCACCGCGCGTGCTCGTGCTCCATCTCGATTAGGCGACGACGACCCAGAACCGCCTGAGCGACTAGCCCGCCGTCGCCTCTGTGAGGGGGTGGCGGCCGTGCGCGAGCTCGTCGGCGACGCCGCGGCCCGTGTGGCGCGCATGCTCGAAGCCCTCGCCGATGGTGATGTTGGTCTCGCCTTCGAGATCGGCGAAGCGCTCGAGCACACGACCTTCACCACTCGCTCAAAACGTTTGAAGTCCCCGACCCGCCCGTCCGGAGGCGGGCCACGTGATGGACGTACCGAACAACCAATACTTCGAGAACGTCACCTTCATCGGCGGCGTGCCGGTGCCGAGACCGCCACATGACGGGTCCGACGTTTTGGGCAAAGCCCAGCAATATGGGGTCCGACGTTTCGGGCAAACGTGCCCAATTCGGCTCGCCATGCGGACTTGAAGACGTCCTCGCTGCGTTCGACGAACTGCTGCACCTGCCCGACCACGGCGCCATCCTGATCGCGCTCGCGGGGATCGTCGCCAACTACGCCTAAGGCGACGTCGTCTGGCCACTGCTCGTCGGTCCGCGCGGCTGCGGGAAGTCGGAGATCGTCACCTCCCTGACGTCGGCGCCCGGTGTTTGGCCACTCTCAAGCCTGACGCTGCAAACGCTGATCTCCGGCTTTGAGCGCAAGGCCGAGCCGACCTCGCTGCTGCTCCAGATCGGTTCCTCCGGGATCCTCGCCTTCAAGGACCTGACCACGGTGCTCACCATGCACCGCGAAGCGCGAGCGCAAATCATCGGTCAGCTGCGCGAGGTTGCCGACGGCAAGACCGAGAAAAGCTTGGGCAACGGCCTCCGGCTCGAGTGGGAGGGGAAGCTCGGGCTCGTCGCCGGCGTGACGCCGATCATCGACGAGCAGCACAGCTTCCTCGCGATCATGGGCGAGCGCTTCTGCCTCTATCGGATGCCGGAGGTGCCGCGCGCCGATATCGCCTGCCGCTCGCTCGCCCGCCGCGGCCACCAACTGGAGCTCAGGCAACGTATCCGCGCGACGGTCGGCGACTTCCTGGAGCAATTCCGCAACTGCGGGCGGCTCGAACTTCCCGACAGCTTCATCGAGCCGCTGATCGTGCTCACCGATATCGTCACGCGCGTTCGCTCGGGGGTCGCCCGCGACGGCTACACGCGTGAACTGCTCTACCAGCCGGAACCGGAGGCACCGACGCGCCTGGCCAAGCAGTTGGCGCAACTGGGCGCAGCCGCGCTCGCGATCGGCGTCGACGAAGCGGAGGCGTGGCGCCTGATTCGCAAGCTCGGCTGGAACTCGGTGCCGGCCGTGCGCTGCTCGGTGATCGACTGCCTGGCCCGTCAGGACGAGCCGATCCCGCTGGCGACGATCCAGGAGGAGACTGGGCTACCCGAGCGGACGGCGGCCCGCGTCGCCGAGGACGTGGTCGCCCCCGGCTCGCGCGCAGGTTCAAAGACGGTGGGCGCTGGTTCTTCGAACAGACCGAAATCGCGCATGAGTATTGGACTTCGGAGGCTTTGCCCGAAACGTCGGAGGGGGTGCAGCGTGAACCTTTGCCCGAAACGTCGGAGGGCGCTCAGAACGGACCGCTCGAGCACGATGAGGACGAGATCGAGCATCTCGCCGAACTTGCGCGCGAGGCACAGGAAACGTGATGAACGCGCACACCGGGGAGGGACGCACCCATCGCAAAAACCCACACTCGCATGACCCCGGCCCAGTCGAAATTTCTCTCGCCGGATCCGACGAGCGGGCAACATGAGCGAGCGGCTTCCGCCTTCAGTCGCTGTCGAGGCGCGGCAGATTCTCGCCCGGGCGGCGCGTCGGCTACTGGCGGCGCGGCTCGACGGTGATTCTGTCGGAACCTCGGCCGGGGCGAACGAGAGCGCGATCGACAACGGCGCGGATCAGAGCGCGTTGCTCCTCGACGGTGAGAAGGTCCGAGTCGCCGGCAGTAACGGTGATCGCAGGTCCCGCCGCAGCACATAGCTCGTCGTAACGTTCACGCGCGTGGTCGCGCGCCGCCCGTAGCTCCTGAAGGCGGTCGCGCGCCGCTTCCTCATCTTCCAGACCTTCGTAAGCGCGGATCGCCTTGTCCAGTGCCTCCTGCTGCCGCTCGAGTTCGCGGCCAGCATCTTCGGCACCGCCTTCGACCGAGGCACTTCGCTGTACATCGGCGAGAAGTTCCTGCACTGCCTCGACGACCACGCGCTCGGCGACGTCGGCGCTGATCGTCACCCGTCGCAGGCAATCGCCTATCGGCGGGCAGCGATAGAACCAGTGGCGCTTGCCGTTCTGCTCGGTCGAGCCGACCACCATCCGCGACCCGCAGGTGGCACAGCGCAGGACGCCGAGGCGGGCGAGCAGACGATCGGATTTCGCGCGGCGACCTCGCGGCAATGACATTCGCTGGACACGCTGCCATAGACCCGGCTCGACGATAGCCGGATGTGAGTCGGGATTGACTGTCTCGCCGAAGCGGAGTTGGCCGAGCACGATCCGAGAGCAGAGCAACGCAGTCGTCCCGTGGAAGCTGCGCGCGATCCCATGAGCACGAAGGTGATCGCGAACCTGCATCACTGTTGCACCCTCGGCGCGGAGCCGAAACGCCTCGGCCACGGCAGGAGATTGCTCGGGATCGGGTTCCAGCTGGCCTTCGCTACCACGGCGGTATCCAGGCGGCACGTTTGGGAACGGCGGCACGCCGCGGGCGACGGCTCGCCGTTTCGCATCGGCGGTCCGCTCGGCGGTCACCCGTCGGTGGTATTCGGCGACCATCCCCATCATCGTCGAGGAGAGCCAGCGCGTCGCCGTGTCCGCGCGTACCTCGCCCACGTCAACGGCCAGGATCGCGCCGCCGGCGCGCTCGACCCGCTCGAGCAGATCGCGCTGTACGGCCAGGGACCAGACGAGGCGGTCGAGGTAGGCGACCACGACGACATCGGCCTCCTTCGCCTCCACCATCGAGACGGCGCGCGAGAGGCCGGGACGACGCTCGAGCGAGGCACCGCCGCTGACGTCGAGCTCGTCGATGACGTCCACCAGTTCGAGCCCGTCGCGCGCACAGGCGCTCTCGATACGCTCGCGCTGCTCAGACGGACTTACAAAACGCTCGCCGTTCCGCTCCCCGACGCGGGAGACACGGACGACGCCGATGGCGCGCCGCGCCAGGGAGGGAGCCATGGTCGCCGAAGGTGATCCTGCACCGGACTTCAGTTTGGTCAGCGATTCGGGGGAGGCACTCACGCTCTCGTCCTTTCGGGGGCGGCCCGTCATACTGTATTTTTATCCCAAAGACGGCACGCCCGGCTGCACGGCGCAAGCGTGCGGAATTCGCGACTCGTACGAGGTGTTCGGCGACCGCGGCGTCGTCGTGCTCGGCGTCAGCACGGACACCGAGTCCTCGCACAAGCGCTTCAAGGAGAAGTACGGGCTGCCCTTCACGCTGCTCGCCGACCCCGACCGAACCCTCGGCGACGTCTACGGAGTCGCCCAGGAAGGCAAGAGCTCGTACGCGCGCTCGACCTTCGTCATCGACCGCCACGGCAAGGTCGCGCAGGTCATGCACCGCGTCAAGCCGGATACTCACGCCGAGCAGGTGCTCGCGGCGATCCCGGACTGACGCGAACCGGACTCAACAGGACCGGGGAGCTGCCGCAGGACCCCCGGTCCCTTTGACGGATCCCGGCGGAGGCGGAATGCTTGCGCTACGCCAGCCGCGTGAGCTCGACGGCGCGAAGCTCGGGGCACACGAGCACGAGCTCCGGGCTGACCGGCTGGGGCTCGTCGGGCTCAGGAAACGCCGCCACGCTCTGCTCTTCGTGAGCACGGCGCTCGAGCTCCGCCCGAAGTCCCGTGCCGAAACCGCCCCGGATGCTGTCGACAGCCGCCATACGCCGTCTCAGCATCGGCGTCGCGACGCGCTTGCTTGAGTCGGGCCGTGCCGATTGACACCGTCATGTCCCGGTGCGAACGTCACCATGTGCCGCTCGGTCGATCTTCGCGCGTCCTGCGGGCGATGCTCGCGCTCTCGCCGCTATTCCTCGTGCTGATGCTCGGCGTCGCGAGTCGAGGCGGTGCCGCCGAGGATGTGGCGCGGTCGAAACCGACGTACTTCCAGGATGTCAAGCCGATCCTCGAGGGCCGCTGCACCGGGTGTCACTACCGCGGCGGCATCGCTCCGTTCCCGCTCACGACGTACGGGGCAGCGCGCCTCCATCGCGCCGAGGTCGCCTCCGCGGTCCGCCGGCGCCTGATGCCGCCCTGGCGCGCCGACAGCCGCTACCGCCGGTATCTCTACGACCCGTCCCTGACCGGCGCACAGATAGCCACGATCGCACGCTGGGCCGCGACGGGTGGGCCGAAGGGCGATCCGGCGCGCGCCGCGCCGCCGCTCCCGAGCGTGGCGCCGCACCTCAGCCGCGTCAACGCGCGGCTGGCCATGCCCTCTGCGTACACTCCCCGCCGCCGATCCGGCGGCGACGACTACCGCTGCTTCGTCCTGCCATGGACCGCGAACCGCGCCCAATACGTGACTGGGTTCAACGTCCAACCGGGGCAGCGGCGTGAGGTCCACCACATGATCCTTTTCATGGCCTCTCCGGCCGAGGCGTCGACGGTCGACTCCTGGGAAGCAGCCGACCGGCGACCTGGTTACAGCTGTTACGGCGGACCGAGCCTGACGGGAGGGCAGGAAATCGTGGCTCAGTTCCTCGCCGGCTGGGTTCCCGGGTCGTTCGGCACGGACTTCCCCTCGGGGACGGGCATCCGCATCCTGCCCGGATCGCGGCTGATCCTGCAGGTCCACTACAACCTCGAATCGACGCGACCGAGGCCGGATCGTTCGGTTGTCGAGCTGAAGCTTGACGATACGGTCGCCAAGCGTGCGATCTACATGCCGCTCGTCAACTTCGCGTGGGTGATCAGCCCGCCGACCTTCCAGATCCCGGCCGGCCGACGGAACATCGTTCACACGTTCTCCGCCGACCCGCGTCAGGTCGTTCCGTTCCTCGACCGGGAGCTCGACGTGAGCCGGGGCGTCGTTGTCCACTCGGCGCTGCTGCACATGCACCGGCTCGGCAGGAGCGGCCAGATCGCAGTTCAGCGATTGGGGGCGCGCGCGGTTCTCCTCGCGATCCGCCGTTGGGCGTTCGATTGGCAGCGCGAGTACTACTTCGCCGAGCCGGAGACGATCGCACCGGGCGAACGGCTCTCGATCCGCTGCGTTCACGACAACAGCCGGCGCGGCCAGCCGCTCATCAACGGCAGGCGACGGCGCCCGCGCATGGTGACCTGGGGCGAGAACTCCTCGGACGAGATGTGCATCGGGTTCCTCTACGTGTCCGAGCGTTGAGCTTCAGCCTGCCGCCCGGCACGTTTCGGAGGAGCCCGCGACGGCAAGAAGCCTTGTACCACCGAGGGTATGCCGTGAAAGCCGTCTTCCGTTCCTCGATTGTTGCCGTTGTGGCCGCCGCCGCACTCGCGACGCCTGCAGCAGCGCCAGCCGCACCGGCCTCGACGAGCTTTGCCCTCGTCGGCTACGAGTACGCGTTCACGTCGACCGTCGGCACGTTCGCGGGCGTGGGCACGGGAAATGCAGGCGATCGCGCCGCGTGGAACACGTCCGTCGAGCACGACCCGCTCGGTTCGTCACCGACGTACGTCAACGGAGGGTCGTTCGAGATGACCACCGCCGGCCCCAGCGGGGTCGACTTCGTGACTGGAACCTTCGCCTATCAAGGCGGCATGGTTACAACGATCGATCCAGGCGCCGGCTGCAGAAACCAGCGGTTTCGCGTGACGGGAACGTTGGAGGACGTCACGACGACGACCACATCCGGGGGCTCGGGCAGCTTCGAGGTGACGCTCACGCACTACCGCTATTCGCTGTTCGGGCGCTGCGTGATCTATGCCGCCCGCGTCGCCGGCACCGTGGCATTCAGCTACTAAGGCCGTCCGGGTTTACTCGATCGACGAGAGGCTAAATCGTCTTCTGCTCGCACCCGACCTGGGAGCAAGGGGTCAGACAGGCATGAGCGCATGCGGCCTGGCGCTCGCCGACACCCCTTTTGGGAGCGAGCAGGGAGGCGGCTTACGTCGGGGGGCGTAGCCGCCTCCCCTTCCAGACAAGCGTGCGACCGCGGCTACTCGTCGCTAATCGTTTCGAGATGCACGATGCGGACGCGGCCGTAGTCACGCTCCTCGGACCGCGCGGCCACGACACGCATCGGCCGCCCGTCCCATTCGATCGTTTCGCCGGCCTGCAGTTCGTGGTCGAGCCGGACCGCGGGTCCTTCAGCCGGGACGCCGTAGCGGTAAACGATGTGGTCGAACGTGTCAGGCACAGCCGTTTCGCCACTGTTTGGGCAGTGAGACCGCCCGAGATGGCTATGCGGATGAGAGGACTTGAACCTCCACGGGGTTTCCCCCACACGGACCTGAACCGTGCGCGTCTACCAATTCCGCCACATCCGCGCGGACGGGCATTGTAGCCGCCTAGGAACCGAGCCTTCCGCGCCAGGCCGGCTCGACAATCGTTAGGAGAATGTCCGGGTTTGGCCGGCGGCCGCCGCCACTGCGTAGCATGCTTTTCCTGATCCGGGGTCTCGTGATCGCTGCGCTCGTGGCCGCGTGCGCGCTTGGCGGAGCGGCCGCGCAGCCGCGTCCTGCGCAGGCACAGCGAACGGTCGAAGTCGTCGCCGAGCTCACGGGACCCGCGGACGACCAGGACATCGTCTGGCGGCGGATCGAGCGCGCGATTCCCGGCGCCCGGGTCCACTGGCGCTATCGGATCGTGCTCAACGGGCTCGCGCTCGTGATCCCGGCGTCCGGCATTGAGCGCCTGAAGACGATCGACGGCGTGAAGTCCGTCTACACGAGCGTGAGGTATCGGGCCTCGCTCGACCGCAGCGTGCCCGCCGTCGGCGCGCCCGCCCTCTGGGGCCCCGCGCTGGAGACCGCCGGCGGCGGAGTGAAGATCGGGATCATCGACGACGGCATCGACGTGCGCCACCCGTTCTTCTCGCCCGCGGGTTACGCGACGCCGGCCGGCTTTCCGAAGGGCCAGACGGCCTTTACGAGCCCAAAAGTGATCGTCGCGCGCGCGTTCGCGCCGCCGAGCCCGAGCTGGCGCTACGCCGGCCGGCCGTTCGATCCTCTGTACTCCGAGCACGGCACGCACGTCGCGGGGATCGCGGCCGGCAACTACCGGACGAACGCAGACGGCCGCCGCCTCTCGGGCGTCGCGCCGCGGTCGTATCTCGGCAACTACAAGGTCCTGACGATCCCGACCCCGGAGGTGGGCATCAACGGAAACTCGCCGGAGATCGCGGCCGCGATCGAGGCCGCCGTCCGCGACGGCATGGACGTCATCAACCTGTCGATCGGCGAGCCGGAGGTCGAGCCGAGCCGCGATCTCGTCGTCAAGGCGCTGAACGGCGCCGCGAACGCGGGGGTCGTGCCCGTCGTTGCCGCGGGCAACGAATTCGAGGAGTTCGGCGGCGGCTCGATCTCGTCCCCAGGCTCCACCCCGAAGGCGATCACGGTCGCCGCCTCGACGGACGCGCGGGAGATCACGACGTTTTCCTCGGCGGGACCCACGCCGATCTCGCTCCAGATGAAGCCGGATCTCACCGCTCCCGGCTCGCAGATCGTCTCGTCCGTGCCGGTGTCGAAAGGCGCTTGGGACGCTTTCAGCGGGACGAGCATGGCGACTCCCCATGTCGCAGGCGGAGCTGCGCTGCTCATCCAGCGGCACCCGGCGTGGAGCGTGCAGCAGGTCAAGTCGGCACTCGTGCAGACGGGCAGGCCGGTCGTCGACGGCGAAGGGAGAGAGGTCGGCGCACTCCGGGAGGGTGGCGGCTTCCTCAACCTGCCCGCCGCGGACAGCCCCCTCGTGTTCGCAAGTCCGACCGGCCTTTCGTTCGGGTTCCTGAAACGGCGCACGCGCGTCGAGCGGACGATCAGCTTGACCGATGCAGGGGGCGGCTCGGGCGTCTGGTCGGTGGACGCGGGCGCGCGTGGCGCGCGCGGGCTCACCGTGACCGCTCCGCCCACCGTTACCGTTCCAGGCCTCCTCGCCGTGACCGCGCAGGCCACGGCAAATGCGCGCCTCGCCGAGGCGACCGGCTTCGTCACGGTGCGGCGCGGCGGCGCCGTTCGCCGGATCCCGCTCTGGGTCCGCGTGAGCGCACCGCAGCTCGCGCGCGAGCGCGCGGTTCGTCTTCGGCGGCCCGGCATCTACCACGGGAACACGGCAGGAAGGCCCGCACTCGTTCGCTCATACCGCTACCCGAGCGACCCCGGCGGCGCCAAGATCCTCGGCACCTTTGCCGGCCCCGAACAGATCTTCCGCGTCCGCCTCCGCCGGCCGGTCGCGAACTTCGGGGCGGTTCTGCTCTCGGCGCGCCCCGGCGTGCAGGTTCAGCCGCGGGTGATTCGCGCCGGTGACGAGAACCGGCTGCAGGGCATCGCTGCGCTGCCGCTCAACATCAATCCCTACCAGCGCCGCTTCGACGAGAGGGTCCCCGCGGTCGCCGCCATCCTGCCAAACCCCGGCGCCTACGACATCGTCTTCGACACGACGAGTCGGCGCGCCGCCGGCCGTTTCACCTTCCGCTTCTGGATCGACGATCGGAGCCCGCCGTCGGTCCGCCTGCTCGCGCGGACCGTTCGCCGCGGCCGCCCGGTGCCCCTCCGCGTCGGCGACCGGGGCTCCGGCGTGGATCCTTCTTCATTCTTCGCAACCGTCGACGGCCGAGGAGTCGGGGTTCGTTATTTCCGGCGCACCGGACGAGCAATCGTCGCCGGCGGCGGCCTAACTGCCGGCCGCCATACCCTCGTCCTCCAGGTGGCCGACTACCAGGAGACGAAGAACATGGAGGACGTTCCGCGCATTCTCCCGAACACGCGGACGCTCAGGACGACCTTCGTCGTCCGTTAGGAGGGCTTGGACGAAAATACGGCGCTAAGCCGCCGCGCGCTGGAACGGCGCGAGGCAGTCAAACCCTCCTAGTCCCGCTTGTCGATAGTGGGGAGCTGAGAAAGGTCGCGCTCGACGCTGGCCGCGAACTCGTCCGAGTCGTCGTCCTCGCCGCGCAAGACGCGGAACTGCGACTTGCGCCGCGCTCGCTCTCGCGTCCGCCGCGCCTCGAACCCGAAGTTCTTCGAGAGCCTCGGCCACTCGGCGCCAATGACGGCGAGCACCGCGCAGGCAAGCAGCGCGATCGACAGCCAGCTCACGACCCGCATTCTACCGGCCTCTCCCACACTTCCTTGCGAGGCTAATGATCCGGCGGGACCCGGCCGATACCGACGGTTGTGACGTCGGCCGCCTTCGTCGTTCCCTATCTCGTCCTCTGGGCGGCGCTGATGCGCGCCTTGCTGGTCCGGGCCCAGGTGCTCCCGCCGACGTGCGGACGCTGCGGGCTCAGGTACGAGCGTCGCGACTTAGGCGAAGTCGTCTGCCGCTGTACTTAGCGCGTTACCAGTTCGCCGGAAGGCCGGGAGTGTTCGGCGGCAGCGCGACGCCGGCGGGATGAATCACGTAGACGATCCCCCCGGTCGCCGTCATCCAGACGTTCTCGAAGTCGTCGCGCGGATAGACGTGTCGGACGGCCAGGTCGTGGTTACCTGACGGATCCAGAGACGCTGGGTCGTACGAGATCACGTCGCCCGACCCCGTGAACCCGCCGATGGTCAGCAGGTGGCCGTTCGTGCTCTTGAACGTCCAGCCCTCGAGCTTGTTCGAGCTGAAAGCCACCGAGGCGACGAGCGGGATCCCGCGCTTGATGAACTGCTCCGCTTCCGCGAGCGAGCGCAGCTGAGTGACCTCGGCCTGGTAACCCCAGTGCGCCGCGTAGGCGGTGTTGAAGGGCCAGTTGCCGGCGCCCTCGTAGTGGTAGTCGTAGACGAAGCGCGCGGTGTAGTCGACGACCGGGTCGACCACGTCGGGGTAATCATCGAACACGTAGCCGTAATCCGCGATCGACGGCGCGTGATTCGCAACGTTGAGGTTGTGCCAGTAATCGACGATCATCGCCGTTGACGTCGGGCTGCACCACGCCTCGCCGCCGCCGTCGAAGTTCTCGTATTCGCCCTTGTGCAGCTCCTGCGAGTACTGCGGGAGCCTCAGATCGATGGTCTGGCCGCCCATCGTCGTCGCGCTCGGTGAGTACGGCTTGACGTTCACCGGATCGGAAGCCACCGCGCCGAGGCGCGTCACCGTCGGAGTCGTCGTCGGGCTCGTGCCGACCGCGCGATACAGGCGCAGCTCGAGCTGGTAGGCGAGCATTGGCTTGTCCTTCGCGAAGAACGTGTCGATCGCGATGTAGCCGTCGGCGTCACCCTGGCCGCCCTGGGAGGTCCGGTGGAAGTCCTCGTCGCCGTACGCCCAGCGCCCCATGACGTACCACTTGGTCGGCGTTCCCTTCGAGGTCCTCGCACGCATCCGCACCTCGATCCACGTGCCGGCCGGCGTCTGCGCGTTCCACGACGAGACGAGCTCGGTGAAGCCGAAGCCTGTCTCGAGCCAGGGGCCCGTCCAGCTGCCTTCGAGGTAGTCGCGCGTCGGGTAGCCGAACGGGTCAGCGTAATTGCGCGTCCCGAGCTCGGAAGTCGCGAGGCGAAGCGCGCCGCCCGAGTACACGGTTGCCGCCTTCGTGCCTCCGGCAAGTGGGGCGACGTCGAAGCGGACCGGGTACGGCTGCGACGCCGTCGCGGGCACCGCACCTGCCAGCGCCAGCACAACGAGGACCCCTGCCAGCAACCCTCCCCGGATCACGCGGCGATCCTAATCGGCGCGAGCTTGCTGTTCAAGAGTCAGCAGCGACGGTACGGCTGCCAGTCGAGCGCCTTGCCGTGGAGGACGATCCGAGCTGTGCGGGTGTTGTTTCGCTCGTTCGACTCCACGAGACGGTTTTTGGGATCGGCGCGGGAGACGAGGCAGTACACGTCGTCGCGGAGCGTCGTGACATCGAGCTCTTGCCCGCTGACGCGGGCACCGTAGATGTCGCCCCAACCGATGGAGATGCCGCCGATCGAATCGCGTCGGCACCTACGCGGGCCGCTCCCGTAGTACCTCCGACGTGGCGACCCCGCCGTCGGCAGCCGCCGTTTCGAATCGACGGCGCACACGCTCACCTTTTTCCCCGCAGTCGCCAACGACCCGAGCTGGTTGCGCAGCACGTACTCGGCGAGCGCCTCGAAGTGCCAATGTTTGTGCGCCGGATGGAACCGCGTGCACCCTGCGGCCCGCGCGCGGAAGCGGACGTCGACGCCCCGCGAGAAGCGCCCGTCTCCGTTCGCGTCGCGATAGATGCGCTGGTACGCCGTGCGGTCGTTGCCGAAGTCGCCGTCGCGGTTGCAGTCGCCGACGCGGGGGCGCAGCTCGAGCGGGCCGCTCCCGACGTTGACAACCTCATTCGAGAAGCGAACCAACCGCTTTCCGCGCTTGGTCACCTGGAGGAAGATCCTGCCTGGCGGCCTGGTGACGAGGTCGGGAAGGAGCTCGCGCGGGGGTCCCGTGCTCCCAGCCGCGCTCGGGAGCAGCACGGCGAGCGCGAGGAGCAGCACGGCAAACCGTGGGAACAACGGCGCGAAGATTAGAAGCTCCCCGACCGCCTCTCTGCAGTTCCGACGCTGCAGATGTCACCGCACAAGAGGAGAGCCGCCTCAGGCGGCGGCTCTCCTTAACCCCTACTGATTCCCCCTGCTTCCCACCAGGGAAGAGGCCGGGAACTGTAGAGCGGAACCCCCTGGTCGGCCTGAATCCTCGGATCTAAATGAGATCCAGCTACAGGGTCTAAATTTCGAGCTATTGCTCGGGGCCGCCGCGCAGCCTTCGCATCGAGCACGTCGACGAGTCGGCCCGGACGAGCGGCAGCACATGATCACGAATTACCTGCAACTAGCACCCTCCGCCTAGGGGTGCGCACGGCGCGTAGACGGTGTGTAGGGGTTCGTCGCGTGCTTCGAGAGTGGCGAGGCGACGCCAACACAGCGCTCGCGCAGATGGTGTATGGATCGCGACGAACGTAGCCCGTTCGGCAGAGGAGGGAGAGGGAACATGCGCAGAAGATCCCGCGTGTTAGCTGGGGCGACCGCGCTGCTGTTCGCAGCCGTGCTCGTCCTCGTCGCTGGAACCGGCAGCGTCACCGCGACACCCGGCGGACAGGACCGGGGGCAAAGAGATCCTGGAGGGATCCAGAGCGGCCGGGCTGACAACAAGATCAAGGACAACCGCGTGGGTCGGACCGCGCCGACAGCCCGGCAGAGGGGAAGCGCGGCCAAAGCCGGCGCCCGCGCTCGTTGGAACACGTTCGGCACGCCCGCCGTGCTTGCGTCGACGGGCAAGCCGCTGGCGGTCGGACTGCCGGCAGACCCGGTCGCAGCGGCGCGGGCGTACATCGCGGCAAACCGCGACGTCCTCGGACTGACGCAGAGCGGGGCGGCTGCTCTCGAGGTTCTGACCGTCGCCCCGATGGGTCGCGGCGCCGCGGTGCTGTTCCGCCAGCGTTCGGTGGCCTGCGCGCCGGTGTCGACGGCCTGCTCGCCGTCGCCGTCCGGGATGGAGCGGCCTGGTACGTGAGCTCCTCGCTGGCCCGCAGCTCGGCCGCGCCGGCCGACGCCACGCTCGGCGCCGCCGCCGCCCGGCAGATCGCGATCAGGGACTCCGGTCGCGCTGACGCCAAGGTGGCAGACACCGAGCTGGTGGCAGTGCCCACGGCGGCACGTGCCCGGGCGGCCTACATGATCACGCTCGGCGCCAACGTCAACGGCGCAACCGGTGCACCGATGGCGTTCGCCACGTACGTCGACGCGCGCGACGGCTCGATCCTGCTTCGCGAGGACCTCGTCGATCACGACACCGACAACCCGGAGTGGGCGGTCTTCCCCAACACCCCGTCCACCGACTACTCGTCCACCGACACGCGGGTCGTGTGGTGCCAGACCGCCGTCGCCGGCTGCGCCGAGGTCATCGGCACGTCGGCCTCGCCGCTAGCTTGGGACGTCGACCCGGCCACCGGACTGTCCTCGAACACCACGTACGGCAACAACGCGTTCGCGGTGCACAACTGGAACAGCAACAACCCGTTCAGTGTCGGGACCGAGCTGGCCACGCCGAGCCCGACGCGGGAGTACACCTACCCGTGGACCAACCAGTGGTTCGAGGAGGCGTGCAACCCGGACACCACGTTCACTTCGCCCGAACGTAACGACATCGATGCGGCCCGGGCGAACCTGTTCGCGATGCACAACCGGATGCACGACTGGAGCTACCACCTCGGCTTCACCGAAGCGCTGTTCAACCTGCAGAACGACAACTTCGGTCGGGGTGGGCTCGGGAACGACCCCGAGCGAGGCAACGCGCAGGCCGGTGGCATCAGCGGCGGCCCGCCCACGTTCGCCGCGCGGGACAACGCCAACCAGATCACCCCGCCGGAGGGGACCGCGCCGATCACGAACATGTACCTGTGGCAGTCGATCGCCGGCGCGTTCTACACCAAGTGCGTCGACGGCGACTTCGACATGACCGTGGTCGGCCACGAGTACACGCACGCGATCACCAACCGGATGATCGCCGGCCCGAACGCCGGCGTGAGCTCTCCGCAGGGCATGAGCGAGAGCTGGTCGGATCTGGCGGCGATGGAGTACCTGAACGAGCACGGCTACGCGCCGTCCGGGCAGCGGGCCTACACGATCGGTGAGTACGTCACCACCGATCCCGTCGCCGGTATCCGCAACTACAACATGAGCAACAGCCCGCTCAACTACTCCAGCATCGACTACGACCTGGTCGGGCTGCAGGTGCACGCCTCCGGCGAGACCTGGAGCGCGACGAACTTCGACATCAGATCGGCGATGATCGGCCGCTACGGCGCCGGCACGCCGGCACTGCAGAAGTCCTGCGCCAACGGGCTGACCCCGGTCACCTCCTGCCCGGGCAACCGGCGCTGGGCGCAGATCATGTTCGATTCGTTCCCGCTGATGACCACCAGCCAGGTCAGCATGGTGGACTCGCGGGACGCGATGCTCGCGGCGGACATGATCCGCTTCGGCGGTGCAAACCAGGACATCCTGTGGAACGCGTTCGCCAAGCGCGGCCTTGGCGAGGCTGCATCCAGCAACGGGAGCGGCGACGCTGACCCGGTGCCTAGCTTCACCTCGCCGAGCGCGAACGAGGCGACGGTGACGTTCAGGCCGATCGACGAGAGCGGCGCGGTCATCTCGAACGCGAAGCTCTTCGTCGGCCATTACCAGGCCAGGGCGGTGCCGGTCGCCGACACCGACCCCGGCACCGCGCTGTCCAACGTGGTCAGCCTGGTTCCCGGGTCGTACGATTTCATCGTGCAGGCCCCGGGCCGTGGGCTGGTGAGGCACTCGCTTTCGTTCGGTGCCGGTCAGGTCAGGGATATGCCGATCCTGATGCAGCTCAACCTGGCGTCAAGCGCCGCCGGGGCGACCGTGTCCGGCGACGGCATCAACCTCGCCAGAGTCGTCGACGACGACGAGGCCACCAACTGGGCCTCGCTCGGGAGCGCGGTGGCCGGAAAGCAGGTGACCGTGGACCTGGCCGGCGGCGCTCGGCAGGTGCGCCGAATCCAGGTCAGCGCGATGCTGCGCCCGCCCATCCCGACCGACCCCGACGGCGGTACGCAGAGCCGGGTCTCCGCCTTGCGGCAATTCCGTGTCCTCGCGTGCGAGGCGAAGGGCGCCGTCACGTGCTCGAACGCGGCCGACTTCGCCGTTGTCTACACGAGCCCGGCGGACGCGTTCCCATCGATTGCACCGCGGCCGCGAGCGCCGGAGCTCATCATCCGATCGTTCGACATTCCCTTCACCAAGGCGACGCACCTGCGATTCGAGGTGCTCACCAACCAATGCACAGGCGCCCCGGACTACGCCGGCGAGCAGGACGCCGACCCGCGGGCGAACACCGACTGCGCGACTGCCAGCAGCCAGGCGTTGAACGTGCGGGCTGCAGAGTTCCAGGCGTTTGCCGGTTAGCTACCGGCCCGCGCCACTGGGTGGGCGGGCGATCGCCCGTCCACCCAGTGCGGCTGAGAACGCGCTTGCAGCGTCGCCAGTTCCGGAAACGTAGAACCCGCGTTTCCAGCGGGTTCGTCTACTCCCCGGGTTGGACTCGAACCAACAACCCTCCGGTTAACAGCCGGATGCTCTGCCAATTGAGCTACCGGGGAACGGTGCTCGGCGGGGCGGATTGTAGCGGCCGTTAAGCCAAATTCGCGGCCGCCGACCGAAGCCGCGAGAGCGTCTCCTGGAGCTCTTTCGCATGCTCCAGATCGTCCGTCGCCGCCAGCTCCCGCCTCAGCTTTCGCTCGCGCAGGCGAAGGAGAAGCTCCTTCGTGGTTTCCGCATCGATGCCCTCGGCCGCGGCGCGCGCGTCGAGCTCGGCGAAGAGCGCGCCGAGATCGGCCGGCGGCTCTCCGCGCTCGACGAGATGTTCGCGCGCGCGCCGGTGGGGCTCGCTGTCGAAGTGGTCAGGCGAGAGCTCCTGAAGGAGCTCCGCGAGCTCGGGATGCGCGGCCACGCCGGCGAGCGCGTCGCGCTCCAGCCTCTCCCCCGCCTCGATCAGTCGGCGCGGCGTGGCAGCGCCGCCGATTGCTGTTCCCGCCGCACGCAGCTGAACAGTGAGCCCCAAGCGGTCGTTCGCAAGTCGCCACGCGTCGTGGCGCTCGGGGGACTCCGGCAGCCCGTTGAGGATCTCCTGAACGCCGATGTACGCAAGCTGCCGGTCCTGCGCGCGGTCGAGCACAAGCCGTACCCGGTGAAGCGCGTAGGGCTCGGCTTTCCGGAGGTGCTGCTCGAAACTAGTCGGGTCGTCGGCGGGATCCGTCCCCTCGGGCAGGGCGATGACGCGGACATCGAATCCCTGCCCGACGGCGAGCTCCATTCCGCGCAGCGTCGCCTCCTCCCCCGCTGCATCCGCATCGAAGCACAGGAAGATCCGGCGCGTGAGGCGCGAGAGCTCCTTCAGCTGGCGTTCGGTGAGCGCAGTCCCCATTGACGCGACGACGGGCTCGAGCCCTGCCTGCCGGAGCGCGAGCACATCGGGGTTGCCCTCGACGACGATGGCGCGTTCCTGCTTCGTGATCGCCGACCGCGCGTGATCGAGGCCGTAGAGCAGGTTTCCCTTGCGAAAGAGCTCGCCCTCGGGGGAGTTCACGTACTTCGCCTTCAGCGGATCGTCCTCGCGCAGCTTGCGCGCTTGGAACCCGAGCACACGGCCGCGGGCGTCGGCGAGCGGGAACAACAGGCGCCCCGAGAAGTAGTCGTTCCCGCGGCGGTTGACGAGCCCGGCCGCGCTCAGCTCCTGCGGCGCAAATCCCTTCTCCCGCGCCTTGCGCGCGAGCGTCGCCCCGCCTGGAGCGACACCGAGGCGGTATTGACGGCAAACGTCCTCGTCGAGGCCGCGCCCACGTAGGTACGCCCGCGCGGGTTCCGCGGTGCTGGCCTCCCACAGATAGCGCTCATAGAAGCTCGTTGCCTGCTCGAGCAACGAGAGAAGCCGGTCGCGGCGGGCGCGCGCGGCCTCCTGCTGAGGCGAGGACTCCTCGTACTCGAGCGTCACCCGGTAGCGCTCGGCGAGCCACTCAACCGCTTGCGCAAAGTCGAGCTGCTCCGTCTCCCGCACGAACGAGATCACGTCGCCGCCCTTGCCGCACCCGAAGCAGTAATAGAGCTTGTCCTGCGGATTGACCGAGAAGCTCGGCGTGCGCTCCTCGTGGAAGGGGCACAGGCCGGTGTAGCGCGCGCCGACGCGCCGGAGCTGCGTCCGCGCCCCCACGACCTCGATCATGTCGGCGGCCTCGACAGCCTCGCGAACGGACGAATCCTTGATTCGCGCCACTAGGCCACGCGCTCGGCATACGCGAGTGCGAACCGGTCGGTCATGCCGGAGAGATACTCGACGATCTCGGCCGGCGTGTCGCCGCGCTCGGCGAGGTGCTCGAAGATGCGGTGGATGGTGTCATGCGCGCGGTCGTGCTCGGACTTCGTCTGCGGCCCGAGGTACACGCGCGCGAACATGAACTCGCGAAGCGACAGCATCGCCTCCCCAACCTCCTCGCTCTGCGCGATGTCGCCTGCGGCCGCCGACGTCTCGATCAGGTCGTGGACGAGCGTGTCGATCCGGCGCGAACCGCGATCGCCGAGGAGCTCGATCTCCTCGTGCGGCAGCTCCTCCGGTCGCAGGATCTCGTGCCGGATCGCGTCGTCGATGTCGTGGTTGATGTAGGCGACCCGGTCGACGACGCGAACGATCTTCCCCTCGAGCGTCTCCGGCTCGTCCGGGCCCGTGTGCTTGAGGATCCCGTCGCAGACCTCCCAGGTCAGGTTGAGCGACTCGGCGATTCGCAGCGACTGTTCGTTGTGGCGGAAGCGAAGGCCGAAGCGCGCCTGCAGGCAGGCGTCGAGCTCCTCCTCGCCTGCGTGGCCGAACGGCGGGTGGCCCATGTCGTGGCCGAGCCCGATCGCCTCAGCCAGGTCCTCGTTCAGGCGCAGCGCCCGGGCGACCCCACGCGCGATCGCGGTCGTTTCCAGCGTGTGCGTCATCCGAGTGCGGAAGTGGTCGCCGGCCGGGTCGATGAAGACCTGCGTCTTGCCCTTCAGCCGGCGGAACGGCTTCGAGTGGAGGATCCGATCGCGGTCGCGCTGGAACGGCGTGCGGACGCGGCACTCCCCTTCGTCGCGTGCGCGCCCGCGCGTCTCGTAGGAGCGGACGGCGAGCGGCGAAAGCGTCGACTCCTCGTGCTCGCGGATGCGGCTTTCGAAGGCGTCGGCGACTTTCCCGGCTAGCTCGGGCACGGTTTCGACTCTAGCCGCTGACCCGGCCGCTGCACGGGCGCCGTGCGGCGGGCAGAGAGAGCCGTGTCAGATGATGATCGGGACCGTGCCGCCGTCGGCGCTCCACGCCGACCCAGTCACGTACGTGGCCCGCTCGGAACAGAGAAACACGATCACCGACGCGATCTCGTCCGGCTCGGCGAGGCGGCCGAGCGGCCTGCCCGCGCCCACCGCCTCGAGCACCTCCTCGCGCGTCTGTCCGCTCCGCCAGGCCTGCTGGTCGGCGAGGCCTCCGTCGCCGAGCCACGCCTCGGTCGCCGTCGGGCCCGGCGTGACGGCATTGCAGCGGATCCCGTCTCGCGCGTACACGTCGGCGACCAGCCGCGACAGCGAAAGCACTGCCGCCTTCGTCACCGAGTAGTTCGGCATCCCCGTCGAAGGCCGCTTTCCGGCAGTGGAGGAGACATTGACGATCACGCCGTCACGGCGCTCCCGCATGCCCGGGAGCACGGCGCGAATCGCGCGCACGTAGCTCATCACGTTCAGCTCCCACATCGCGCTCCACTGCTCGTCGCTCAGCTCGTCGAAGCCGGTCTGGTAGGCGGCGCCGACGTTGTTGACGAGCACGTCGATCCGCTCGAGCTCCCCGAGCGCCCGCGCGACCAGCTGCTCGGGCCCAGCAGGATCCGCGAGGTCGCAGACGACCCCTAGGGCCGCGCCGGCCGTTTCCCGCGCCTGCTCGACCCGCGGGCTATCACGGCCGCAGATCACGACGCGCGCGCCTTCGGCCGCGAGCAGTCGGGCGGTCTCCAGACCAATCCCCCGTGTCGACCCCGTGACGATGCAGGTCCTTTCCCGCAGCCCCAGGTCCATGGGCGGCTAGCGTACAAGCCATGACGACGCTCCTTTTGGCGCGGCACGGTCAGAGCGATTGGAACGACGAGCATCGCTGGCAGGGCCACGCTGACCGCCCGCTGACCGAGAAGGGTCGGGCGCAGGCGGTGGCGCTCGCGGAACGTCTCGCGCACATCGACCTCGCTGCCGTCTATTCGAGCGACCTTCGCCGCGCGCGCGAAACCGCAGGGGCGGTCGCGGCACGACAGGGTCTCCGCGTCGAGACGACCCCCGATCTCCGCGAAGTCGACGTGGGCTCTTGGTCCAGCCTTACCCGAGAGGAAGCACAGGAGCGCTTTCCGGAGGCGTACCAGCGCTGGCTCAACGGTGGCACCGGCTGGGACGACGGTGAGAACTACGCGACGATGAGCCGGCGCGTTCTCGCTGCCGTACGTCGAATCGCCGCGGCCCACGAGGGTGACCGGGTGCTCGTCGTTTCCCACGGAGGGCCGCTTCGTGCGATTCACGCTGCCGCGCTCGGCCTCGATGTCGAGGCGTATCGCCGGATTCGGCCCGTCGAGCCGAACGCCCGACTTTCCGCCGTCTGCATGGAAGACGGAGCGCTCACGGAGCTCTGTCCCGCCGGCGATATCGACGATCTGCTCGCGCGAGACCAGGCAGACCGCCGCGCTGCAGCCGTACAGCCGCCGACACCGGCCGGCTGAGGGACGCTGGCTAGACTGCGCTGCGCTTGGAGGACTACACCAACAGTCCAACCTTCGCGTAGCCATGCGGGTTTGCGGCGCGGTCCCGGCGCCGAGGTAACACCGGGACCACCACCGCGGCGACGTATCGCGGTTCTTCACCTTCACCCAGCCACGCTCGCCGGGCCGGCAGCGCCCATGCTTGTCGGCGCGATCCGCCTGATATAGGGTCATCGAAGGGGGGTCACTTGCGTCACGAGGGTAAGGAGGCCCCAAACATGCGGTATCTACTTCTTGTTAGCGCGGCGGCATCGATCGCGCTCTTCACGCTTGCGGGGACCGGCATCGCCGATCCATCGGACCTGTTCGTCACCCAGGTTCCGCCGCATCGGCACTTCATCCAGGCGGCGAACGGCAACCTCGTCCCAGTCGGTCCGCAAGTGTGCGAGCATCCGGAGCTGATGCCGGCCTTCGAGCAGTTCCACTACAACGTCCACCACTCGTTCGTGCCCGGGTTCGGCACCGTACACACGCTTGGCCCCCAGGACGGTGCCCCCGGACTGCACAACGACAAAGGCGCCACCATCGTTGCGAGGTTGTGCTGATTAAGCACAGCGCCCTGCCAGCGCTATCGCTCAACTAGAGGTCGGGGTGCTCGAAGTCGAGCGGCGCGGGGGACCAAGGCGTCCGTAGGTCGTCCCGTCTCCGGGCATAACCCCCGGCGGCGGGACGATCTATCGCCGCAGTCGGCGGAAGAAATCGATCGCGGCGGTTCAGACGAACGCGCGCCGCCGCTCGATCTTGCGCTTAATCGCGTGGACCTCGTGCCCGTATCGCCAATAAAGGCGGCGTTCTAGCGCCCGATCAGCGCCTCGAGCCGCTCCGAGGAGAGCTCGTCGGCCCGCATCACGTGCGAGTAGACATCGGATCGCGGGAAGGACCACGCCGGGACCACCACCAGCAGCGCATTTAGCGGCAACTACGGGCAACTACGGCAATGACCGGCCGTGGAGGAATGCGGCCGTCGGCTAGGCTCCGAACGTTGGAGGACTACACCAACAAGTACAAGGGTGAGCAGGTCGAAGTCGCTTTGTTCGGCGGCGACTACCAAGACGGGGTCCTCACCGCCTACTGCTTCGTCGAGGACGTCCCGCACATCGAGCTCAACGGCCACATCCTCATCCCGCTGCAGAACATCGCCTCGCTGCACTGCTCGAGCCGGTGCGATGCGCCCGAGCCCGACTGGCCCCCTCGGGGATTGGCCGAGGACGACGGGGACGTAGGCGATTCGTAGGCCATGAGCGGCGCGCTCCTCCGAGTGAGGAACGTCCTCAAGGCCTGGCTTCTCCTGGTCGGCGTCTGCGCAGCGCTGGCGGCGGTTCCGCTTGCCGTCGGGAATTACCGGCTCCTCTCGATCCTGCTCTTTGCTGCGCTGCTCCTCGCCGGAGCTGCGTACGTGTACGCGGACCGGATCGCGCTCGGAATGGTCGGAGCGCGGGAGCTGCCCGCGGGGCAGGCGCCCGGCTTGCACTCGACCGTCGAGCGCCTTGCCGCGCTGGCCGGGGTCCCGAAGCCGCGGCTCTACGTGTTGCGCGACGGTCACCCACGGGCCCTGACGGCCGGGCGCGGCCCACGTGGCTCGGCGATCGCGGTCAGCGAAGGACTTCTCGCCGCCCTCCCGCCGGCGGAACTCGAGGGCGTGCTCGCGCACGAGCTCGCGCACATCCGCAACCGGGACGTCCTGCTCCAATCGTCCCTCGCCGTCATGGCCGGAGCGCTTGTCGAAACGAGCCGCATCGGCGGCTGGTTGCAGCGCGCGCTGCTGTTCGTCCTCGCGCCGGTTGCCGCGTCGCTGGTTCATCTGATGCTCTCGCCGAAGCGCGAGTTCGAAGCCGATCGGACGGCGGCCGGAATCTGCGGCTCGCCGCACGGGCTGGCCGATGCGCTGATCCGGCTCGAGCAGGCGACCGAGCTGGTCGAGTTCCGGGCGAGCCCGGCGACGGAGCCGCTCTACACCGTGAACCCGTTCCTCGAGGAGGGCTTGGCGGCGATGTTCGTCACGCATCCGCCCGTCGGTGAACGCGTCCGCCGCTTGCGGGCGCTCGATCCCGACTGGCGCGAGAAACTGCGCGCGGCGTGACGGAGCCGCTCGGCGCGTCGATCGCCGTCTGGCGTCGGCGGGGGGACAGGCGTGAGTGGCTCCTGTTGCACAGAGCTGCCGCCGGGCCGGCGTACGAGGGCGATTGGGCTTGGACGCCGCCCGCGGGGGCCCGTGTCGCCGGCGAGTCGATCGACGAGTGCGCACGCCGCGAACTACGCGAAGAGACGGGACTCCAGCTCGAGTGCTCCCCGACCTCCTGCGGAACATCCGATTGGGCCGTATTCGTGGCGCAGGCGACGCCGGAGA
>JBKPFU010000197.1:0-26341 GCA_046728975.1 Actinomycetota bacterium | reverse complement strand
ATCCAGGTCTGGATCAGCTCCTCGCTGAAGACGTCGCCCTTCGTCAGGAACTCGTGGTCGCACTCCAGCGCGTCGAGCGCCTCGCTGAGCGAGCCGGGAACCTGCATAACGCCGTGGTCCTCTTCGAAGAGATCCCAGTCGGCCGGCTCACCGGCGTCCAGGCCCTTCTCGATTCCGTCGAGCCCCGCCATCAGCATCGCGCTGAACGCGAGATAGGGGTTCGCGGCCGCGTCGGGGCACCGGAACTCGATTCGCTTCGCCTTCGGCGAGTCCGAGTACATCGGGATCCGGATGCACGCCGAGCGGTTGCGCTGCGAGTAGACGAGGTTGACCGGCGCCTCGAACCCCGGCACCAGCCGCCGGTACGAGTTCGTCGTCGGCGCGCAGAACGCAAGCAGCGCGGGGGCGTGGACGAGCAGCCCGCCGATGTACGCGCGCGCGAGCTGAGAGAGGCCGGCGTAGCCCGACTTGTCCGCCATCAGCGGCGTGCCCTCCTCCCAGAGGGACTGGTGCGTGTGCATGCCGGAGCCGTTGTCGCCGTAGAGCGGCTTCGGCATGAAGGTCGCGGTCTTCCCCGCCGCGCGGGCGACGTTCTTGACGACGTACTTGTAGGTCATGACCTGATCGCCCATGCGGGTCAGCGACTGGTACCGGAGGTCGATCTCGCACTGGCCGCCCGAGGCGACCTCGTGGTGATGAAACTCGCACGGGATGCCGAGCCGCTCGAGCGTCAGCACCATCCGCGAGCGGAGGTCGTGCAGCGTGTCGTGCGGTGCGGGCGGGAAGTAGCCCTCCTTCGGCCGAACCGTGTAACCGAGGCCGGGCTGGCCGGAGTTCCAGTGACCCTCGCTCGAGTCGATCGCGTAGTGCGCGGCGTGGTCGGCGAGGTCGTACGAGACCGAGTCGAGCACGAAGAACTCACACTCGGGGCCGAAATAGGCCGTATCGGCGATGCCGGTGTTGGCGAGATGCGTCTCCGCCGCGCGCGCGACGCGACGCGGGTCTTTGGCGTACGGCTCGCGGGTGACCGGGTCGAGGATCTCGCAGACGAGCGACAGCGTCGGCGCCTCGGTGAACGGGTCGAGAATCGCGGTGTCCGCCTGCGGCATCAGCAGCATGTCCGACTCCGAGATGCCCTGCCAGCCGCGGATCGAGGAACCGTCGAAGCCCAGCCCCTCGTCGAATGCCGACTCATCGAAGGCGGTGATCGGCAGCGTCACGTGCTGCCAGGTTCCAAGCAGGTCGCAGAACTTCAGGTCGACCATCTGCGCCTGCGTGCGGCCGGCCCAGTCGAGCGCCTCCTTCGGCGCGGGCTTCGTCGCGCCGCCGTTTGCCAGGTAGTGCTTGACCTCCATCTCCGCCATCACGCCTCCTTGCGTCGGTCCACGAAAAAAAGCCCCAGGACTCCGGCCGAGTCCTGAGGCTCCATTGCCTCGGCGCTCGCCTTCCTCGGCGGGCGCGTGAGTCCAATGTACTCGACGCTGCGGATGCTGTCGAGTAAGCTGACCGACGCGATGTTGCTCTTCGGCTGACACCGCTCAACGCGCGCACCGCCCCGGCATGCGGTGTGCCCTGTTCGTGTCCCGCCGATTCGTAGGAGAGCAACATGACCGCCGTAGAAGTCGAAAACCTGCGCAAGGAGTTCCTCCGCCGCGACGCGGTGCGCACCGGGTTGCGCCGCCGTAAACGGCGCGTGGCGGCGCTCGAGGACGTCTCGTTCGAGATCGAGCGCGGCGAGTGCGTGGCGATCCTGGGCCAGAACGGCTCGGGGAAGTCGACGCTGGTCCGGCTGCTCTCGACTCTTCTCCTGCACGACGGCGGCAGTGCGCGCATCTTCGGCCACGATGTCTTTCGCGAGCCCCGCGCCGTCCAGCGGCTCGTCAACCGCGTGTCGGTCGAGGCCTCGTTTTTCAAGAAGATGTCCTCTGCGGAGAACCTGAGCTACGCCGCCCGCTTCTACGGCATGACGCCGGGAGAGACCCGCGAGCTGATCCCGTCGATCCTCGAGAAGGTCGGGTTCCCGCAGGACCGCCGCCACGAGGGGATGGAGCACCTGTCGCGCGGCATGCAGCAGAAGGTGGCGCTCGCACGCGCGCTGCTGACCTCCCCGGTCCTGCTCTTGCTGGACGAGCCGACCACCGGCCTCGACCCGCGTTCGAAGCTCGAGGTTCAGGACTTCATCCGCGAGGTGCGCAAGACGCACGACGCCACGATCCTGCTCTGCACGCACGACCTCGCCGAGGCCGAGGCGCTCTCGGACCGCGTCGGCATCCTCGACCGCGGCCGTCTGATCTGCCTCGCGCCGGCCGACGAGCTCAAGGAGCAGTTCGGCGTCGAGACCCTCGAGGAGGCGTTCTTCGCCGCGACCGGGAGAGCGTTCGAGGAGGAACACGACGAGGACGAGGAGCGAGGCGTGTTCGCGTGAGGGGGGCGGCCGCAACCCTCCGCCACGAGCTGATCGGCCTGTCCGGCGTCGTCGAGCGCAACGCCTACCTGATCAAGCGCTACTTCTGGTGGGAGCTCGCCTTCTTCATCTGGTCGCTCGCGAACACGCTGACGATCGTCTTCATCGCAAAGGGGATGGAGCATGCTGGCGTAAAGCTGGACGTCGACCGAGCGACGACGACGCTCCTGATCGGCGCCGTCATCTGGTCGTACCTCGGCGTCGTCTTCGAGATCCTCACCGAGACCGTCGCGTGGGAGCGCTGGGAGGGCACGATCGAGTACACCTTCATGGCGCCGCTCCGGCGGGCGATCCACCTGATCGGGATGGGCCTCTTCGCCGTCGCCTACGGCGTGATCCGGACGGCGATCCTGTTCGGCGTCGTCGCGATGTTCTTCTCGCTCGACATGCCTGACGCCAACTTCGGCTCGGCATTGCTCGTGCTGACGGTCGCCTCGGTCTCGTTCATCGGGATCGGGATGATGACTGCCGTTCTCCCGCTGATCTCCCCTGAGAAGGGCACGCAGATGGGGTTCATCGCGCAGGGCATCCTGCTCGTGATCTCCGGCGTCTACTACGACGTCGCGGTCCTCCCGCAGTGGATGCAGTGGTTGTCCACGATCTCGCCGGCCACGTACGCGCTGCGCGGGATCAGGCACGCGATTCTCGAAGGCGCCGGCCTCGGATCTGTCTGGGACGAAATCTGGCCGCTGATCATCATCGGCGTCGTCTCGGTACCGCTCGGGCTGCAGATCTTCGGCGTCGGCGAGCGCTACGCCAAGCGCCACGGGAAGCTGAAGCGGTCCGGGTAGCCGAGCCCTAGCAGTCGCGGATCTTCACGCAGGCGCGGTCGATCCGGATCGCGAAGTTGATGTTCTCGCCGCCGCCGGAGACGAGCACGCCGACGATGTTGCCGTGCTTGTCGAGTGCCGGCCCGCCCGAGTTGCCGGGGTTCGCCGCCGCGTCGGTCTGGACGACCTTGCTGTTCACGCGGCTGACGACGCCCGTAGTGACCGTTCCCATCAGCCCGAACGGGCTGCCGACCAAGAGCAGCTGATCGCCGACGGCGGGTGGCGCCGTCCGGGGCTCCTGCCAGAGGGGCTCGGCGCCGGCCGGCCGTCCCTCGACGCGCACGAGGGCGAGATCGTTGGCGTGGTCGATCGCCGAGATCTCGCCGCGCCACGAGCCGCCTTTCCGCTCGAGCGTCACGTTTCCGGTCGCGTCTTCGACCACGTGCGCTGCCGTGATCAGGTAGGAGCCGTTCTCGTCCGTCCACGCGACAAAGCCGCTGCCGAGCCCCGCGTCCGTCTCGACCGTGAACACGCTCTTGAGCACGCGCGCGGCCAGCGGCGCGATGCCGACGTCGCGCTGCTTCAGGCGCTTCTCGGCGGACCCGAGTCGCCCGGTGATCGCCACATTGCGGGCCTGGAGCGCGTCGAGCCGCTGCCGGAGCTTCGACACCTCGGCACGCCGGGCCGCGCGCTCGTGGTCGAGCGAGCTGCCCACGTGCAGCAGTGCATACCCGGCGACCGCCAGGGCGGCGACGGCGGCGACGACCGGGAAGTGGCGGCTCCAGCCGTAGTACACGTCCGCGTTATCGGCGGCTCGCGCCCGGCGCATGAATTTCCTACAATCCCGACGACTCGAAGGCGATGAAGCCTCGGGCGCGGTGTGCGCCTGGGGCTTTTTTGTTTGGAAGGAGGCTGCACGTGGCGCAGGTCGAAACGAAGGCGAGGGCGACGAGCGACCCCGAGGCGCGGAGCGCCGCGCTCAAGCGGATGAATGACGAGCAGGTCGAGTTCCTGCTCCTCTGGTTCACGGATATCGAAGGGCACCTCAAGAGCTTTGCGATCACCCCTGGGGAGGTCGAGGACGCGCTGAACGACGGGATGGGCTTTGACGGCTCCTCGATCACCGGCTTCAACGCGATCGAGGAATCCGACATGGTCGCGATACCCGATCCCGACACGTTTCAGCTCATGCCGCACCGCGAGGGCGAGACGAAGGTGGCGCGGATGATCTGCGACATCGTCACGCCCGACGGGAAGCCGTATGAGGGCGATCCGCGCTACGTCATGCGCCGGGCGCTCGATCGCATGCAGTCGATGGGCTTCGAGACCTTCAACGTCGGCCCCGAGCTCGAGTACTTCTTGTTCGAGGGCTCCGACGGCACGGAACCGCTGGACGAAGGCGGCTACTTCGCGATGACGACGATGGACGCGGCGAGCGAGCTTCGCCAGGAGACCGTTCGCGCGCTCGAGTCCATGGGCATCCCGATCGAGTACGTCCACCACGAGGTCGGCCCGTCGCAGCACGAGATCGACATGCGGTACGCGCCCGCGCTCGACATGGCCGACCACACCATGACCTATCGCCTGATCGTGAAGGAGATCGCGAAGAAGGCGGGCCACCACGCGACGTTCATGCCGAAGCCGATCTTCGGCGAGAACGGCTCGGGGATGCACACCCACCAGTCGCTCTTCAGCGACGGGCGCAACGCCTTCTTCGACGCGGACGACGAGTGGCACCTCTCGGAGACTGGCAAGGCTTTTATCGCCGGCCAGCTCCGGCACGCGCGGGAGATCTCGGCGATCTTCGCCCAGTGGGTGAACTCGTACAAACGGCTCGTCCCCGGCTACGAGGCTCCGGTCTACGTCGCGTGGTCACGCCGGAACCGCTCGGCGCTGATCCGGATCCCGCTGTACAAACCCGGCGCGGAGCAGGCGACCCGTGCCGAGATCCGCTGCCCCGATCCCGCGTGTAACCCCTACCTGACGTTCGCCGCGCTTCTGCACGCCGGGCTCGAGGGGATCGAGCACGGCTACGAGCTGCCCGACCCGATGGAGACGAACCTCTACCACCTGACGGCGGAGCAACGACGCGAGCGCGGAATCGTCTCGCTGCCGGAAACGCTCGGTGAGGCGATCGACGAGCTTGCAGCGTCGGACCTGGCGCGAAAGGCACTCGGCCCGCACATCTTCGACCGCTACATCGAGCTGAAGCGGAAGGAGTGGGACGAGTACCGGGTGCAGTTGACGGAGTGGGAGCGCGAGCGCTACCTCGCGGTGCTGTGACGCCGCTGACTCGTCCGCGGCTGCTGTTGCAGGCAGAAGGGCTGCTGGTCCTCGTGGCTGCCCTGGCCCTGTTCTTCGACGGCAAGCAGAGCTGGGCGTGGCTTCTTCTCTTCCTGTGGCCAGACGTCTCCTTCGCCGCGTTTGCGGCCGGGCCCCGAGTGGGCGCGGCCGCCTACAACCTCCTGCATACGACCGTTCTGCCGCTCTCGCTCGGGATCGCCGCGATCCTGGCCGACTCGCGCGCGGCGGCGGCGTTCGCGCTCGTCTGGCTGGCGCATATCGGGCTCGACCGCCTGCTCGGCTATGGCCTGAAGTACCCCACCGCCTTCAAGGACACGCACCTGCAACGGGTCTGAGTAGCGAAACGGACCAAAAAAAGAGAGAATGCGGTTAGCGGTTCCGCTGCCCCTGCGGTAAGCGGGACCAAACTGACGGCCGACTGCGAGGCGCGCTTTTTGGGCCGCCTCGTGGTCGTTCTAGAGGAAGGTCGGGAGGGCGTCGCGGTCGACGCTGAGCCCGACGACGCCGCTCTTGCCGTCGATCTGGTCGATCGCGTTCGCCGGCACGAGCCGCCGCCGCTTCGGCCAGCGGCCGGCCCTCACGGCGAGCGCGTCCGGGACGTCGGGCGCTGTGCCGTACATCGGGCATTCGACCTTGCCGACCACCCGACCGCGCGCGTCTGCGACGAGGAAGCCCGACGTCATGCGCAGGTCCGTGGCGGCGACGGCCATTGAGAGCGACCGTACCCCCGGCGTGAAAAGGTTTATCGCGACGCAGGTAAGGGTTTTGTTAACTGCCCGGCTTCGCCGACATGGCGAACCAGGCAATCCCGAGGGCGACGACGTAGATCATGGCCAGCCACGGAACCGCGACCGCGACGCGCGAGCCCGCCCGGCGCGACCCGAACCAGGCGAGGATCAGCATCACCAGCACGAGGACTGCGCCGGGTTCGGTGACGATGAAGCCGGTATCGACCCAGCCCGGCGTTTTGTCCGGGTACTCCTTGTCGGCGATCCATCCTGCCGCGACGCGCATGAGCAGGAACGAGGGGACGAGAACGACGAGGCCGATCCAGAAGGCGAGCCGTCGTAACCACAGGGCGCGTTCGGGGTCACCTCGAAGGCCGGCGAAGCCGAGGACTGCGACCGTGATCACGGCGCCGAACGTCAGCGTCGCCCCGAGAACGTGCAGGAAGAGCGGGAGGTTCCAGGAGTCTGGCCGGAGTACGGCAAGCATCAGGCGCCGGGCTTCCAAATCATGATTCCGAGAACGGCAAAGGCGAGCAGACCGCTGCCGTAGCTGATGGCAAGCGCGACCGGGTTGCGGAGACGCGCACGTAGCTCACCGCTCGGAGCATCACCTTCCGCGGCGAGCTGCTGCGCCAGTTCGCCGGTCTTTCGCTGGTACCTGCCGTCGATGTTCCCGAGCGCGGTCGCGACAACCCAGAGCACCAAGGCCACGACGATCCAGCCGTCCCCGTAACCGAAGTCGGCCTCATGGACGAGCCAGAGCCCGATAACGAGCGTGAGGAGCAGCCCGATGCCGATCAGCGGCACGGCGAAGCGGATGAGCCCGAACAGGGTCGCCACCTCGCTCGGCCTGCGGTCTTTCGCGATCGCAACGACATTGAGGATTCCGGCGACGACGATCCCGCCGAGCAGGAAGAACGCGCCCGTGACATGGAAGAAGAGCAACCAGTCGTAGAGGCTCACCGGCCAACCCTACAATCGGTCGCATGGACGCGTCCTCCCGTCATCTGCGGCTGCTGACGGAGACGATCGCCGCGGTCAACTCCTCGCTCGACCTCGAGGAGGTGCTCGCGCTCGTCGCGCGCAAGGTCGCCGAGGCGCTCGAGGCCGACGCGTGCTTCGTCTATCTGTACGACGAGCGTGCGGACGAGCTCGTGCTGCGCGCGACGCACGGAACGCGCGTCGAGGAGATGACGCGGCGGCCGAAGATGCGGCCGGGCGAAGGGATCACGGGCTCGGCCGCTGCCGAGCGCGCGCCGATCATGATCGCCGCAGGCGCGAACGCCCATCCGCGGTTCAAGGCGTTTCCGAACCTTCCGGAGGACGAGTACGAGTCGATCCTGGCCGTGCCGATCCTGGCGCGCGAGAAGCTCGCGGGCGCCCTGAACATCCGGACCCGGGAGCCGCGGGAGTTTGGCGATGCCGAGATCGACCTGCTGGTAGCGATCGCGGGTCAGGTCGCGCAGACGATCGAGCACGCAAAGCTCTACGCGGAGGCGCAGAAGCGGGTTGGCGAGCTGGAGGCGCTGGCGCGGATCTCGGAGGCGGTGTCCGAGTCGCTCTATGTCGAGGAGTCGCTCGAGGCGATCGTCAGCGCGACCATGGACGCGGTGAACGCGACCGGCGCGGCGCTCGTGCTCGCGGACGGGCGGATCGCGAGGCCCGAGGGTCGGGCGGCGAAGCACGCCGTGCGCACGCCGCTCCGGTGGAAGGGGCGGCAGATCGGCGAGCTGGTCTGCGACCGCGACGCACCCTTCACCGACGAGGAGCGCGCGCTGCTGGCTTCGATCGCACACCATGCAGCGGTCGCGCTCGAGCACGGGCGCGCGGTCATGCGTGGCGTCCTCGCTCAGGAGATCCACCATCGCGTCAAGAACAATCTGCAGACGGTCGCGTCGCTGCTGCGCCTGCAGGCACGCGCCGGCGACGGCGTCGATCCCAGGAAGGCGCTCGACGATTCCGTCAACCGCATCCTCGCGATCGCGGCCGTCCACGAGGTGCTCACGCAGCAGCGCGAGGAGGACGTCGATCTCGGCGAGCTCCTCGAGCGCCTGCGGGCGATGCTCGTGCAGGGGCTCGGCGCCGGCAAGCGCGTCGACGCCCGGGTCGAGTCCGTTCCGCTGGCGGGCGATCGGGCCACGGCGCTAGCCCTTGTCTTCTCCGAGCTCTTCCAGAACGCGCTCGAGCACGGCGGCGAATCGGTCCGCGTCGAGCTGGCGCGACGCAACGGCGAGGTCGTGATGGCGATCTCCGACGACGGCGGCGGGATCAGGGGAGAGGAGAGCGGCACGGGCCTCTCGATCGTCCGCGCGCTTGTTCGCGACGAGCTGAAGGGGACGCTGTCGCTGGAGAACGACGGCGGGCTGCGCGCGGAGGTCGCGTTTCCGGCGTGACCGTTCAGGTTGACGAGTCTCGCGGGAGCCCCTTACCCCGCCCCACCAGCCGTCAGGCTAGTGGGGGAAATCGCGCGTGTCTGTGCCCGGTCTGTACCGAGATCGCGCACGGAACGGAACTCGTCCCCGGGCCCCAATGCGGACGAGGCGCAGGCCTCGCGCGATGAAGATTCTCGTCGCCGAGGACGAGACCATCATCCGGCTCGATCTGCGCAAGCTCCTGGAGGGCTCGGGCTTCGAGGTCTGCGCCGAGGCGAAGGACGGCGAGGAGGCCGTCGAGCTCGCCCGCGAGCACGAGCCCGACCTGGCGATCATGGATGTGAAGATGCCGCGGCTCGACGGGATCGAGGCGGCGAGGCGAATTCTCGACGAGCGGCCCATCCCGATCGTGATGGTGACCGCCTACGGCCAGGACGAGCTCGTCTCGCGAGCCGTGGAGGCAGGCGTGTTCGGCTACCTCGTCAAGCCGTTCCGCGAGCAGGACCTCCTGCCGGCGATCCAGACCGCGCGGGCGCGGCACGAAGAGCTGACGGCACTCCGTGAGGAGGCCGAGTCGCTCGCAGAGGCACTGGCTGCCCGCAAGGCGATCGAGCGCGCGAAGGGCCTGCTAATGGAGAAGGAGGGCCTGTCAGAGGAGGACGCATTCGCTCGCCTGCGCAAGGCGAGCCAGGTCTCGGGGCGGCCGCTCAAGGTCATCGCGGAGGCGGTTGTCGCGACGTTCGCGCAACGCGAGTAGCGTGAGCCTGTGACCCAAACGCTGACACCGCCGAAGGAGCGGGCGCGCCGCGGAACCGGCAGCGGGCTCGGCGATGCCTGGAGGGTGATCGTCATGAACGACAACCACAACACGTTCGAGGGCGTCGCCGCTGCCCTTGCGGGCGTTCTCCCCGGCGTCACCTTCGATCAGGGTCTGCGGATTGCCGACCGGATCCACAACAGGGGGCAGGAGATCGTGTGGTCCGGCGTACGCGAGCAGGCCGAGCTGTACTGGGAGCAGCTGCGCGACCGCGGCCTCACGATGGCGCCGCTGGAACGCTAGAGACCGTAGAGCCCGATCGCGTTTTCGCGCAGGATCGCGCGCGCCGCCTCCTCCGCCTCGTCCTCGGGAAGCAGCTCGGGCAGGACCTCCGCGAGTGTCTCGCGCCACCACTTGGCGGCGAGGTAGTACAGCTCTGGCGTCCGCGCCGCGTCAGAGGCGTAAAGGAGCTTCGAGAACGGCGCCAGTTCGAGCGCCTCGTGCAGCGCCGCCCCCGGGCGCGCCACATGCGGAATGGTCAGCGAGAGGTCGAAGAAGACGTGCCCGTAGACGTGCGCGAGCCACCCCGCCTCGCGGACGAACGGATAGCAGTGCAGCAGCACGAACGGCGTGTCTTCGAAGCGCTCGATCAACGGCCTCAGATGCCCTGGGTCGGCGCGCGGAAGGTAGAGATCGGAGTCGCCGAAGCCGCAGTGCACCTGCACCGGTAGCGGGGCGCCGGTGGCCGCATTTGCCTCCAGCGCCTCGATCACTGCACGGTCGATTCGGTCGAGCTCGAGGCCGCCGCGGTATGCCGCGATGGTCTTGAGCGCGGCGAAGCCGTCGTCGCGTGCCGCGGCCACGATCTCGCTCACGCGCTCCTGGGCGTTCTCGGCGACCCGCTCGATCCGCATCACCGGTATCGCGCGGCAGCCGGCGAGCTCACCGAGCTCCTCCCAGCCGAAGCTCTCCTCCGCCGGCGGGAACCCGTCGTCCACGAGCAGCGTCTCCGTCCCCGTCGCGCGGAGCAGGCGCGAGGCGTACTCCGCCGGGTCCGACGCTGCCCGAAGCTCGTACACGGCTCGCTCGTCGGGCTCGCAGCCGAGCAGGTCGGCCAGCTCGCCGATGGCGCGCCGGTACGTGATACCCGTGGCTACGTGCGGCCACTGGCGCGGGTCAGGGCTTTCCGAAAAGAGGCCGCGGAACGCGTCGAGCGTCTTCGGCGGGTCGCGCAGCACGCCGTGCGCGTGGTGGTCGACGAGACCGGCCGAGCTCAGTACTTCAGAAAGTGGCCCTGCTGCTCGAATGTCTCGTCTCCCGCGGAGTAAGCGGCCCACTCGGAGCGCCGCACGGCCAGGTACGACGTCGCGAGCACCGGCCCGAGCGCGTCGATCAACAAGTCGTCGGCCTCGAGAGCCGCGAGCGCCCCTTCCTGGTTCTCCGGCATGCGCCGGACACCGCGTCGCTCCCGCTCATCCTCGTCGATCGTCGCCGGGTCGACGTTGACGGGATCCGGCGGCTCGAGCCCACGCTGGAGCCCGTCAAGGCCGGCGGCGATCAGTCCGCCGACGGCGAGGTACGGATTGCAGCTTGCGTCCGACGCCTTGAGCTCGACGTTGGTCGAGGCCTCCTCCATGCCCCAGAACACGGACGGCACCCGCAGCGGCGCCTCGCGGTTGTCGTAGCCCCAGCAGGTGAAGGCGCCGGCCCAGTACTGGGGGACGATCCGGTGAAAGGAGTTGAAGCTCGGCGCGGTCAAGCCGCATAGCCCGGGGAGATGCTCGAGCACACCGGCGATGAACGCGCGCGCCTCGTCCGACAGCAGATCGGCCCGCGAGGAGTCGTGGAACCGGTTCGTGTCGCCGGCTCCGTCCCACAAGGAGAAATGGATGTGACAGCCGTTGCCGGCGTTCTCCGGCCACGGCTTGGGTGCGAGGGAGGCGACGAGCCCGTGCCGGGCGGCGACTCCGCGAATCGTCTCGCGGACGAGGATCTGCTCGTCGACGGCCCGCAGCGCGGGCGCGTGCGCGGTCGAGATCTCGTGCTGGCCGTGCCCGAGCTCGGCGTAGTGCTGCTCGAGGCCGATTCCCTGGTGCTCGAGGGCGTCGACGAGGTCGTCGACGTAGTCCTGGGCCGCCGTGACGCCGATCGTGGAGAAGCACAGGCTCGCGTCGACGGGAACGAACGCGCCGTCCTGCCGCGTGGCGAGCGAGAACTCGTTCTCGAACGCCACCTCCAACCGGCCGCCTCGGCCGGACAGGCGCTCCGTCATCCGCCGCAGGAACGAGCGAGGGCATTGCGGCGCCGGCTCGCCGGTAAGCGTGACGTGGTCGACGAGCATCGCCCCAGTGCGCGGCGCATACGGGAGAACCCGGAACGTCTCGGGGTCGGGGACGAGCCTGATCTCGCCCACCGGCCCCATTCCTTCCACCGGCTGGAGCTGGTCGAGGCCATTCATCGCCTGCATCGCGACGGTCAACCCGATTCCCGTTTTCATCCGGCTCTCGAGCCCCGCGATGCCGGTCGCCTTGGAGCGGACGGTTCCATCGTTCCCGCACCAGAGAAAGCGCACGAGCCGCAGGCCGGCCTCCCTGGCCTGTGTGACGACGTCTGCGATCACGTTTTGACTTGCTCGAACAGCTCTTCCCAGCGGGCGAGCATCGTGTGGAGCTCGTTGCGCGCCTGCCGGTGAGCCGCGAGCGTCTCGACATCGCTCCAGTCGGCCGCGAGGCGCTCCTCCAGCTCGGCGACCGCCCGCTCCTGGCGCTCGATCGCGCCTTCGAGCTCCTCCAGTCGGTTTGGCGCACGCGTGGGCGGCTTGCTGGGCTTCGGCTTCGGCTTCACCTTTTTGTGCGTGGGCTCGGGGCTCGGCTGCGACCGCTCGTCGCGCCGGATGACGTAGTCGGCCCAGCCGCCGTCGCTCGAGACCAGGCTCCGGTCTTCGATCGCGAGCAATCGATGGGCAACGGCGTCGAGCAGCGCGCGGTCGTGTGAGACCAAGAGAACGGTTCCGGGGAATACCTCCAGCGCCGCCTCGAGCGCTTCGCGGCTCTCTAGGTCGAGGTGGTTTGTCGGCTCGTCCAGCATGAGGAAATTCGCTCCGGAGGCAACGACCAGCGCGAGCGCAAGCCTTCGCCGCTCGCCTCCCGAGAGCGCGGCGACCGGCTTCTCGTGCTCCTCCCAGCCGGAGAACAGGAAGCGCCCGAGCAGGTTCTGCGCCTGCGGGCGGCGAAGACCCGTCGCCTTCTGCGTGCACTCGAGCACGCTGACCGTCTCGTCCAGCTCCACCTCGTGCTGCGAGAAGTACGCCGGCTCGACGCCGTGGCCGAGCCTGATCCGTCCCGCGGCTGGCTCCCGCCGCCCCAGCATCGTCTCCAGCAGCGTCGTCTTGCCCGAACCGTTCGGGCCGACGAGCGCGGCGTGCTCGCCCCGCTCGAGCGCGAACGCTGCACCCGCGAGCAGCGGCTTGTCGCCTGCGGCGATCTCGAGACCCTCGGCCTCCACGACCGTCCTGCCGCTCCGCGGCGGATCGAGGAAGTCGAAGCCGAGTGCGCGCCGGCGCGTGTCGAGCGCCTTCAGCCGCCCGACCGCCTCGCTCTTCTCCTGCTGCAGGCGGCCGATCTGGGTCAGCTTCGCCTGCGCCTGCTTCGCCTTCGTCTTCTTGTAGCGGAAGCGCGCCACGAAGCGCTCGAGCCGCGCGATGTCCTCCTGAACACGATCGGCGGTCTTTGCCGCGTCGAGCGCGCGGGCCGCCTTCTCCCGACGCCAGACGTGCCAGGGCCCGGGGAAGAAGATCGAGCGGCCGCCGGCGAGCTCGAGCACACCGTTCGCGACCGCCTCGAGGAACCAGCGGTCGTGCGCGACGAGGATGATCCCGGCGTCCAGCGTCCGAAGCTCCTGCTCGAGCCACTCCAGGCTCGCGACGTCGAGGTGGTTCGTGGGCTCGTCCAGAAGCAGGAGATCGGGATCGCCGCCGAGCGCCCGCGCAAGCGACGCGCGCGTCAGCTCGCCACCGGAAAACGTCTCCAGCGGCCGGTCGAGATCGTTGTCGGCAAACCCGAGACCGCGCAGGACCGCCTTCGCCCGCTCCCGCCACGCGTAGCCCCCGGCGTGCTCGAGCCGCGCCTGCGCATCGGCATAGCGGCGAAGCGTCGCCTGGTCGTGCTGACCGTCTGCCATCGCCTGCTCGAGGCGCCGGAGCTCCTGCTCGGCTGTAACCAGGTCGGCCGCGCCCGAGAGTGCGTACTCGCGTAGCGTCAGCCCCCGCTCCAGCGGAGGCCGTTGGTCGTGGAGCGCGACGCGCGTGCCTTTCGCAAAGACGAGTTCGCCACCGTTGTGCTCCGTCTCGCCGTTGAGAATCCGGAGCAGGGTCGTCTTACCGGCGCCGTTTGGCCCGGCCAACGCAATCCGGTCGCGGCGCTCGATCTTGAACGACACGCCGTCGAACAAGAGACCGCCGGATAGCTCCTTGCGGAGGTTGTTCGCGATGACCAGTGCCACGCTTGAAGCGTAGGCGCTCGCCGCCGGTCAGTCGTTGACGACGATCGTCGCGGCGCGTCCCACGCTCGGGCTGGCCGTGCGAGTGCCGCTGAAGTAGGCGCGCACGCGCCAGCGGCCGATTGCCGGCGGCCGCCACGCGATCCCGGTTCGGCCGCTTACGCCGAGCCGCAGGAAGTACAGCTTGTGGAAGTGCCAGCCTGTCAGCGGGTCGAAGCGGTCGATCTGAAGCCTGACCGTTCCGCCGGGGCTGGATTCGACGGACACGCCGATCGCGACAGAGCGGCCGGGTCCTACGCGTGCGATGCGCTGCCCGTCGACGAGGACGGTGGTCGTCGTCAGGTCGCGTTCGAGCAGCGACAGTCGGTAGCGGCCGCGCGCAGATTCACCCGCGCGGACGGCAACGTAGTAGCGACCGGGAGAGAGTCGATTGGTGAGCGGCCCCGAGCCGCCCGACGATCCCAGTCGCCGGCCGGTCTCACCGAGCAGCGTCAGACCGAACGAGCTCGGCCCACCCAGAGTCAGTGTGACGTCGCTCCGCTTGGCGACCCGGAATCGGTAGAGGTCGATCACGTCGAGGCCGTTTCCCGCCAGCGAGCCGCGGCGGGTCTGCAGGTTTGCGATCGGCATGCCGGGGGCCATGTCGTCGGGGCCCTCCAGGCCGGCCTGCAGGTGGTAGCGCTGCGGACCGGGCCGCGTCCCGTTGGCCGTCACCAGCAGCGTGTAGCGGCCGCCGCCGCGTGGGCCGGGCGTGAAGGTCGCGTAGCCGCCGCACGCGAGCCGCTTGACCGGCTGTGCAGCCGCGAACGAGCCGGTCCCCGGCCTGTAGAACGACAAGGTCACGCAGCGGCCGCGCAGGGGAACGAGGTTCATCCGGTACGCGACTCCGGGCTTCATGCGGATCGACCACGCGTCGTCGAAGTCCGAGAGCGCGTCGACCGAGGAGCGAACCCCGCGACGAGGTAGCGGTGTGCCCGGCGGCCGCGACGACGGCTCCGGCCGGAAGACGGTGAACCTGAAAGTCCCGTCTTCGGAGTTGACCTGCCGGCCAACCATGATCAGGTACGTCTGGCCCGATGCGACGTTGAACGAGAATGCTCCGTGACCGCGGGCGTCGGTCGCATCGCAGCCGGCGGGGACGAGCTGCGATCGAACGACGCGAAAGACCGAGACAACAGCGTCGAGGTCGCCGAAGGCCGTCAGGCGGAGCACCAGGCGCCCGCTCGAGATGCCCGACAGGCGGTACCACACCGTCGCCTTGACCGCGCCGCAGTAGGGGATTGGATCGCGCGGCTCCTCAGTTGCGCCGACCGTTGTGCCCGCGGCGGTCACCGGCGGCTCCGCGAGCGGCGTGGCGTTCGCTCGGTTGTCGTTACCGGGCCCTGCGCCCGCCGCGCCGGTCGGCAGCGCGAGCAGCGCGACGACGACGAGTGCGATAGCCACTTTCGGCACGAGCTTCATGCGTTCGAATGTAAACCCTTGCTAGGAAGGCTTCAACGGGTTCCGCGAGATCCGAACGCGATTCGAACAGCTCGCTAACGAGCTGCTCGATCGAGGCGGGCGAGCCACTCGCCTACCGCCCGGGCAACCTCCTCCGGCGCGTCCTCCAGCATCAGGTGGCGTGCGTTCGGGACGCGATGGATCTCGGCCGCGGGGACGAGCTGCTCGAACCGCTCGAGTCCCGGGCGGCGCAGCTCGGCGCGCTCCTTCGGCTCTGTCGCGGCCAGCACGAGCACCGGCACGCCGGTCTGGCCGAGCCGAGCCAGCTCGCGCGTCGGCGGCGCCGCATGCAGCCCGTGCATCGCCGCCGCGTAGACGTCGGGCCCCATGATCGACGCGACTTCACCCTCAGTCGCGCGGTACGCGGAACGGACGACCTGCTCGATTCCCGGCGTCCAGTGCGTGAACGCGGCGCGCGCGTCCTCGATCACCGCGTCCCAGCTGTCGAAGCGGAAGTACTCCGGATGCGCCCGCCAGTGCTCGCGCAGATCCTCGAGCGCCGTGCTTCCTTCCCAGTCCGGATTGAAGTAGCCGCCGTCGAGAAGCGCGAGCCCCGTCAGCCGCTCCGGATGCGTGACGGCGAAGTGGACGCCGATACCGGCCCCCCACGACGATCCGAGCCAGGCGAATTTTTCGAGCCCAAGCTCGTCCGCGAGGCGCGCCGCCAGCTCGACGAGCGCAGGCATCTCGTAGCGCTCGTCCGGGAGGCGCGGCGAGCCGCCGAAACCTGGGGCGTCGGCGGCGATCAGACGCGCCCCGTACGGCGCGACGAGCGTGGGCGCCACATCGATCGGCTGGAGCGCTGTGTGGTCGCCGAGGGCGTGCCAGAAGAGCACCGGCCGTCCCTGCTCGCCCCACTCGTACACGTGGAGCTGGGCCTCGCCGGCAGCGATCGTCCGCTCCTTCACGTGTTCCACCGCTCGAGCACCGGCGTCTCGCGCTCGTAGCCGAGCACGCTGATCGACGCGTTTCCGAGCGCGAACAGGCGGCCGGCCTGCGGCTCGAGCCCGAGCCAGCGCGAGGCAAGAACGCGCAAGAAATGGCCGTGCGAGAAGAGCAGCACGTCGCCGTTCGCCTTCCGGGCTCGCCCGATCACGCGGTCTGCGCGCGCGGCCACGTCGTTGGCCGTCTCGCCGCGCGGCGCGCTGCCTGTCCAGATCGTCCACCCCGGCACCTGCTCGCGGATCTCGGCCGTCGTTCGGCCCTCATATTCGCCGTAGTTCCACTCGATCAGGTCGTCCGTTGGCTCGGCATCTGGAAAACCGGCGAGACGCGCGGTCTCGGCCGAGCGTTGGAGCGGGCTCGTCAGCACCAGGGGGAACTCTCGTCCACGTAGCCTCTCGCCGAGCGTCACGGCCGCGTCCCGCCCTTTGTCGGTCAGCGGGATGTCCGTGATGCTCGTGTGCTGCAGGGTCAGGTTCCACTCTGTCTCGCCGTGACGGACGAGGAAAACCTTGTTTAGCGCGAGCCCGGTTGACATCAAGCGGTTCGACCGGTCATTTCAGACGGACGCGCAGGCAACCTAGACGGCCACGCCGGCAAAGCCGGCATGGCCTCCAAACGGCATCGCGAGCGACGCCTTAGCAGCGCGTCCTGAAGTCGGCGCCGCAAGCGGCGCCTTCGTGCGTTCGCGGCCGACATCGAAGCCCTTCGACCGGTCATTTCAGACGGACGCGCAGGCAAGCTAGACGGCCACGCCGGCAAAGCCGGCATGGCCTCCAAACGGCATCGCGAGCGACGCCTTAGCAGCGCGTCCTGAAGTCGGCGCCGCAAGCGGCGCCTTAGCGCGACGTCACCTCTGCCGTGGCCTCGACGAGCGCCCGTGCCGCTGCGGCGATGTGGTCGGCATCGATCCCGGCGTCGGCGAGGAGCTCGGCCGGCTTCCCGGAGCCGGGCATCTCGCTCACCGCGAGCTTGACGACGCGCGGCCGCTCGTCGGTGTCCGCGAATGCCGACAGCACCGCCTCGCCGAGCCCGCCCTCCGGCCAGTGATCCTCGGCCGTGACCAGACGGCCTCCGGTCGCCTCGGCCGCCGCATGGAGCGTCTCGGCGTCGATGGGCTTGACCGAATACGCGTCGATCACGCGGGCGTTGATGCCTTCCTCCGCGAGCGCATCGGCCGCCTTCAACGCCTCGTGGAGCGTGATACCGGCGGCGACGATCGCGACATCGTCTTCGTCCGAGGAGCGAAGGACCTTGGAGCCTCCGACCTCGAATTCCTCGTCCGGCTCGTAGATCACAGGCGTGTCGGCCCGCGTCGTGCGCAGGTAGGAGATGCCGTCGAGGCCCGCCATCGCGCGAACGAGCTTCGTCGTCTCGTTGCCGTCGCACGGATACAGCACCGTCGATCCGTGCACGGCTCGGAACGCGGCCAGGTCCTCGAGCCCCATCTGCGAGGGGCCGTCCTCGCCGATCGAGACGCCCGCGTGGGAGCCGCAGAGCCTGATGCTTGCGCGGCTGACCGCGGCCATGCGGACGAAGTCGTAGGAGCGCGTCTGAAACGCCGCAAACGTCGACGCAAACGGCCTCCAGCCGAGCACCTGCAGGCCCACCGCCGCCGCGACCATCTGCTGCTCGGCGATGTACATCTCGAAATACCGCTCGGGGTGCGCGTCGCGGAAGATCTCGGCGTAGGTCGAGTTCGACACCTCGCCGTCGAGCGCGACCACGTCGCCGCGCTCTCCCCCGACGGCCGCGAGCGCCTCGCCGTACGCCTTACGCGTCGCAACGGTCGAGCCGACCTCGTACTCAGGCCATGCCTGCGGCGTCGGCTCGAATCGGTGTGGCTCGGCGCGCTCAGGCTTGGGGACGTCGACGACGATGTTGCGGACGCCGCCAAGCTCGGCGACGGCCTTCTCCGCCTCCTCGTCCGAGATCGCCTTCCCGTGCCAGCCCTCCTTGTCCTCGACCGGCGGATAGCCCTTCCCCTTGAGCGTCTTTGCGACGACGGCGGTTGGCTTCCCGGTCGTCGCCTCGGCCTCGCGGTACGCCGCATCGATCTGCTCGACGTCGTGCCCGTCGATCGCGATCGTGTGCCAGCCGAACGACTCCAGGCGCCGCGTGTAGCTGGCGAGATCCCAGCCGTGCATCGTCTCGCCGCGCTGCCCGAGCCGATTGACGTCGATGATCGCGGTGAGGTTGTCCAGCTCGTAAAAGGCGGCATGCTCAACCGCTTCCCACATCGAGCCCTCGGCCATCTCGCTGTCGCCGCAGATCACCCAGACTCGGAGCGGGAGTTGGTCGAGTCGCTTGCCGGCGAGCGCCATCCCGACGCCGATCGGCAATCCCTGGCCGAGCGAGCCCGTTGCGACGTCGACCCATGGGAGCACGGGCGTCGGGTGGCCCTGGAGCCGGCTACCGTGCTGCCGGTACGTCATGAACTCCTCCTCGGAGATCGCCCCGGCGGCGCGCAGGAGCCCGTAGACGAGCGGCGAGGCGTGCCCCTTCGAGAAGACGAGCCGGTCGTTGAGGACGTCGTGGGGGTTGTCGAAGTCGTAGCGGAAGTGCGCGGCGAGCAGCACCGCGGCGAGGTCAGCGGCCGACATCGACGAGGTCGGATGGCCTGACTTCGCTTTCGCGCTCGCGCGAACGGCGTCGGCGCGAAGCTGCTGCCCGAGCTCGCGCCAGAGTTCAGGACCTTCCATCCGGGGTAACGTAACGGTTCTGATGAGGGTGGCGGTCGCATTCGACCACCGTGGCGTGGGGCTGCGGCAGCGCGTCCTCGAGGAGCTGATCGCGCTCGATCACGACGTCCTCGATCTCGGGGCGCGCGACGACTCGGTTTCGATCGACTACCCCGACAAGGCGCGCGAGGTCGCCGAAGCATTGAGCTCCGGCGATGCCGAACGAGCCGTCTTCATCTGCGGCTCCGGAGTCGGCGCTTCGGTCGCCGCCTGCAAGTTCCCGGGGATCCGAGCCGCGATCTGCCACGACGTCTACTCGGCACACCAGGGCGTCGAGCACGACAACATGAACGTGCTCTGCCTGGGCTCCGAGGTCGTCGGCCCGTCTCTCGCCGCCGACCTCGTTCGCACGTTTCTTGAGGCGCGCTTCGACGGCGGCGAACGGTACGTGCGTAGGCTGGAAAAGATTGAAGCTTTCGAGAAAGGAATGGCGAATGTCTAAGTCGAGACTCCATCAGCTGTCGGAGCTCGGTCAAAGCGTCTGGATCGACTACCTCTCGCGCGATCTCCTGCGGACGGGCGAACTCGCGCGGATGATGCGCGAGGACGCCGTGGTCGGCGTGACGTCGAACCCCACGATCTTTCAGAAGGCGATCTCGCAGGGGGATGCCTACGACGAGCAGCTCCGGGAGTGCATCGAGGTGGAAGACGATCCGAAGGCGATCTTTTGGCGACTGGCGGTGCGCGACGTGAGCGATGCGTGCGACCTGCTGCGCCCGGTCTGGGACGAGGGTCATGGGCAGGACGGCTACGTCTCCATCGAGGTCGACCCGAACCTGGCCTACGACACCGAGGCGACGATCGCCGAGGCCCAGCGGCTCCACGAGCTCGTCGACCGGCCGAACTGCCACGTGAAGATCCCCGCCACCGAGCCGGGGTTGCCCGCGATCGAGGAGATGATCTCCCGCGGACGCAACACCAACGTCACGCTGACTTTCTCGCTCGACCGCTATGCCGCTGTCGCCGAGGCCTACATCCGCGGCCTCGAGCGGCTCGTCGACTCCGGCGGCGATCCCACGAAGGTCGCGTCCGTGGCGAGCTTCTTCGTCTCACGCGTGGACACGGAGGCCGACAAGCGGCTGGACGAGCTCGGCGGCCACGACGAGCTGAAGGGCAAGCTCGCGGTCGCGAACGCGAAGCTCGCTTACCAGCGCTACAAGGAGATCTTCACCGGCGAGCGTTGGGAGCAGCTGGTCGCGAAGGGCGCGACCAAGCAGCGCTGCCTCTGGGCCTCCACGTCGACCAAAAACCCGGCGTACCGCGACGTCCTGTACGTCGAGGAGCTCATCGGCCCCGAGACCGTCAACACCATGCCCGAGGAGACGATCGCGGCGTTCCAGGATCACGGCCGCGTCGAGCTGACGCTGGAGCGCGACATCGACAAGGCAAAGCGGGTGTTCGAGCAGTTCGCGCAGGCCGGTGTGGACTACGACGACGTCGTGCGCGTGCTCGAGGAGGAGGGCGTGCAGAAGTTCGCCGACTCGTTCACGGAGCTGCTCGACGGCATCGCCGCGAAGCGCGGCGAGCTCGCGCCGGCGTGAGCTGACGATGCTGAAGACAACGGAGCTCGTCGAGCGGATCTGGAGCCGCGATGCGACGCTCTGGACCGGGTCCGACGAGGCGCAGTGGCTCGGTTGGCTCGACGAGCCAATGCGCATGCGCGGGAGAATCGACGAGCTGCTTCGCTTCGTCGAGGACGTCGCCGCGCCCAGCACGATCGACACCTTCGTCCTGCTGGGGATGGGCGGCTCCAGCCTCGCACCCGAGGTGGTGAAGCGGACGTTCGACGTTAGCGGCTTCCATGTGCTCGATACGACGCACCCGTCGATGTTGCGACACGCCGACGAGTTCATCGACTACGAGCGGGCGCTCTTCATCGCCGCCTCGAAGTCCGGCACGACGCTCGAGACGCGCTGCCATCTCGACTACTTCTGGGAGAAGGCCGGGAAGCGCGGCGAACAGTTCGCGGTCATCACCGATCCGGGGTCGGAGCTGGAAGCGCTCGCGAACGGCCGCGGTTTCCGGGCCGTCTTCACCGGCGAGCCGACGATCGGCGGGCGCTACTCGGCGTTGTCGGCCTTCGGCATGGTGCCGGCCGCGCTGATGGGGATCGACCTCGAGCGGCTCTTCGACCGCGTCGACGAGATGGTCGAGGCGTGCCACGGGGACGAGGGAAACCCCGGCGTCGAGCTCGGGCTTCAGCTCGGCAACGGCTGGCGCGAAGGACGCGACAAGGTCGTGATCGACGACGTGGGCAGCTTCGGCCTGTGGGCGGAACAGCTGCTCGCCGAATCAACCGGCAAGGACGGCAAAGGACTGGTGCCCGCGCCCGGCGAGTCGCCGGACGGTGCCGACCGGCAGGCGCCGGACGTGCGGATTCCCGCGCCGTACGAGCTGGGGCAGGAGTTCTTCCGCTGGGAGTTCGCAACGGGGGTGGCCGGTTCGATCCTCGAGATTAACCCGTTCAACCAGCCAAATGTGCAGGCGGCGAAGGACAAGACCAACGAGGTTCTCCGGGGCAGGGATGTCGAGCTCGAACCGACGGGCTCGCTCGACGAGCTCTTGTCGCACGCCGGCGAAGGCGACTACGTCGCGATCCAGGCATTCATCGACCCCACGCGGGAGGAAGACCTCGGACCGCTGATCGAACGCGCCCGCCGCGAGACCGGCTGCGTCGTGACGCACGGGCTCGGCCCTCGGTACCTCCATTCGACCGGGCAGCTTCACAAGGGCGGGCCGCCGACAGGCCGGTTCGTCCAGGTCGTCGACGACACCGGGCCGGAAGTGAAGATCCCAGGACGGAAGTTCGGCTTCGGACGCCTCATCCGCGCGCAGGCTGCCGGCGACTTCGCCTCGCTCGAGGAGCGCGGCCGGCGAATCGTCCGCGTCCGGCTCGACGACCTATAAGGAGGACTTGGCGAAATACGGCGCTGACCCGCCGGAACGCGCTGGAACGGCGCGAGGCGGCGTCCTCGGTCGCCTCCGCATTTCGTTCAATACGAACGCTCCCTTCCGCCAAGCCCTCCTAGCGGAGCTCGGTCGCCCAGGTGGTCGCCCACCAGTCGGCGTGGGGCATCCCACTCGTGCGCGCGACCGATAGCAGCGCGTCGACGTCGTACGTTGTGCGCCGCAGGTCGATCGAGACGCGCTTGCCGCTGACGGAGAGGATCGCGTACTCCGCCCAGGGGCCGACTCGGACCGGCTTCGGCCACCAGTCCAGAAAAGGAAGGCCGACGGCGCCCGGGTTGACGATCAGCTCGCGGCCGAGCCGCCGCACCATCTGGACATGCGTGTGGCCGCCGGCCATGAGCGGCGCGCGGCCATCCGTGAAAAACGTCTCCACCTCCTCTTCGGGGGTGGACGGAAAGATCCAGTCGTCGTACGAGCGGGGCGAACCGTGGAAGCAGAGCACCGTCGTTCCCTCCACCGACAGCCGGTGTGTAGCGGGTAGGGCGTCAAGGAACGCACGCTCGTCCTCGCCCAGCTGTGCGGCCTGCCACTCGCCGATCTCGATCAGCCTTCGCGTGAACTCGTCGCCACCGGGCGGTATCCCGTCGGCGAACCACGCATCCCAGTTTCCCTGGACGACGGGGCAACCGAGCTCGCGGACGCGGGCGACCGTTTCGCGAGGCTGCGGCCCGGCAGCGACGTCACCTAGGCAAACCAGCTCGTCGACCTCGCCCTCGAGCTCACCCAGAACCACTTCCAGCGCCGGAAGATTTCCGTGGATGTCTGCGAAGAGGCCGATTCGACGCATGCGCGGAGGCTACGGCACCTGTACGTTGTGCGGTCGATGAAGCTCGGGATGGTCGGGCTGGGGCGGATGGGCGCCGGAATGACCGAGCGCCTCGAGCGCGACGGGCACGAGATCCAGACGTACGACCCGAACGTCGAGTCGACGGCGGGCTCGCTCGAGGAGCTTGCATCGCAGCTCGAAGCGCCGCGCGCGGTCTGGCTAATGGTGCCGGCCGGGCCGATCACGGAGCAGTCGTTCCAGGATCTCCTCTCGACCCTCGAGGAGGGCGACACGATCGTGGACGGCGGCAACTCGAACTTCCGTGACTCCCAGCGCCGCTGCCGGGAGGCGGCCGGGCGAAGCATCCACTTCGTCGACGTCGGCGTCTCGGGCGGGATCTGGGGCCTTCGGGTCGGCTTCTGCCTGATGGCCGGCGGCGACGACGAGCCGATTGCGCGCCTCGAGCCGATCTTCCGCTCGCTCGCTCCCGAGGACGGCTACGCGCACGTCGGTCCTTCAGGCGCCGGCCACTTCGTGAAGATGGTTCACAACGGGATCGAGTACGGCCTGATGCAGGCCTATGCCGAGGGCTTCGAGATCATGAATGCCTCGGAGTTCGAGCTCGACCTGCAAGAGATCTCCGGGATCTGGCGCTACGGATCCGTGGTCCGCAGCTGGCTGCTCGAGCTTCTCCACGACGCCTTCGAGAAGGACGGCTCCAAGCTCGAGGAGATCGAAGGCTACGTCGAGGATTCGGGCGAGGGGCGATGGACGGTGTTCGAGGCGATCGACGAGAGCGTTCCTGCGCCGGTGATCTCAGCCGCGCTTTTCGCTCGCTTCGCGTCGCGACAGGACGAGTCGTTTGCGGCCAAGGTGAACGCCGCGCTGCGCAACCAGTTCGGCGGGCACGCCGTCCGCCCCGCTGAGCCTGCGCGCTGATGGCGACCGTCGAAGAGAACCCCCTTCTCGAAGGCCTCCAGCTGTCGCGCACCGCTGAGCCGTGCGCGCTCGCGATCTTCGGCGCCTCGGGTGATCTGACCAGGCGGAAGCTCTTCCCCGCCCTTTACTCGCTCGCTCTGCGGAGGCTCCTGCCCGAGAAGTTCGGCGTCGTCGGCGTCGCCCGGTCGGAGGAGACCGACGATGAGTTCCGGGAGCGGATGAAGGCAGCGGTGCAGGAGTTCAGCCGGGACGAGTTTCGCGAGGACGTCTGGCAGTGGCTGGCCGCCGGGATGCGCTATGTCGCCACCGAGTTCGCCGATGACGGCGGCGAGGACCGCGTCGTCGACGCGCTGAACGAGCTCGACGAAGAGCGCGGAACCGCCGGCAACCGCGTGTACTACCTGGCCGTACCGCCCGATGCCTTCGAGCCGATCGTCGAAGCGCTCGGCAAGCGGCGCTCGGCCACAGGGTGGACGCGGTTGATCGTCGAAAAGCCGTTCGGCCGAGACCTCGACTCGGCGCGCGAGCTGAACGCGCTCCTGCAGAGGCACTTCGACGAGAGCGAGATCTTCCGGATCGACCACTACCTCGGCAAGGACACCGTGCAGAACATGCTCGCGGTGCGGTTTTCGAACGGGATCTTCGAGCCGATCTGGAACCGCCAGTTCATCGACCACGTGCAGATCACCGTCGCGGAGTCGATCGGGATCGAGGGCCGGGCCGCGTATTACGAACAGGCGGGAGCGATCCGCGACATCTTTCAGAACCACCTGCTTCAGCTGCTCGCCCTCACCGCGATGGAGCCGCCGATCGACTTCACCGCTGATTCGGTGCGGAACGAGAAGGTCAAGGTCCTTCGCTCGATGCACACGCCTGGGCCGAAGCACATCGTCCGCGGCCAGTACGGGCGCGGCTTCGTCGAGGGCGAGGAGGTTCCGGGTTACCGCGAGGAGGAGGGGGTCGATCCGAGCTCGATGACGGAGACATACGTGGCGGCCAAGCTGTTCGTCGACAACTGGCGCTGGGCCGACATCCCCTTCTACGTCCGCGCCGGAAAGCGGCTTCCGCGCCGCGAGACGACGATCGCGATCCAGTTCCAGCGTGCGCCTCACCCGCCTTTTGCAGACGCCGTCGCGGAGGAGTTGCGCCCGAACGCACTTGTCTTCCACATCCAGCCCGACGAGGGCGTCTCGCTCGCGATCGGAGCGAAGGTTCCAGGCCAGGGGATGCAGATTCGCACCGTGCACATGGATTTCGTCTACGGCGGCGCCTTCCGCATGGCGCTGCCGGAGGCGTACGAGCGCCTGATCCTGGACGCCATGCGCGGGGACGCGACCCTGTTCACGCGCAGCGACGAGATCGAGGAGCAGTGGTCGCTCGTGGACGCGGTCGTCGCGACCTGGTCGCGCGACCGGCCGGCCTTTCCGAACTACGCCGCGGGTACCTGGGGCCCGGCCGCCGCCGACGAGCTCCTGCGGCGCGACGGACGCGAATGGCGACGTCACTAACGCTCACCTCGGTCGCCGAGGTCGAGCGCGAGCTTGCGTCGCTCCGCTCGCAGCCGACCGCGACCGGCGAGGCTCAGCTCCGGACGAGCGTCATGACTCACCTAGCGTGGGTGCCGGAGGAGTGGGTCGAGGCCGCCGAGGACGTGTTGCGAGGGCTGATGGAGCGGCACCCTTCGCGCACGATCGTCCTCTTCCCGCGGCCCGACGACGAGGACCGGTTCGAGGCCGAGGTCGCGGTCGAGTGCTTCCCTGTCGGCACGGGTGATCGGACCGTCTGCACGGACACGATCCGGATTCGGCTCTGCGGAAATCGGGCCCAGGCCCCGGCGAGCGTCGTTCAGCCGCTTCTGATCGCCGACCTGCCCGTCTTCCTACGCTGGCGCGGCCTGCCGCCGTTCGGCGCGACCGAGTTCGAGGAGCTACTCGAAGTCGTCGACCGTCTGGTCGTCGACAGCACCGAGTGGGCCGACTTGCCGTCGCCCTATGCACAGCTTGCGCAGATCTTCGACCGCGCCGCGGTCTCCGATATCGCGTGGGCGCGTACGAGCCGGTGGCGAACGCAGCTCGCGTCGCTGTGGCCCGGGATCGCGGACGTCAGTCGCATCCGCGTGACCGGGACGGCCGCCCAGGCCAACTTGCTCGCAGGTTGGTTGCGCTCGCGGCTCGATCGTTCGGTGCAGCTCGAGCACGAGCCGTCGGACCGTCTTGTCGGCGTCGAGATCGACGGAGAGCCGGCGTCGTTTCCGCCCGGCGACCCTCCCAATGCGAGCGACCTGTTATCCGACGAGCTCGACCGCCTCGCGCGCGATCCGGTCTACGAGGCGGCCGTTCGCGCGACTGTGTGACGCCGGCAGGGGTCGGCGCCGTACATACGGTGTGGAAGCGGCGACCGCGGTGTCACCACTGAGAAGCCTCGGCGTCGAGCGGCCGAGCTTCGCGGCGGTCGCCGAGCAATGCCTGGACGACGTGTACGCGTATCTCGTGTATCTGACGAACGATCGCGTCGCCGCGGAGGATCTGACCGCCGAGACGTTCGAGCGGGCGCTCAAGCGCTGGAAGCGGTGGAACCCTCGGCGAGCGGCG
>JBKPFU010000196.1:0-8637 GCA_046728975.1 Actinomycetota bacterium | reverse complement strand
AGCTGTCCGACGACCGGGATCGTCGGCCCGCTCCAGAGCACGTTCGACCCGATCACCTCCACGAACGGCGTCACCACGACTACCGCGACGGCGGAGCCGAGCGCGCCGATGAGATACGGCCACGGCCGCGGCGCACGCAGGCAAAGGACGAAGAGAGCTGCCGCAATGACCGCGATCGAGATCGTGTGGTCGGCGAGCAGCGCCGCGGCCGCGGCCGCCGCAAGCAGAGCCGCCGCCGGCGCCGGGCTCAATGCTTGACCTCGTACCGATAGCGGAACGGAAACGGCCGGCGAAGGAGGAGATGCCAGTCGCCGACGAAGCGAACGCGGATCGCGTCGCCGGGGCTCTCGCCTCCGTCGGCTGCGAGTGTCGTCGGCGCTCCCGGCTCGACCTGCAGGATGTTCGGATCGCCTCCCGAGCGAGCCCCGATCAGCCTGCCGAGCCGCCGCTTCGCCTCCGGATCACTCGAGACGACGACTGCGGCGCGCCTCTTGCCGCCGTAACCGTGCAGGAACGGCTCCGGGAACGCTCCAACGACGACCGGCGCTCGCATCTCCTTCGCCCAGGACCGGTAGTCCCACCATTCGACGTCGCCGGCGTGCAGGCGATACTCGGCAGCGCTGCGGTCTCCCTCGTAGCCGTTGATGAAGTAGAACCAGTCGCGCCGGCTCGAGAGAGACCCCTCGATCCCGTTGATCGCCTGGACGTAGCGGCCGCCGTAGCGGAGCTCGATCCGCGCCTTCTTTCGCAGCGCTTCCATCGCGGTCAGCCCCGCCGGCACCGTCGTCGTGAGCAGCACGTGCGCGCCCCGGTCACGGGTGACCCAGAGGCGCGCCGTGCCATGTTGGGAGGTCGACGTGGTCCCACAGCCGACGAGCGCCAGTGCCGCAACAGCGACGAAAGCGGTCCTCATCGAAGCGCGTTCGACCGCACCGTTCCCCGTTTGGTTGCCCGGACGAGCCCCGTGTGGCGACCAACGCAGCGTCGACCGGCTCGAGTCCGGACGCTGCGGCCGTCGACCTGGAGCGAGGCGCCGCTTGCTGCGCGAAGCGCCCCTTTGTCGTCCTGGGCGAGCACGCGATAGCAGTTCGCTCGCGTTCGGCGTAGAACGAGCGTCGAGGGCCCTCCCGTCGCCCCGAATGTGGCCCAGTACCAGAGGACGCTGTCGCCGTCCTTGACGGTCACGTCCTTGGCGCCGACCGGCGGCGAGACCCCGTTCACCTTGAACACCCAACCGCTGTTGCCGGCAGCGGCATAGCGTCCGATCTGGTCGACGTACGGCCCGAAGGACGTCTGGGTCACGTGGTAGTAGAACTCGCCGGCCAGGCTCGCCGACTCGAGCGCATCGAGGGCGTTTGCCTGAACAGACAGCGTGGGCTGGGTCGCCCCGAAGATCGTCTGGCTCCTGCCTTCGATCCGGACGTGCACCCGTGCGGCCAGCGCCGACGGCACGACGAGAAGCGCCGCGAGAACGGCGAAAACGAACAGACGTCGAAACACGACTCCTCCTTCCGCGAGGGGATCGATCTACGCGGCGGGCGGCAGGTCTTCTGACTCGGGGCTCCCTCTTCCGCCGCCTTCCCGGCTCGCGGCCAGTGGCGTTTCGGCGGGAGAGCGTCTCCCCTCACAGCGGCGGGACCGTCCCGGATTTGCACCGGGTTCCCTCACCGCTCGCCTATTTCGGGCTCGAGACTAGCATGGCTTGCCGTGATGTCTTCGCGGCTCGTCACGGTCTGGCTGCCGGTCGTCGTGTGGGCCGGGGTCATCTTCACGTTCTCCTCGATCCCGGGTCTCGGCACCGATCTGGGCGTCTGGGACACCATCCTGCGGAAGTGCGCCCACGTGACCGAGTACGCGATTCTTGGGGCGCTCCTCCTACGCGCGCTCGGCCGTGAGCTCCCCGCCTTCGCCCTCGGCCTTGGCTATGCGATCACCGACGAGATCCATCAGCACTTCGTCCAGGGCCGGCACGGGGCGCCGCTCGACGTCGCGATCGACGCCGGCGGTTTGGTGCTCGGGATCCTGATCCTCCGCTCGGCTACTGCGCGAGCATGGTCAGAGCGCCGGCTGGGCTGGCAGGAGCGGCCGCGTAGAATCGAGCGAGATGGCTGAGCGCAAACACCTCGACGACCGACAGCTGGACGCGCTGCTGGAGCGCCTCGATCTGCTCATCGCGGAGGTGCGGACGCTGAACCGGCGGCTCGATCACGCGGAGGGGTTTGCGCGCGTCTCGCACGAACTCCGGAACCTGAACGAGGCGCTGCAGACGCTCGCCTACGCAGCACTCGGTCAGCAGGCGCCAAACGTGCGGCGCCGCCGCGTCGGCTAGCGGGCTAGCCGGCCAGCCGGTAGATCGTCCCGCCGAGCGAGATCGCGTAGAGCTCGCCGCGGGCGTCCTCGCCGAAGGACGACAGCTCGTCGACGTGGATCCGCTCCCGGCGAACGCTGGCGCGGCCGCCGGACATGCGGAGGCTCCAGATGATCCCGGTGCAGTAGTCGCCGTAGAAGTAGCGGCCGCGCGCCGAGGAAACGGCACGCCCGCGATAGACGTAGCCTCCCGTCACGGAGCAGCCGAACCGATGGCTGTACACGGCAACCGGCATCACGAGCTGGCCGCCACCGCGCAGGCGGCGGCTCGTGTTGTAGCGCGCGCGGCCTTCGTACACCGACCAGCCGTAGTTCGCGAGCCGCGCGAGCCGCGCGCGGCTGCGGAAATCGATCTCCTCGAACGCGTTCTCGCCGACGTCGGCGATGTACAGGTTCCCGTTCGCGCGATCGAACGAGAATCGCCATGGATTGCGAAGACCGTAGGCCGCGATCTGCCACTGCGCGCCCCGTCTGTCGACGTTCAGCCGCAGCAGCTTGCCGAGCTTGGACCCGAGATTTTGCGCTCGGTTCTCGGGATCCCCGCCCGAACCGCCGTCGCCGAGCCCGAGGTAGAGCAGGCCGTCCGGGCCGAAGGTGAGCTCGCCGCCGTTGTGATTGGCGTACGGCTGGTCGACGAACAGGAGCTCTCTGCGGGTGCTCGGGATCGCGACCGAGCCTTTCGAGCGGTACTCCGCGACGCGAGTGTCGCCGCGGCGGTCGGTGTAGTGGACGAAGAAACGGTGGTTGCGCGCGTAACCGGGGTGGAAGGCGAGCGCGAAGAACCCCTGCTCGCTGCCTCCGCAGCCGACAAGTCGCCTGATGTCGAGGAACGGCTGCGCGAGGCGCCGTCCGTTGACGAAGACGCGAATCCTCCCGCACTTCTCGACCACGTAGACGCGTCCCGGCTGGCTCCGGGGCGACGTGAGGTAGACAGGCTCGGAAAGGCCGCGGGCGAAGACGTTCAACCGGAGCGCCGAGGCTGAACGCTCCGAGCCGCTACCGCTCGCGCACGAGACCGCGACGGCGGCGACGAGAACGGCGGCGACAGCGAAGGCGGTCTTCATGACCCCTAAGTACAAGTCGGGCGGCTCGGCGGTTCAGCTCTTGAGCAGAACTTTACGTAGCTCGTCTTCTTTGCCGGGCTGCAGGATCGCCAAGACCTGGTCGCCGGGCCGCAGCTCGGTGGCGCCGACGGCGATCTCCGAGCGGCCGTTCCGCATGATCGAGATCAGGCGCGACCCCTCGGGCAAACGGAGCTTCTCCACCGTCTTGCCGGCAGCCGGATCGCCCTTGCCGATCTGAACCTCGACGATCTCGAGGTTCTCCTTGCGCAGCTCGAGCAGGTGGACGAGGTCGTGCTCCGGCACCTCGTGCTCGATCAGCGCCATGATCGCCGGCACCGCCGAGACGGTCGGCGAGATCCCCAGGAGATCGAAGTGCGCCTGGTTTCGCGGGTCGTTCACGCGCGCGACCACCTTTTGCGCGCCGTACTTCTCCCTGGCCAGCTGGCAGATGACGATGTTGTCCTCGTCGTCGCCGGTCACGGCTGCGACGACGTCCGGCGGGCGAGCGATTCCCGCCCGTTCGAGCACGTGGATCTCGGTCGCGTCGCCGTGCTGCACCTGGTGCTCGAACTCCTGCTCGAGCCGGTCGAACTTCTCACGCTTCTGCTCGATGATCGTCACCTCGTGCCCTACATGAATGAGGTTGCGCGCGAGGTTCGCCCCCACCTTCCCCCCGCCGGCGATGAGGACGTACATCTACGCGGTCGTGGGCTCCCGGGGGCGCACCTCGCACGCGCGCACCGCCTCGAGCAGCGCGTCGATCGCCGTCGAGGTCGGGCAGATCGTGCGCAGTCCCTTCTCTCGGTAGAACTTCGCGCGAGCCGGGTCGAGGATTCGAACGACGACGCACTGGTTGTCGAAGCGCTTCTCCGCCACCTGGGCGATCACGATGTTCGTGTTGTCGCCGTCGGTCGCCACGACGACGGCTTCGGCATCCTCGATTCCAGCGGAACGCAGCACGCCCACGTCCATGCCGTGGCCGACGATGAACCCGCCGCGCCAATCCTCGCCGAGCCGGCTGAGGGCTTCTTCCTTCTCGTCGACGGCAGTGACGTCCCACCCTTCAGCGTCGAGCTGCTTGGCGATGTTGGATCCGACGCGGCCGCAACCAATAACGAGCGCCTTCACAATCTGACTGTAGCGCGTGACCCTCGGTCAGGAGAGCCTGGCGGAATACACGGCTGGGCCGCCGGAACGCGCTGGGACGGCGCGAGGCGGCGTCCTCGGTCGCAGCCTACGGCTCTTGGTATCACGACGCTCCCGCGTCCTTGCTTTGCCCCGCCCATCGCGCCCCGGCGACGAGCGGAATTCCGCCAGACTCTCCTAGGAGAGTGCGGCTTCTTCCTCCAGAACGCCCTGCGGATACGCGATCACCATCACCTCGGAAGGCGCCTTTTTCAGCACGTAGTCGACCGTGGGGCTGAAGAACCGCGATTGGCGCCGCCACTTGGGCGCCGAGCCGAGGATGATCAGGTCCGCGTTCGTCTCGCGGGCCTTCTCGACGATCGCCTCGCCGATCGCACGGGCGCGGACGACGTCCGTCTCGATGTTGACGCCCTGCTCGGAGGCGAGCAGCTTCGCCTCCGCAAGTGAGGCCGCGGCGCGCTCCTCCTCGTCGGGTGAGGAGGCGTCGAGAGGCCGGTCGAGCGGCACTCGAACGACGTGGATCACCCGCACCTGCCCGTTCCGCTCCTCGGCGAGCTTCAGCGCGGTGCCGAGCACCTCCTCGCCGATCACGCCGATCTTCATCGGGACGAGGATGCGCTCGTACATCCCTTCCTCCTCGGGCACGAGATCCGGAATCGCCGGCTCGGCCCGCATCAGCTGCTCGCCGCGGGAGCGGCGCACGGCGACGAAGACCAACGCGCCGGCGGCCAGCCAGAACGGCCCAACGACGCGCGCGGCGTCGTGGGTGACCATGGTGATGATCCAGATCGCAAACGTGAGCGGGGCTCCCACGGCCGCCGCGAGCGGCACTTCGTGTCCCCGGATACGCACCTTCCCGGGCGCCTTGAACGGACGGCGCAGCTGGGGCTCGGTCGTCCGCAGGCGAATCACCGCGAGCTGTGCGGCGGTGAACGTGAGCAGCACACCGAAGCTGTAGAGGCCGGCCAGCGAGCGCACCGGACGGCCGGCGATCACCGAGCCGACGAGCAGCGCGGAGGCGATCGCGGCGACACTGATGATCGTCACGGGCGCGATCAGCGTCCGGCGGTTCAGCCGGCCAAATGCGTGCGGCAGCATCTCGTGCTTCCCCAACGCGTACGCGAGGCGGCCGGCGCCCGACATCGACGTCGCGATCGCGGCGAGCAGCACGAGCACGCCCGAGAGCCCGACGAAGGCTCGGATCGCATCGACGACACCCGCCGGCAGGTCGCCGCGCAGCGCGCTCGCGATCCCGACCAGCGGCGCGCGGGCCCAGTCTTCTCCGAGCGCGGTCGTTCCCGACTCGGCGGGGAAGGCCATGATCCCGACGATCGCCATCGCGACCGACACGGCGACGGCGGCGCCGATGCCTCCGAATAGGCTGCGCGGCAGCGTGCGTCCGGGCTCCCGCGTCTCGGCAGCGAGGTTCGCGACGGTCTCGAGCCCGGTGAACGCGAGCATGGCAAGCGGCAGGGAGAACGCCAGATCGCGCCAGGTGGGCGCGGTGCCGGCGTCGACGCCCTTCGTCAACCCGTCGAACGAGAAGAAGCTCAGGCCCAGGACGACGAGAAGGGCACACGCGACGATCGAGAGAAGAGCAAGCACGACCGCGAGGCGGTACATCGCAGGCCGGCGCACGAGCCGCACCAGCGCGACCAGGCCGATCACGAACACCGCCACGACGACGTCCCAGGGCCCGTGTGTGATCCCGAACCACTGGACGGCATGCCCGAAGTAATGCGGCACGAAGAGCGCTGCGAGGCCGATCACGATCAGGTAGTCGAGGAAGAGCGCCCAGCCGGTGAGGAAGCCGAGCGGGTCGTTGAAAGCCCTCCGGACGAGTGTCGCCGCCCCTCCGGTCTCGGGGATCGCGGCGGTCCCCTCGGCGTACGAGAGCGCGACGACCAGGAACAGGAGCCCGACGAAGAGGATGACCCAAGGCGTCAGCCCCAGCGCGTAGAGCGCGATGACTCCAAGGGCGAAGTAGATCGACGACCCGATCTCGCCGAAGGCGACGGAGGCGATCGAGCGCTCGTCGAGGACGCGACTGAGGCCGGGCAGCTTCTTGGCCATTAGCGTCTCGAAAGGTACAGCCGCGCGCAGCCGGCGAGCACGAGGATTCCGCCGAGCAAGAGGCCCACGCCGCCGCCGACTCCCGCCGCGATCGTACGGCCGATCACCGCGATGCCGAGCCCGACGATCACAACGGCGACGACGCGGCTGACGTTCACGTTCATGCGGCTTTACGCCCGGCCGCGATCAGCACGCGAGTCGGGCTCGACTTCAACACGTAGTCCACGGTCTTACCGAAGAGCTGGGGCCGCCTGCGCGGGGCGCCGAGAACGACGAGCTCCGAGTTGCGGAGCCGAGCTTCCTCGACGATCGCGGGCCCCGCGCGCCGCGCTCGAGCGAGCCGCGCGACGGCGCGGACGCCGTAGTTCTCGACGAGCGCCTGACAGTCGTCGAGCAGCGCGTTCGCTTCGTACTCCTCCTTCTCCAGCGGCGCGTCGAGCGGGAACTCGAGCGGGATCTCCAGCACATGGACGCAGACGATCGTCGCGCCGCGCTCGGCGGCCAGGCGCGCTGCGGCAACCAGCGCCTCCTCCGTCTCGCCCGAGCGTGTGACCGGAACGACGATCGTGCGGTACTCGACCGCGAGTGCGGTGGCAAGGATGACCGCGGGCGCGCGAGCCGTTTCGCGCAGGGGCAGGTGCACGACCCGCCGGCGGTAGAGCGCGTAGATCAGGAGCCCTGCCGCCAGCCAGCCGAGGCCCGCGTACCTCGTCGGGGCGTCCTGGACGACGACGACAAGCCAGGCGATGCCGGTGCCGAGCCCGCCGAGGAGCGCGAACACCGGCCATTCGATTCCTCTGACGCGGACGCTCGGCCATGCGCGCCACTGGAGCTCCTCGTCGCGGTAGCGAATGCGCAGAGCCGTCACCGCCGCATGCGCAATGGTGAACGAGAGCATCGCGCCGAAGGCGTACATGCGGCCGAGGAAATCGACCTGGCCGGAGAGCACGAACAGGATCGGGATCCCGCCCGCAAAGACTGCGAGAGCAAGCCAGGGCGTAGCGAGCTTCGGGTGCAGCCGGCGAAAGACCTCGGGCAGCTGGCGGTACGTCGACATCGAGTACGTGATCCGAGACGCGCCGATCACCCCTGCATTCGTGGCGATGAAGAGGATGGTCGCGGCGAGCAGGCCGACGTAGATCTCGGCCCCGCGAAGGAGCGCTCCGTGCAGATCGAGGTTCTTGACCAGGCCGAGGACGGGATCGTTCTCGTAGCCGCCCTCGTCGGGCGGCAGCCCGAGCCTCGTCACCCAGTCGCCGTCCGGCTGCTGGAAGACCGGCAGCGCCGACAGCGCGATCAGCGGCAGCGTGAAGTAGATCGCGAAGACCGCGATCTCCACCCACGCGATTGCCCGCGGGATGCTGCGGACCGGGTCGCGCGCCTCCTCAGCGAGGTTCGAGACCGTTTCGATCCCCGTGTAGGCGATCATCGCGACCGGGATCGCAAGCGCAAAGTTCCGCCAGGTCGGAGCGATGCCCCAATGGACGTTGTCGACCAGCGTCGACGGGCTGAAGATCAGCGCGAACCCGATCAGGACGAGCAGCAGCTGGGTTGCAAAGTCGACGACCGCGAGGAAGACGTTCAGGCTCGCTGCCTCCCTGATCCCGACGATGTTGAGCAGGACAAGGAGGACGACGACGATCGCGCCTCCGATGATGTCCCACGGGTTCTCGCGCAGCGGTCCCCAGAAGATCGACAGGTAATGGGGCACGAAGAACGCCGAGATGGCGATCGTGATGATGTAGTTGAGCATCTGCGCCCAGGCCGCCCCGAACGAGACGAGCTCGTTGAAGGCATGACGCGCGAAGCTCGAGGAACCGCCCGCCTCCGGATATCGGACCGTCCCCTCCGCGTAGGTCGCAGCCGTCGCGGCGAAGATCAGGCCGCTGATGACGAAGACGAGCGGCGTCAGCCCGAGGGCGATACCGGCGGTGACGCCGAGCGCGTAGTAGATCGACGAACCGACGTTGCCGTACGCCGTCGCGAA
>JBKPFU010000195.1:0-7977 GCA_046728975.1 Actinomycetota bacterium | reverse complement strand
GTCTTCGAGGACACGGTCAAGACGATCTGCACGACCAACTGCGCGTGGTCGGCGACGCAGCGGATGGTCGGCGCGCTGGTGGAGCATCTGGGCGAGCCGGCGGCCGGGCCCCGACCTGACGGCCCGTGGGGGCGCGCCTTCCCCACGCCGTCCGCAATGGCCGACGCCGACGCTCGGTTCTACCGCGATGTCGTGCGCGCCGGCTACCGCGGCGCGTACCTGAAGACGCTCGCCGGAGCGGTCGCCGAGGGAGTGATCGACCTCGAGGGGCTCGCCGACCCACGGGTCTCTGACGACGAGGTCGCCGAGCGGCTACTCGCGCTCCCGGGCGTGGGACCGTATGCGGCGGCGCACATGATGATGCTGCTCGGCCGCTACTCGCGGCTCATCCTCGACTCCTGGACGCGGCCGAAGTACGCGAAGCTCAATGGCCGCAAGGCGACCGACGACCAGATCGCGCGGCGCTTCCGCCGCTACGGCAGGTACACCGGCCTCGCCTTCTGGCTATACCTCACCCAGGACTGGGTCAAGGAGGAGTGATGGAGCCGACGGGGCTCGAACCCGTGACCTCTGCCATGCCATGGCAGCGCTCTCCCAGCTGAGCTACGGCCCCAAGAGCGCCCAGTGTAGCGGCGAATTCGAACGATTCAGCCCAATTGATTCTCGCCGCTTGGTTGTTGCGTGGAGCACTCACGCGGAGGTTGATCTGCTTTCTTCCGGCGATGAACGAGGCTCGCAAGAAGTAGCAACGATCGAGGTCGGGTGAATAGGCGGCGATGGCGTCGATTTCGCCGGACGTGTAGGGACGTCTCATGAATCCGCTCGCGCACCTTCGCGAGGAATAGCAGCGGATGGTCAAGGTATCGCGGTACCTCGACGCCCACTTGCACTGCACACGCCACAGTCGCGATCCAATGTCGAAGATGAAGTCATAGCGACCGCCTTCGATCATTGGCGAATACACATCGATCCCAAGCTTGGTCGCAGCATGAGCAATTGCCGTCTCGGCGATTGCTCCCTTCTGATCTGTTGTCAGCATTGCCGACCAGCTTAGTTTTCTGATCGGACAACGTATCTGAACGAGCCTACGCCGTTACGGACGCGACCTCAATCGACGGCACATCGCCCCACAGCTCCTCGAGCGAGTAGTACTCGCGCGCGTCAGGCGTGAAGACGTGCAGGACGACGTCGAGGTAATCGGCGACGATCCAGCGGCCCTCGTTGGCGCCTTCGACCGTCTGCGGGAGCGCGCGCCCGTCGTGCTTCAGCCGCTCGTGCACCTCATCCCAGATCGCCTTGGTCTGGCGCGGGTTCTGACCTGAGCAGAGAACGAAGTAGTCGGTGTACGTGCACACCGGCCGCATGTACAGGATGACGACGTCTCTTGCCAGCTTCTCCTGGGCGAGGCCGGCGATGCGGCGAGCTTGATCGAGTGAAGTCAGGTCTGCAGGAATCCTTTCCGGGGCCGCGGTAAGTCTAGCCTCGATACAGGCGGCTCCTGCGAATCTCGGCCGCCACGGCAGGCGGCACCAGGCCGTCGAGCGGCTCGCCCCCGGCCGCGCGGCGGCGAACGTCCGTCGAGGAGATTTCAGGCGAAACCAGCTCGAAGTGGACGACTCGATCTCCGTACCGCGCAAGGTCCGGCGCGTCGTACGTCGAGCGCGTCCCAACCGCGAGACGGACCCACTCGAGCACGCCGTCCGGATCTTTCCAGCTCGCAAATGCCGCACCCTCGTCGGCGCCTACGACGAACAGCGCGTCGCCGAAGCGCCCGCCCCGAACCGCGTCGACGGTATACGCGCTCTCGTCGAGAACAACGCGCGTCCGCGGAAGCTCGGCGAACGCGGCCTCCGTGAGCCGGAGCCGCGACTCGGCGTCTGCCATCGCCGGACGGTGGCCCGGTGAGGCCGCGACGAGCACGACGAGCTCGTCCGGGTCGAACCGCTCGAGCGCCGCCCGCGCGAGCGCAACGTGGCCCTCGTGCGGTGGGTCGAAGACGCCGCCGAGGATCGCCTTCATCGCTCCCCCACTTCGACCTCGTCACCCGGCTTGGCGCCCGCCGCCCGCAGCGCTTCCTCCAGCTCGTCGTCGCTCGGCGGGCGGCCGGTGACGCGGAAGCCGCGGTCGGTGCGGAGGATCCGAAACGGCGGCTGCGACCGCCGCGGGCGGTAGACGAGGAAGTCGACAAGCTCCGATTCCTCGACCGGCTCCGGCTCGGCGATGAGGCGGAACAAAGCCCGCTTCAGCTCGTCGACGCCCGCGCCGGTCGCCGCCGAGGTGTGGACGACGGCGAGCACTCGCTCGTCCGCAACGGGGAGCTCGGCCTGCGCCAGGTCGGTCTTGTTGAGGACGACGATCTGCGGCCGCCGTTCGAGGTCCGCTCCGTAGGCCGTGAGCTCCTCGCCGATCGCTTCGAAGAGCTCGGTCGGGTCACCCGCAGCCGAATCGATCACGTGCACGAGCAGGCGCGCACGCTCGAGATGGGCGAGGAACTCGTGGCCGAGGCCTGCGCCTTCGCTCGCTCCCTCGATCAACCCCGGGACGTCGGCCACCGTCACTTGGCGCCCGTCGGGCGCGTCGACGGTTCCGAGTACGGGTGCCAGTGTCGTGAAGGGGTACTCGGCGACCTTCGGCTTCGCGTTGGAGATCCGGCGCAGCAGTGACGACTTGCCCGCATTGGGCAGGCCCACGAGCGCCGCGTCCGCGAGGAGCTTCAGGCGCAGCTCGAGCCAACGATCCTCACCGGGTAGGCCGGTCTCCGCGAACCGAGGCGTCTGGCGCGACGCGGTCGCGAAACGCCGGTTGCCCCGACCGCCCAGGCCTCCCCGGGCAACGACGAGCCGGGCGCCGGGTCGTGCAAGATCCGCGACCAGGCGGCCTTCGTCCAGCACCTGCGTCCCCGCCGGGACGGGCAGCTCGATGTCGGCGCCGTTGGCGCCGTGCTTGTTCGAGCCGCGGCCCGGCTCTCCCCTGCCGGCCTTGAAGTGCTGCTTGGAGCGGAAATCGGACAGGTCGCGCCGCTCAGGGTCGGACCGGATGACCACGTCTCCGCCACGACCGCCGTCGCCGCCGTCGGGACCGCCCTTCGGCACGTACTTCTCGCGGCGGAAGCTGATCGCGCCGTCCCCCCCACGCCCGCCCTCGGCGTGGATACGGACGCGATCGCTGAAGCCGGTCGGCGTCGTCGCCTTAGGCGACGGTGATGGTTCGCCGATCGCCGCTTCGCGTGAACACGAGCTTGCCGTCGCGCTTCGCGAAGATCGTGTCGTCCTTGCCGATCCCGGCCCCAGGCCCAGGGCGAAAGCGCGTCCCGCGCTGGCGGACGATGATCATCCCCGCCCTCACGTCCTGTCCCTCGAACAGCTTCACGCCGAGACGCTGCGCGTTCGAGTCGCGCCCGTTTCTGGAGCTGCCAAGTCCCTTCTTGTGTGCCATCAGTCCTTCTCCGTCTTCTTCGCCGCCGAAGGCTTCGCCTTCGCCGACGAACTTCTCTCCGTCTTCGGCTTCTGAGCCGCCGCCTTTGATTCGGTTTTCTTCGCCGTCGACCTACTGCCGATCGATTGGATCTCGATCTCCGACAGGGCTGCACGGAAGCCGGTGTGGCGCCGGTAGCCCTTTTTCGGGCGGTACTTGCCGATGCGGAGCTTCTCGCCGCGCCGGTCGCCCACGACCTTCGCGGTGACCTGGACGCGAGGCGCGAGGTTCGTCTTACCGTCGCCACCCGTGAGCAGAACGTCCGGGTGGAACGTCTTGCCCTCGCCGTGCGGCACCCGGTCCACGAGCAACCGGTCGCCCTGGCGGACGCGGTACTGCTTCCCGCCGAGTGAGATGATCGCGTAGTCGGCCATAGCAACGCGGGCCCGTGGCCCGCGAGGAGGCATGTTAGCCGTGATTTCGGCCCGGCCGCAAAGCGCGGGACTGCGCGACGTCTACGTAGTTTGGCTGCTCTTCGCGCTCACCGCTGCCGCTGTGTTCGCGACGTACTGGCGACTCCCGCCGCGCGTGCTCTGGAAGGTTCACAACACCGGCTTCGTCGGCGGGGCTGGGCGCGCGTTCGTCTTCCTCAGCTTCTCGGCGGCGCTGGCGGCGGTCGCCATTCTGGCGATCGTCGTCGACCGGCTCGACGACCGCCTCGCCGATGTCCTCGGAATCGTCGCGCTCCTCCTCTGCGCCACGGTCGCGATACCCGGCGTCCAGACAGAGAGCCATCTCGACCCGAAGTGGGCGAACCTGCCGGCCGTCATCGGCGTCGTGCTCGTGTTCGCGCTGACGGTGTGGGCGAGCCGGCGAGGGCGCCGCGAGGCCGCTCGTACGACCACCCGCGGTGACGCCGCGCGCCTCGTCGTCGGCGTAGTGTCGCTCTTGTCCGCGGCTGCGTACATCGCGGCCGAGCTCGGCTTCTTCCTCGACGGCGTTCCCGTCCTTGGCTCGATCTTCCAGACCGGCGCGATTCGCCCCGAGCCCGGCAGCGGGGAGTTGCACGCCGCCGTCCATCACGGTCATCACCACGGCATGGACGGGTTCCTGCTCGCGGCAACAGCGTTGCTGCTCTCGCGTCACCTCGGCGGGATCCGTCGGCCCGTCCTGCGCGGGCTCACGGCCTTCTATCTCGCGGTGATGCTCGTCTACGGCCTGACAAACCAGGTCGAGGATCTCTGGACCGAGCAGGTCGTCAAGCGCGACTGGACGAGGTGGCAGATTCCGAATGTCCTCCACCCGTCGCTTTCGCTCGCGTGGGCCGCGATGATCGGCTGTGCGATCGTGATCTACGCCGCGTTCCTGCGTCCGCGACGCCCCTTGATCGGTCGCAGGCTCAGCTACCGGTAGGGCTAGCGGCTCTACGAGGCCTCGAACTCGTCGCTCCACTCGGACATCGGGACGTAATCGTCCGAGACGGCATCCGTCGCCGGGCCGTTCGACGCCGTCGCCTCCACGCGGGCCGCGGCAGGCTTCTTCCGCCGGTTGCGGCCGCCACGTGTTCCGCGCCGAGTGCGCTTCTTCTTCGGAGCGGCGGCGCCGTCCTCGGCCGCGTCGGCGACATCGGGTGCCTCGCCTTCTTCCTGGCCGAGATCGGGGTCCGGCAGGTGGATCTTCGGCGCGGCAGCAGGCTCCTCGGCCGGAGCACCGTCGGTGGCTGCGGGCGCAGCCGCCTGTTCGGCCGTCGCCTTCTTCTTGCGGCCGCGACCGCCGCGCGAGCCACGCCGGGTCTGCTTTTTGGGCTTCTCTTCGACGGCGGCCTCCTCAGCCTTCGGCACTTCAGGCTTCGGCTTCGCCTGCTTTTCGCGCGCCTTCTTCTCCGGAGACTTCTTCGTCTCCGGAGACTTCTTCGCGGGCGGCTGGCGCGTCGGCTTCTCGGCCTCGCTCTCGGCCGTGACCGCGTCGTCGCCGGCTCCGTCGGTTCCGAGGACCGTCGCGTAGGCCGTGCCGTCCAGCACGCGCTCGGCGCGGACCTTGACCTTCTTACCGACGAGCTTTGCCGCGTTGCCCACGCAGACGGTGATGCCGTTCAACGTTCCGACACCGGCATCGACGTCGTGTAGACCGACCTCGACGAGCTTCAGCGAGAGCTCGGCACCCTCGTCGATTGCCGGCTTCTCCGGCTGGAGCGCTGCCACGGTGCCCTGCCCCAGCACCTCGAAGTAGTCGAGCGGCACGTCTTCGCGGGCCTCGAGCAGGAAACGACGCTTCGCCCGTTCCTCGATCTCCTTCAGCCGCGCCGCGCCGGGACCGATCAACGCCGCAGCGATATGTGCGTTCACGGCGACGCGGTAGGCCTGGTGCCGCGATCGCCGAGCGAGCGCGCGCAGCTTTCGCTCGATGTCGATCGCGAGGGACGCCTCCGACAGGACGATGCCGTCCCCCTCGCAGACCGGGCACTTCCGGGTCAAGATCTCGCGGGGCCCGTCGGTGACGTTCTGACGCGTCATCTCGACGAGCCCGAGGGGTGAGATCTCGACGACGTAGGTCTTCGTCCGGTCACGCTCGAGCTCCGCCTTGAACGCAGCCTCGACGGTCGCTCGGTTCTTGGGGTTCGCCATGTCGATGAAGTCGATGACGATGATCCCGCCGATGTCGCGCAGCCGGAGCTGGCGCACGACCTCCTTGACCGCTTCGAGGTTGTTCTTCGTGATCGTCTCCTCGAGCCGGCCGCCGGACGTCTTCGAGCGCGAGCCGACGAAGCGGCCGGTGTTGACGTCGATGACCGTGAAGGCCTCGGCGTAGTCGAAGATGAGGTAGCCGCCGGAGGGCAGGTCCACGCGGCGCGACAGCGTCGACCGCACTGCCTCGTCGACGCCGTGCGCCTCTCCCAGCGGGGTCTTGTCGCGGTAGCGGATCACGCGGTCGACCATGTGCGGAGACGTCTTCTTCAAATAGCCGACGATCCGCTTGAACGTCCGCTCGTCGTCCACGAGCGCGCGCTCGAAGTCGTCGGTGAAGAGGTCGCGGACGACCCGGAGCGGCAGCTCGGCCTCCTGGTAGACGAGCGCCGGCGCCTTCGTCGTCTTGGCGCGTTGCTCGATCGTCTTCCAGAGCCGCTGCAGGAACACGAGGTCGCGCTCGATGTCCTCGGCCGAGGCGCCTTCGGCGGCGGTGCGGACGATCACCCCGCCCGTCGGGATTTCCAACGCCTTCAGAATCTCGCGCAAACGGCTGCGCTCGTCGTCGTCGAGCCGCCGTGAGACGCCGAGGCCCTCCCCGCTCGGTACGAAGACGACGAAGCGGCCCGGCAGCGAGATCTGCGTCGTCAGCCGCGCGCCCTTCGACTTCATCGGGTCCTTGACGGCCTGGACGAGGATCTCCTGACCCCGGCTCAGCAAGTCCTGGATCTTCAGGCCGTGGCGCCGGCCCTCGAGCTCGGGGACGACGATCTCGTCCACGTAGAGGAAGCCGTTTTTCTCGAGCCCGATCTCGACGAACGCGGCCTCCATTCCGGGAAGCACGTTGTCGACGACGCCCTTGTAGATGTTCCCCGCGATCGAGCGCCGCTCGGGCCGCTCGAGGTAGACCTCGCCCACCTGGTCGTCCTCGAGCACGGCGACGCGCTGCTCGCCGACGTCGACGGAGACGAGGAGCTCGCGCTTCGCGGGCGGCAGCGGGGCGCGGCGCGGTTGCGGCCGGCGGCGCGCGGCGCGCCGCTGCCGCTGCGCGGGCTGATTGCGCGCCTCCTTGCGCTCCGGCTTGTCTTCCTTGCCCTCGGGCTTGCCTTCCTTGCGCTCGGGCTTGTCTTCCTTGCGCTCGAGCTTGGGCGCATCCTGCGTCGCCGCCGGCTTCTTACGACCGCGGCCGCCGCGACTACCGCGCCGGCGGCGCTTCTTCGCAGGTTGGTCGCCCGCCGGAGCAGGCTCGTGTGTCAGTGATTCGGGTGTCTTTGGTTCAGGTGTGTCCGCAACGGCGGACTCGTCGGTGCGCGTTTTGCGCCGAAACCATCGCAACAAGCGAAATCTCCTTTGTCAGCGCGCGCGCAGCCACATTCAGGGCGCGCGCGCAGCATGTTCTCGTGGAAAAGCGTCGGCATAGCCGTAACCTCAGGGTACCAGTGGGCTTGTCGTCGGCGATTTACGCCGCGGCCTTGAGCTTCGCGCGGCGCGTTCTCACGGCACGCAGGCGCTGCGTCAGCCGTGCCCACGCCCACGGCTCGACCTCCTGATAACGGATCTCGGACTGCCCGCGCACCGACTCGAGGTACTCGAACCAGGCGTCGGCTTCCTCGATCAACAGCAACTCTTCCGCTTCGCGCTTCGCCGGCATGTCACCTCCCGCTCGCCGATGCCGCGAAATCTAGGACCACGGTCGGACAACACGGAGGGCCGGCTTTCGCCGGCCCTCCGAAGGTCCTGCAAACGGTGGTTCTTAGCGCGTGACCGCGCCGAGCGCGTCCACCTGGCCGGACCCGTACCACGAGTTGTGGCCTGGGCCGCCCGAGCAGCTCTGCACGGCGCCGCTCTGGGTGCCCGTGAACGACAAGTAGGGCACCGG
>JBKPFU010000194.1:0-2964 GCA_046728975.1 Actinomycetota bacterium | reverse complement strand
GCGATCGTCAGAAAGCGGTGTCCGACGCCGGCCGCGAATGCTTTGGAGCTGTGCGGTCGACGACGTCGGTTCAGATCGACTTCAGGACCCGGACGCGGTCGGCGATGGCGCGCCGGGCGACGTCGGAGTCGAAGGCGATGGAGTCGAACTCGTGCGGAGCGCCGGGGTGCAGGTGGAACTCCACTGGCACGCCGGCGCGGCTGAGCTTGGTCGCGTAGGCGAGGTCCTCGTCGCGGAAGACGTCGATCTGCCCAACCTCGATGTAGGCGGGCGGCAGGCCGGTCGCGTCCTCGAGCCGGGCTGGGGCGGCCGTGGGCGGGACCTCGGGTCCGCCGGCCTGTTCGCCGAGCAGCGCCGGCCACGCGGTGGCGCTGTCGTCGTAGGACCAAAGGACGTTGGATGCGATCTGCGGGTCGGGCGTGCGAGTGCGGTCGTCGAGCATCGGCATGAGAAGGATCTGCCGCGTGATCTTCGGGCCGCCACGCTCGCGGGCGAGGATCGTCAGCGCCGCCGCCATGCCGCCGCCGGCGCTGTCGCCCATCACGCCGATCCGGTCGGGGTCGACGCCGAGCTCGGCGGCGTGCTCGTTGATCCAGCGCAGCGCGGCGTAGGCGTCTTCGAGCGGTGTCGGGAATGGGTGCTCGGGCGCGCGGCGGTATTCGACCGACAGGAACGGGACGCCGCTGGCGGACACGTAGCGGGAGACCGGCCCGTCAAACAGGTCGATGTGGCCGAAGATGTAGCCGCCGCCGTGAAAGAACAGCACGGCCGAGCCCAGTGTCGCGCCGTCCTTGACGTACCAGCGCATCTTGATCTGCGCGCCGTCCTCTGCGGTCGCGTAGTACTCGCTGGTCCTCACGCCGTCCGGGATCGGCTGGGCCGTCGAAGCGGCGCCAATGATCGGCTCCCACATGGCGCGGCGCCCGGCGATGTCGCCGACCGCGGGCGACGTGAAGCCCGACTGGGCCATCGGGGCCAGCGCCGTGGCGATCTCCGGATCGAAGGTCAATGGCATGGTTGCTTCCTCCTGCCGATTGTTGTTGGGGTTGACCCTTGCGGGGACGTCAGGCGGCGGCCGGGAGGACGACGACCTTGCCGGGCAGCTGGCCTGCAGCTGCTCTGGCGTGCACCCCGGGCAGCTCGCTCAGCGGCACTCGCTCGGCGACGTCGACGCGCAGCTCGCCGCGGTCGACCAGCTCGACCAGCCGCGACAGCTGTTCGGCGTCGCTGCGGACGAAGACGCCGACGGCGCGCACGCCGCGGTCATCGTCGCCGGGCGTGGGGATCGTCGGCACCGTGTTCAGGACGACGCCGCCCGCGCGGACCAAGGCGACCAGCGCGACCAGCTCCTCAGGGGTGATGCGCGCGAGGTTGAAGAGCACGTCGACCGGCTCGCTCACCGCCGCGGTCACCTCGGTGGTGGTGTGGTCGATGACCTCGTCCGCGCCCGCAGACCTGACGCGGTCGCGGCTGCGCGACCTGGCCGTGGCGATCACATAGGCATCGGTCTGCTTGGCCAGTTGCACCGCGTAACCGCCGACCGCTCCGCCCGCGCCATGGATCAGCACGCGCTGGCCGGCCTTGAGCCCGGCGTCGTCGAAGAGCGCCTGCCAAGCGGTGAGGCCCACCATCGGCAGAGCGGCGGCATCGGGCAGCGGGACGCTCGTGGGCGCCCGCGCCAGGATCTCGGCCGGCGCGATGACGTACTCGGCGGCCGCTCCGTCGGCCGTCATGGGCAGGAACCCGATGACCGCGTCGCCGACGGCGACGTTGGTGACGGCGTCTCCGAGCGCGTCGACCGTCCCGGAGACGTCGATACCGGGAGTGTGCGGCAGCGTCACCGGGAACGGACCCTGCAGATAGCCGCCCCGGATGCCGTCGTCGACGGGGTTGAACGCCGAAGCGGCGACCCGGATTCGCACCTCGCCGGCAACGGGGACCGGCTGCTCCACGTCCTCGTAGCGGAGGACGTCGGGGTCGCCGTACTGGTGGAAACGAACTGCCTTCATCTTGGAACCTCTCTTCGCTTTCTTCGCCCTGATCGAGTTCGTTGGCCTGTTTTCGGCACCCGTTCGAGTGACATCTGCGCAAGGCCGGCGGCCTTAGCTACGACAAGTTCCAGTTGCTGGCGTCTGCGTCCGCCCCGAATACCGCTGCCATGCGCAACTGGGCTTGCTTCACCGAGTGTTCCGGACGATATCATCCGTTTCGACCAAAGGCATCGCCCGCTCAACTGCACGCGAGCCGCTGCGATGATGTGATCCGTGACGCATCCCGCCGCCCGCAAGCCGCGTAAGGATGCGCTTCGCAACCGCGAACTCGTGCTCGACGCCGCCGTCGAACTAGTCCGGCGCGACGGGGAGAAGGTCCCCATGGCCCTGATCGCCGAGCACGCGGGGGTGGGCATCGGGACGGTCTACCGCCACTTCCGCACACGTGAGGACCTGCTCGGCGCGCTCGTGCACCGGTCCTTCGGCCTAGCTCTGGAAAACGCACAAGCGGCCGCCGGTCACACCGGGTCTGCACTAGGGGGCGTCCGGCAGTTCTTCCTGGCCACCCTGCGCGACCGCGAGCGCTTCGTGCTCCCCTTGCACGGCGGCCCACCCGTCTTCACCCCTGCCACCCGCAAGCGCCAAGCGGACGTTCGCACCGCCCTGCGCACCCTGCTCGAGCGCGGGCAGGCCGCCGGAGAACTGCGAGCAGACCTGACGCCCGAAGACCTGATCGTGGCCGCCTCACTCCTCTCCCGGCCGCTGCCGGGCACCGGCGATTGGGACCGCTTGGCCCGCCGGCAGATCGACCTGATGATCCACGGCCTCGGCCCTACCGCGCCCCGGCCGATCATCTAGCGCCGGCCATCGCGCAGCCGCACCGCGTCGAACACCGCTCTGGCTCGAGAGCGGAAGCAGGAGCGCGCAGTCGACGTGCTTCCGAGTTGGACGACAACCGACAGCGCCCGAGGAG
>JBKPFU010000193.1:0-5853 GCA_046728975.1 Actinomycetota bacterium | reverse complement strand
GCGATCTGGCTGCTCGGGGAGGGCGCGCACGGCGAGGTGCTCTCGATCGCGTTTGCGAACGAGGGCCAGCACCAGGACGCCGGCGGCAAGGCCGTCCACGTCGCACCGCGGACATCCTCGGTAATCACCTCCAAGTCGATCTCGAAGAACGGCGGGCGCTCGTCCTACCGGGGGCTGCTCGAGGTGGCCAAGGGGGCCGAGGGCTCGAAGTCGAAGGTCGTCTGCGACGCGCTGATCCTGGACGAGGACTCGCGGACGGACACGTACCCGTACATCCGAATCGACGAGAACAACGTCGACGTCGGGCACGAGGCGACCGTGTCGAAGATCGGCGAGGAGCAGCTCTTCTACCTGATGTCGCGCGGCCTCTCCGAGGCCGAGGCGACCGCGATGGTCGTCTCCGGATTTGTCGAGCCGATCACGAAAGAACTTCCTCTGGAGTACGCGGTCGAGATGAACCGCCTGATCCAGCTCCAGATGGAGGGGTCCGTAGGTTAGTGGCTGAATCCGGCGACGCCTCGGTCGGTTAGTGCAAGTCCAGCGGGTCGACTTCATCGCCGTGTCGGTGGAAGACTTGGCGCGGGCGGACGCGTTCTACGGCGAGATGCTCGGGCTTGCTCGCAACCCGAGCTCAGGCGAGCGGTGGGTCGAATATGAGACCGGGAACGTGACGATCGCGCTTTCGATGTTCGGTGGAGGCGTCGCTCTGGGCGTCTCGGATGTCGCCGGCGCGAGAACCGAGCTCGAAGAGCAGGGTGTCGAGTTCTCGATGGACACGTTTGATTCCGGCGTGTGCCACGGCGCTCCATTCCGCGATCCCGACGGCAACGGACTGCAGTTCCACAATCGATATGCGCCGCTTGAGTCCTTCGAGGTGCCGATTCAGGAGGTTCGGCGCACGGACTTCATCGGCGTCAACGTCCGCGATCGCTCCGACGCCTCAGAGTTCTACGGCGAAACGCTCGGCCTGTCGCGGAACGCGAATTCGAGCGACGAATGGCCCGAGTTCGAGACGAGCAACGTCGGCTTCGTCCTCGGCACAGCGGAGCAGAAGGGCGAAAGCGAACATCGCCCGGAGTACTCGATCGCCCTCCGTGTGCCCGAGGTGGCCGAGTCGATGCGCCGGCTCCAACGGCAGGGCGTCGAGTTTGAACATCCGGAGGTCTACGACTCGGGCGTGTGCCACATGGCGTTCTTCAAGGACCCCGACGGCAACTCCCTGATCCTCCATCACCGGTACGCGCCGTACCCCGACGGGTCGAAACCCTGATGCAGGTCGAGCAGGTCGACTTCATCACGATCCCGACGCGTGACGAGGAGCGCTCTCGCCGGTGGTACCGCGACGTGCTCGCGCTCCCAGTCGATCCGAACAACGAGGACGAGCTCACCGCGGGCCAGGTGACGCTGGCCTTCTGGAACCCGGCGACGGACGGGCTCGAGTTCCAGCCGAGCATTGGCGGCTTCGCGCTGCGCGTCCCCGACGTCGAGGCGGCGAAGGCGGAGCTCGAGGCGAAGGGCGTCGAGTTCGTCGGCTTCGACGACACGGGAGTCTGCCGGATGGCCGTCTGTCTCGATCCGGACGGCAACGCCGTGATCCTGCACCGGAGGTACAAGGCGTATGAGCAGGACTGAAGCGCTAGAGCGCTACCGGGCGATCCCGCTGCCGACGACGTCGGAAGAGTCGTGGCGCTTCACCGATCTCCGCGGCTTCGATCCCGACTCCTTTGTCTCGAACGGCCATGTGCCGGTGCCAGCCGCCGGGACGGGTCCTGAGCGCTCGATGCTCGAAATCGACGTGGCCGGACATGCCGTTGTCGGCCACGACGGGATCGAGATCGAGCGCGCGCCTGACGGCGTCACGTTCGAGCCGCTCCGCGAGCACGAGCTGCTCGGATCGCTCGTCGGCGCCGACGAGAAGTTCGCAGCCCACAACGCGGCGATGTGGGAGCACGGCCTGATCGTCCACGTCCCCAAGGGCGTGGAGCTCGAGCAGCCGCTGTACGTGCGGATCGCGAACGCGGTCGGGGACGCGGCGCTCTTCTTCCGGCTGCTCGTGGTGGCCGAGCCAGAAAGCCGGTTCAGCGTGATCGAGGAGTACGCATCCAGCTCGGCCGAGCTGTCGGGTTATACGAACTCCGTCGCCGAGCTCGTCGTCGGGCAGGCGGCGAAGGTCGAGTACGTGTCCATTCAGAACCTGTCCCGTGAGACCTGGCACTTCGCCTCGCATCGGGCCAGGGTCGAGCGGGACGCCGAGCTCGACTGGGTCGCCGGCGGCTTCGGCTCGAAAAAAGGCAAGACCAGGATCGAGAACGACCTCGCGGGCGAGGGCGCGACCTCACGCGTGACCGGCGCCTACTTCGCGGACGGGGCCCAACACCTCGACTACGACACCTTCCAGCGGCACGAGGCGCCCCATACCACGTCCGACTTCGCGTTCAAGGGTGCCCTCCGCGACACCGCGAGTGCGGTCTGGCGCGGGATGATCCGCGTCGAGCAGGACGCCCAGAAGACGAACGCCTACCAGGAGAACCGCAACCTCCTGCTCTCGCCGAAGGCGCACGCCGACTCGATCCCAGGCCTCGAGATCGAGGCCAACGACGTGCGCTGCACCCACGGCGCGACAGTCGGCCAGGTCGACCGCGACCAGCTCTTCTACCTGATGGCGCGTGGCCTCTCCCGCGCCGAGGCGGAGCGGCTGATCGTGCGCGGGTTCTTCCAGGACGTGCTGGAGCGGATCGAGCTCGAGCCAGTGCGCGCGGCGCTCGGCGACGCGCTCGAGGCGCGGATCCCGCACACGTAGCCCTTTCGGCGCAAAGCCGCCGCAGCTGATCTCGGCTACTCTCCCCGCCTTCCCCGAGGACGACAAAAGGGGAACCTTGAAGATCAGACTGACGGCGGCCGTCGCCGCGCTTGCGCTCGTGCTCGTTGGCGTAGCCACGGCCGACACGACAGGGGACGTGTTGACGTTGTATCCGGCCGGCGGCGGCCAGAGCACGTACGCGGCCTGGAAGGCGCAGGAGGGACGGCCGGACTCGCAGGGAGCCGCGAACCAGGCGCTCTACCTTCAGAACGAGACCTCGGCGCCCGACACCCCGGCCGCGGCGCACATCCGAGGGCTCGAGAACACGCCGGTGCGAGAGCTCGTCAGCCTGCAGTACCAGCACCGCGTCGACAGCGCCTGCACGTAGACCGACCCGCGCTGGACGCTGTTCATCCAGGGTAAAAGGCGCTACGTCGTCACGCTAGGGTGCGCGGTCACGCCGGCTCGTCCGACGACCGATCCTCGCTGGATCGGACGCATCTTCACCCAGCCGGTGATTCGAGCGGAGGTGCTCCGGCAGGCAGGAACGGACGCGTTCGCCGGCAGGATCGTCGGCCTCGCGTTCGTCTTCGACCGCTCCAAGGGCGACGTCTACGCCGACAACTTGGCCGTACGCAGTAGAACGGCGTCGAAGAACTGGACGTACCCGGGCGATAACGGCAACGGCGTTCCGGGCGCGCCGCCGTCGTTCAGCGACGAGGACCGAGCACTGCTCGCCGCCGAGATCCCGGCCGTTGCGCTGCTCGACGAGGGCGAGCTGATGGCGTCGCTCACTCCCGAGGAGCAGGCGGCGATCGCAGAGGACGCTGACCCGGCTCCGTAACGATTAGGCGCCCGCGCCGCGCGCGCAGTCGCCGAGGTAGCGGCGGGTCAATCTTGCGCATTCGGCCCGCCGCGCCTCACTGGAGGTCTTGAAGCCGCCGAGGATCGTCCCGACCCCGTAGAAGCAGTACGAACGCGTCGCGGCCGGAGCGAGCGAGCACATTCGCGCGGCGCGGATGCCGTTGGCGTCGTTCGACGTGAGGTCGCGCGCGGCGCCGTAGACACACTCGCGTTCCATGTCGCCCGCGACGCGACAGATCGAAACGATGCGCGCGGCATTCTGGACGCTCTGGCCTGACGCATCGCGGCCGAGCGACTGGAAGCAGGTCGCCACCCACCCGCGTTCTGCGCGGCGGCACCAGCGCGCCGCCTTGCGCCAGTTGTAGCCGACCGTCGGCAGGATCCGCGACGTGACCATCAGGTAGCAGTAGAGCTTGTCCCGCCGCGCCACCGCCGTGCAGGGATACAAGGGATCGTGGGGCCGCAGCCACTTCGTCTTGATGCCCTGCATCGGCATCAGGTTCTGCATGAAGACGCCGCCCGTGCACGAGGTCTGATCCCAAGCGGTCTTGAGTTGGTCGCAGACGCGCAGCGCAAACGGAAGATCATCGTCGCTGTAGATCATCAATCCGTGCCCGAGCCCGTGGACGCACTGGTAGAGCACGAATGTGTTCCGGTGGATCTGCGGGCCGGTGCAGAGGCTCCGCGCCTTGGCCGCCACTCTGGTGCGCGGAACGCCTCCGAACGCCCGCTCGATCACGCCGTGGTAGTAGCCCGACCAGCAGCTCATCGAGCCGTTCCCGAGCGCCTCCGCCGCGTTGCCGTGATAGCGGACGAACGCGGCGTGACCGATCTCGTGGGCGATCTGATGGCAATCGGACTGGATGTCCGAGTTCGTCCGGCCTTTCGAGTCGAGCAGCGAAATAGCCTTCTTCGGCCCGTCGTAGTACGAGACGTTCCCGAACGCCTGCCGGTAGCAGGTGACGTCGCCGCTTTTGCAGTCCTCCAGCTTCTTCTTGTCGGGATGGAAATGCGGAACCGCCGCCTTACCGCCCTTTGTCGAGTCGGCGACGAACTCGGCGACGTCGCGGATCTGCGCCGTCTGCAGCTTGCCGGTGAACGACGGCATCCCGCTGCCTCCGTTCGAGACCTGCCTGACGACGGTGTCGTAGTCGGGCTTCAGCTGATCGAGGTCGGGCCCGACCTTCCCGTTCGACTTTGCAGCGGAGAGCGTGTGGCAGTTGCCACAGCCCGCGTCGGCGAACACTTTTTCTCCGGCGCCCGAGCTCTTGCCGCCGCCGCAAGCAGTCAGGGCAAGGAGCGCAAGGAGGGGAAGACTCGTCCTGAGGGCGGCCTGCATCCCAGGGGTACGATAGCCCTGTGGCCGTGACGACCAAGGCAAAGCTGGACGCGCACAAGCTGCGCGCCGACTTTCCGATCTTCGAGCAGCTGATCCACGGGAAACCGCTTGCCTACCTCGATTCTGCGGTCAGCGCGCAGAAGCCGCGACAGGTCTTGGACGTGCTGCGGGAGTTCTACGAGACGTCGTACGCGAACGTCCATCGGGGGGTCTACACGCTGTCCGAGCGGTCGACGGCGGCGTACGAGGGGGCGCGCGAGAAGGTGGCGGCATTCATCAACGCGCCGGCCGCGCGTGAGGTGATCTTCGTCCGCGGAGCGACGGAAGGTCTCAATCTCGTCGCATATGCCTGGGGCATGAACAACCTCGGTCCCGGAGACCTCGTCGTAGTGACCGAGCTCGAGCATCACTCCAACTTCGTGCCGTGGCAGTACATCGCGAAGCGGACCGGCGCCGGCTTCCGGATGATCCCGCTCACCGACACCGGTGAGCTCGACCTCTCGGCGCTCGACGCCATCGCGGGCGAAGGCCGGGTCAGGGTCGTCGGCAACAACCTGGTCTCGAACGCGCTCGGGACGATCAACCCGATCGAGAGGCTGGCCGAGTGGGCGCATGAGCAAGGGGCGATCGCGGTGGTCGACGCCGCGCAGGCCGCGCCGCACAAGGCGATCGACGTGCAGGCGCTCGGCGCCGATTTCCTCGCCTTCTCGGCGCACAAGATGTGCGGGCCGACGAGCGTCGGCGCGCTCTGGGGCCGCGCAGAGCTGCTCGAGGCGATGGAGCCGTTCAACCTCGGCGGCCACATGATCCGCAAGGTGAAGTTCGAGGAGACGACCTGGGGCGACATCCC
>JBKPFU010000192.1:0-10579 GCA_046728975.1 Actinomycetota bacterium | reverse complement strand
GCGAGGGGAGGCTCGACAGTACCAGGATTTTTGCGGTTTTCAACTGGGATTTTCCGCTCAGGCCGAGCTACCGGACGCTGAAGGTGCTCTGGCCCAGCAGCTGTCCGTAGCGCGCCCTCGCCTGGCGCCCGAAGCCGGGCCAGATGTACCAGCGATAACGCCCCTTCTTCAGCGTGTAGCTCCTACCGCGGTACGACCACCGCTTCTCGAGCTTGAGCTTGGAGAGCCGCGGCCAGGCGCTAAGGACCTTGGTCGGGCCCTGGTAGAGCTGGACGTTGTAGAAGGTCGCGCCACGCACCGCGGCCCAGTCGAGCAGAGGCGCCGTCCTGACCCGCGCGCCCTCTTTCGGGGTCGGGAGCAGCGCGCTCGGCCGTACAAGAAGCCTCACGCCCTTCGACGCGTTGCCCGCCCGGTCGTAGCTGATGATCGCGTACCGGTAGTAGACGCCGTTTCGGAACTTCGCGTCCGTGTAGCTCGTGCCGACGCCCTCGTAGACGACGATCCCGGGGGCGCGCCGGGGGTCGTTCGTGACCAGGACCTGGACGTGGTCGAAATCGGCGTCGGCCGGCTTCCTCCACCGGAGCTTCAGCCTTCGGTAGCCGACGCCCTTGGCGAGGTTGGCGACGTTGCCGGGCGGCGTACGGTCGGCGCGGGTCGGTCCAAGCAGCGTGACCGTCCACGCGTACGAAGCCGGTGTGGGATCGAGGTTGCCGGCGGCGTCCGTCGCCCGCACCCGGAAGGAGTGGGGTCCGTCGCCGAAGCCGCCGTAGGTCTGCGGCGAGACGCAGGGCGCGAAGGAGCCGCCGTCGACGCTGCAGGCGAAGCTCGTGCCGCCCTCGTTGCTCGTGAAGGCAAAAGTTGCGGAGGAGCTGCCGCTGACCGCCGCGGGACCCAAGGAGACCGCCGTGTCCGGCGGGACGGTGTCGACCGTCCAGCTGCGGGTTGCGGCCGCACCGGTGTTGCCGGCCGCATCCGTTGCGCGTACCGCGAAGCTGTGGGAGCCGTTGGCGAGGCCTGTATACGTCTTCGGGCTCGCACAGGCGGAGAACGCACCGCCGTCGCGCTGGCACTCGAAGCTCAGTCCGGGCTCGCTGTCGGAGAAGACAAACGTCGCGGTGGTCGCGGTGGTCGCCGTCCGCGGGGCATCGGCGATCGCCGGCGGTGGCGGCGGAACCGTGTCGACGGTCCAGTCGACGATGGTCGCGGGGCCGGTGTTACCGACGCCGTCGGTCGCTTGCACCTGAAAGCTGTGCAAGCCATTGGTCAGGTTCGAATACGTCCTCGGGCTCGTGCAGTCGCTGAAGGCGCTTCCGTCGAGCTTGCACTTGTAGGTGCTGTTGAGCTTGCTCGAGAAGAAGGTGAAGGTCGCGCCCGTCAGGTTCGTCACGCGCTCTGGGCCAGACGCGATCGTGACGACCGGATTGAGCGTATCGACCAACCACGCCCACGGTGCGGCGGTGCTCTCGTTGCCGGCCTGGTCGCGCGCGGTGACTTCGAACGTGTGCGGTCCGTCGCCTAGGCCCGAGTAGGTCTTAGGGCTCGTGCACGAGGTGAACGCGCTGCCGTCGCGGCTACAGCGGAAGGTCACACCGGCCTCGGCGTCCGAGAAGACGAAGGCCGCGCTCGTCGAGGCGGTGACATTTGGGGGCGCGCTCTCGGCATCGATCTGTGGTGCCGGGGGCGCGACGGTGTCGATCGTCCAGGTGAACGTGGAGGCCGGGCTCTCGTTCCCCACCGCGTCGATGGCCTTGACCTGGAACGTGTGGGAGCCGTCGGCAAGGCCGGAGTAGCTCTTCGGGCTCGTGCAGTCGCCGAAGGGATTGGCGTCGACCTTGCATTGGAAGCCAACGCCGCCCTCCGTATCCGAGAAGGCAAAGCTTGCGCCTTGCGCTGAGCTCAGCGACGACGGGTGCGAACCGATCGTAGGTGCCGGCGGCGCGGTTGTGTCGACGGTCCAGGCGAACGTCGAAACCGCACTCTCGTTCCCGGCCGCGTCAACCGCCTTCACCGCGAAGGTGTGTGGACCGTCGGAGAGGCCGGAGTAGCTTTTGGGGCTCGTGCAGGCGCCGAATGGGTTCGCATCGAGCCTGCACTGGAAGACGACTTCGCCTTCCGAATCCAAGAAGCCGAGGGTAGCGTCAGTCGAGCCGCTCGGTGCAGGCGGGTGGGATCCAATTGTGGGTGCGGGCGGCGGCGACCCGTCTACCACGACCGTCGGCTGCGGACCGTTGAGCGCGAAGGCGGTCGCGCCACGATGCAGTTCCGTCTGCCATGTGTACGTCCCTTGGGCGGCGGAAGCTGTCGCCTGGAAACCGACTGTGAGCACGCCGCCGGGGCAGAGCTCGTTCGCTCCCCCCGAAGGCGAGGTGAGGTCGATGTGCGAATTGTCCGCGGCCAGCGTCGCCGTCCACGACGCGCTCACGCACGTGCCAGATGCGGTCGTCGTCGCGGTTAGGGGCGCATCGACAGCGAACCCCGTCGGGATGTCGATCCGCGCGCTGCGCGCCCTATCTGTGGAGCCGCTGCTGTTCGTGAGCGTGATGACGTACGGCTTGCTTGTCGATGGCTGCACCGCAGCCGGGCTTCCCTGCGCGGTGTAGGTATCGCTCGGATCCGCCTGCGCGATCAACGGCAAAGCGAGAGCGAGAGCAGCGAGAGGAATGACGACTCGCCACCGGCGGCTCATGATGCGAGACCGGCGACGACAACAGCGAGGCCGACGCTCGCGACGATCACGATGCCCGTGAGCCCAAGCGTCTGGCGGTGGTCATAGAGGACCAACGAGACCTGTCGAGGGAGGGCCCACGGCGGCATCGCTGCGAGGCCGAGAAGTACGAGCGAGAGGCTGCCCGAGATGACGAGGAACAGGAGGACTAGCGCGGACGACGAGCTTGGCTCGGCGGCGGGGAGCGAAAGAGCAACCCTGCCCACCGGGGCAGCCTTGGACTCGGTGCGGCGGGGCAACTCCAGCCTCGGTCGCGGTTGCGCTACAGGTTCGCTGACGACTTGCGGCTTTGGCGCAGTGCGTGACACGGAGGGACGAGCACGCGGCCGTGGTGCTTCGACCGCCGGTGGGGCGGCCGGAGGCTGCTGCGCCGTCTGCGTCGGCGCTTCCTGTTTAGGCGGTGGGACTTCCTGACTGGGCGGTGGTGGCGGCGGCGGAGTGGGCGCCGTCGCGCGGGTCGGGCGCGCCCGTCGACGAATCGTTGGGGGTGAATCGGGTTTCGGCGCGGCTGTCGGCGGGGGATCGGGGAGCGGCGACGTCGTGGATGTCGTCAGCGTTGGATCGCCCGCCGCCGCTTGGCCGGAAGCGAAGCCCAGCACCGCGAGGCAGGCAAGCATCGCGATACATACGGCCACGGCAAGCGCGCGGCGTCCGCGGATCCCGCCGGTGGTTACTCCGGCCCAAATTCGCAGTCGAACCCCGTCCTCCCCGGACGCCGCACGCCTTCCCCTGGCACTTGCTGCCCTCCCGTCTGCACTTGCGAGGGAGCCTTCGACAGTACCAGGAAGTTTGTGGTTTGCAAGCGCGATTTCGGCAGGTTTGAGAAAGGTGCTGCAGGATCGAACGTTTGCCGCCTCCCGCGAGAGAGCCCGCTCTACACTCCGCCCATGGCCGAGGTGCAGGATGTTTCGGTCGGAGAAGAGCCGCTCGAGTGGGAAACGCCGCTTTTCCAGATGGCGCTCGCGCAGTACGAGCAGGCGCTGCCACACGCGAACGTCCCCGATGCGGTCGCCGAGCGGCTCCGGTTTCCAGAGCGGTCGCTCGTCGTCAGCGTGCCGGTCCGGCTCGACGACGGAAAATGGAAGGTCTTCGCGGGGTATCGGGTCCAGCACTCGAGCGTGCTCGGCCCGACGAAGGGCGGCGTCCGCTACGACCCCGAGGTGACGCTCGGCGAGTGCGCCGCGCTCGCCATGTGGATGACCTGGAAGTGCGCGCTGCTGCAGCTTCCGTACGGCGGCGCCAAGGGCGGTGTCCGCTGCAACCCGCGGGCGCTTTCGGTGGGCGAGCTGCAGAAGATCACACGCCGTTTCACGTCTGAGCTCCTGCCCGTGATCGGACCCCAGGAGGACATCCCGGCTCCGGACATGGCTACGAACGAGCAGACGATGGCCTGGATGATGGACACCTATTCGATGCAGAAGGGCTACGCCGTGCCGGAGATCGTGACCGGCAAGCCTGTCGCGCTCGGCGGCTCGCTCTTCCGCCATGAGGCGACCGGCGCGGGGGTCGTGATGGTCGTCGAGCGGGCCTGTCAGCGGCTCGGCTGGGATTTCGCCGGCCAGCGCTTCGTCGTCCAAGGCTTCGGCAACGTCGGCGGCATCGCGGCCGCCGAGCTCGCTGCGAAGGGCGCGCGAGTCGTGGCCGTCTCCGACGTGTCAGGTGGGCTGCACGACGAGAACGGGCTCGACATCGCCGAGCTGCGCGGGTTCGCCGAGCAGCACGGCTCTCTCGCCGCCTACGACAAGTGCGAGCGGATCACAAACGAGGAGCTGCTCGAGCTTCCTTGCGACGTGCTCGTGCTCGCCGCGCGCGAAGATCAGGTAACGGGCGACAACGCGGCGCGCGTGCAGGCCCGCGTGATCGCGGAGGGGGCGAACGGCCCGACGACGATCGAGGCCGACGCGATCCTCGAGGACCGCGGCATCCTCGTGCTCCCGGACGTGCTCACGAACGCCGGCGGCGTCACCGTCTCCTACTTCGAGTGGGTCCAGGATCTCGGCCGGCTGTTCTGGACACGGAACGAGATCCGCGCCAAGCTGGCCGATCAGCTGAACGACGCCTTCGACCGTGTCTGGACGCTCGCCGAGCAGCAGGGGCTGTCGCTACGTGCGGCCGCGCTCGTGGCTGGGATTCGCGAGGTAGCCGGAGCACTGACCGTGCGCGGCATCTACCCGTGAACCAGGTCGTGCGCGATGCGATGGTGCCGGAGCCGGCCGCGCTCGCGACCGAAGCCTCCGCGCAGGAGGCCGGCGGGCTCTTGCAACGTCCCGAGGTGCGCGCGGTCTTCGTCTGCGACGACCATCGGCTTCTGGGAGTGATCACGCGCAAGACGCTCGTGCGCGAGGTGGTGGCGAAGGGACGCGATCCCGGTGGGACGCGGGTTGGCGAGATCGCAGAGGAACCGCGCTGGACGCTCGACTCCGAGCTGCCGCTCGACGAGGCGTTCCAGCTGCTCGAGGAGTGGGACGCCGAGCGCGTGCCCGTGGTCGAAGACGGCCGGCTCGTGGGGATCCTGAGCCGAAGCGTTCTCCAGCGGCGGCTCGCCGAGGACGAGCCGCCGCTCGAGGAAGAGGGGACGGTGTACTAGGCGGGCGCGGCCGCGCCCACCTGGGCCTCGGCCATCGCTTCGAAGTTCGCCCACAGCTCGGACACTCCGGCCCCCTCGCGCTCGGCGAGCAGGATCGGCTTCAGCCGCTCCCACATCGCTGGCACCCAGAGCCAGTCGAACAGGAGCTCCTCGCTGATTAGACCACGCTTCCACAGCGTGGCCAGCGTCTCGTGCCAGCTCGCCATGCTGTTGACGTACGCGGCCTCCTCGCTGCCGTGCGGATACTTCGACCGGAATTCCTCCGGATCGCTGACGAAGTCGTCGCTCCAGATCCAGCCGCGCGCCTTCGGGTGGATCATCTGGGTCCCGAGCTGCGCGAGTTGCATCATCAACTGTGCGTCTTCCTTGGTCGGCTCGGCCATTTACTCCTCCTTGGGTCAGCAGCAAGTGTAAGCGCCGGGCGGAGCCGCGCCCTCCTCGGGCTCCGGTAGGGCCGCCGCCTCCAACGCGGCGCCGTGCAGGATGTCTCGTTCGCTTGCTTCGAGGCCCGAGAGCCCGAAGTGGCCCAGGATCTCGCGCAGGATCACAACGCCGGCGACGATCACGGGCGCTCTGTCGGGGTCGAGCGCAGGGACCTCGCGCCGCTCGGCGACTGGAAGCGCCGCCAGCCGTTCGAGCTGACGCTCGACGGCGTCGCGGCTGAGCGCGTGGCCGTGCACGCGGTCGGGGTCGTACTCGTCGAGACCTAGGTCGAGCGCCGCGATCGAGGTGATCGTGCCAGCGACGCCGATTGCCGTCGCCGGACGGAGCTCGTCCGGAACGCGCTCGCCGAGCAGCGAGCGAACCGCCGCGGCGCACTCGTCGAGCTCCGCGGCGGTAGGCGGATCGGAACGCAGGAAGCGCTCCGTCAGCCGGACGCAGCCGAGGTCGAGGCTGTCGTGGAAGTGAAGCGCATCGGATCCGCCGGAGACGAGCTCCGTGGAGCCGCCGCCGATGTCCACGACGAGCGTCTCACCGTCGATCGGGCGGTCGGTCGAGACGCCGCGAAACGTCAACGACGCCTCCTCATGGCCGGAAAGCAGGCGCGTCTCGAACCCGTAGCTCCACTCGAGCTCGCCGAGAAAAGCGTCGCCGTTGTCGGCATCTCGAACGGCGCTGGTGGCGAACGCGAGCGTGCGCTCCGCGCCGAGTTGCTCGAGCTCCCGGCGGTAGTCGGAAAGGACGTTGCGGACGCGGGCGACGGGGAGGGGGAGGAGCCGCCGGCGCTCGTCGACGCCCTCGCCGAGGCGTGTGATCTTCAGGCGCCTGGCGACCTCGTCGACACGGCCGTCGTCGACGTCCGCGACGAGCATTCGCGTCGAGTTCGTGCCCAGATCGATCGCCGCGACGCGCATCTAAACAAGGCTAGCGCCGCGCTATACTGCGACCCGCGACGCGGGGTGGAGCAGTCAGGTAGCTCGCCGGGCTCATAACCCGGAGGTCGCAGGTTCAAATCCTGCCCCCGCTACTCAGGAAGGCCCCGGAAACGGGGCCTTCCTGTTGTTTCAGTGGGGCTCGCGCCCTCGGTCGGCGAGCGTCTGCTCGCGCTCCCCGCCGTTGGCGGCTGACGCGCCGTCGCCCCGTGGACCAATGAGGTACCACGACTCGATCTCTCCCTTCCCCTTGACCGCGATCGGCCCCCGCGGGTCGCACTCGAACTCGTCGGCGAGCAACTCGTAGGTCGCGCGCGTGATCTGGATCCGCCCCGGCGTCCCGTGGGACTCCATGCGACTGGCCGTGTTCACGGCGTCACCCCAGAGGTCGTAGAGGAAGCGCTTCCGGCCGATCACGCCGGCCACCACCGGGCCCGAGTTGATGCCGACCCGGAGCTCGAGGCCGAGGTGCCCGACTTCATCGTCCGAGCCCATCGCCTGGAGCATGTCGAGCGCCATGAGGGCGAGCGCGCGAGCATGGTCGGGCCGCGCTGTCGGAACGCCCGCAGCGACCATGTAGCAGTCGCCGATGGTCTTGATCTTCTCGAGCCCGTACCGCTCCGCAAGCTCGTCGAATTGACTGAACAAGTGATCGAGGTAGCCGACCACCTCGGCGGGCGGGAGCCGCTCCGACCAGGGTGTGAAGTCGACCACGTCGGCGAACAGGATCGAGGCCGACTCGAACTGATCCGCGATCGGCTGAGCCTGGGCCTTCAGCCTGTCGGCGATCGACCTCGGCAGGATGTTGAGGAGGAGGTTTTCGGCCTTCGCCTGTTCCTGCCGGAGCGCTGCGAGCGCATCGCGGCGCTGGCCAGCGAATATCGCGAGCAGCGTGAACACGATGGTGCCGCCGACCGCGATGTTCAGGGCCAGCATCGTGCTCGTGAACCAGACGGGCAGCGGCGTCCAGATCGGGCCGATGACCTCGCCCGCGATCCCCGATCCGAGGAACACGACGACGTACGCGACGTACCAGCGGGCCGCCGACCTGACGTCGCTGAACACGAGCGCCCCGAGCGGCGCGAGAATTCCCCACAGGCCGACGCCGCCCGAGTCGAGGAAACCGCCGAGCGGGATCATCGACAGCGTCGGCGCAAGCAGGATGTCGACCTGGCCCACTCGGAGTAGCCACGGGAAATCGCGCGTGCGCGAGAACACCACGATCGCACCGAGCAGGACGCCGAAGTACACGAGAGGCACCACACCGACCGGCGATCCGAACGCGAGATACAGCGCCCCCCATAACGCCGCGACCGGCAGGATCAACACTGAGATCAGGATCAGCAGGGCTTTTCGAGCACGCAGGTCCTCGTCGTCGTGGGGATCCGCGCCGACGACCGTCAGGCGCGTGGTGATGCGATCCGCCGCCGCTCGGATCCGGTCCAGGAGGTGCATCGCAAAAGACGTTACTCGTGAGCCGTCGCATACGGCACCGGCTCAGCCGCAGCCCGAGTCGGAGCCGCCGCCCTCGGCGCTCGCCGCGCCTCCCGAAGAAGCGGGCTGGCGTGCGCCCGCTCGAGCGCCGACCAAGCCGCTGGCGATCACCATCGCGAGCCAGCGCGTCACGGGAGTAGACGTGCTGGTTTTCAGCCGTGGTGCGTGGACCAAGACGCTCCACCTGGAGCTGGGCGTCCGCGCCTCACGCGCACTCGACGAGGCAGTCGACCGGGCTCTCGACAGGCGCCGAGGATCGTCGCGGCCGTCTATGCGCCGAACCGTCTCCAGCTGCAAGCGTTCTGCAGACGCGGCTCATAACCCGGAGGTCGCAGGTTCATGCGGGGGTCGATTAGATGGCCAAGGCGTGAGTCAGTCCTGTGGCCAGGTAATCGACTCTGAGCCACCTTACGTCTGCCGATCCCGGGACGGACCGAGCCGGAGTGGCGGACGAACGGTAAACGTGTTGCGCCCTAGGCCCCGAGCCGGCGGCGGGTGAACGTCACGTGCGTGACGCCGCTGGGCGAGGAGGCGGCCTCGACGTCGTAGTCCTTCTCGAGGCCCTCCAGTCCGTCCCAGAGGCGGACGCCTCGGCCGAGCAGGATCGGGACGACCACGATGTGCATGTGGTCAACGAGCCCGGCGGCAAGGAAGTCGCGGATCATGGTGGGACCTCCGCCGAGGCGTACGTCCTGGCCGTCCGCAGCCTCGCGGGCGGTCTCGAGCGCCTCGGCGGGCGAGGCGTCGATGAAGTGGAACGTCGTGCCGCCATCCATCTCGATCGGCGGGCGGGGGTGATGGGTCAGAACGAAGGTCGGTGTGTGGAACGGTGGGTTGGGACCCCACCAGCCCTTCCACTCCGGGTCCTCCTGCCATCCGGGCGGGCCGAACTTCCTAGCACCCATGATCTCGGCGCCGATCCCGACATCGTGCCGCCGCGCGAAGGCGTCGTCGATGCCGCCGGTGCCGCCGGGCTGGCCGGCCATCTCGTTCCACCACCGGGTGGTGAACAGCCACTCGTGCAGCCGTTCGCCGGCGTGGCCGAACGGTGCGTCGAGGCTCTGACCTTCGCCGGTGCCGAAACCGTCGAGCGAGATCGAGAAGTTTTGGACGCGGGTGAGTGACACGGCTGATGCTCCTTTCCGTAGTCAGGGGTCAGTTGGCGGAAGAGCTTGAATGGATGGCGGACGACACCTAACGCATCTCGGCTGCGACGGCGTGGAGTCGGTCCGCGAGCTCGCGTGGGCGGCTCAGCGTGATGTAGTGACCGCCGTCGATTTCGTCAGCGTCGATCCCGAGTCGCTCGAGGGCATGTCGTCGTGCCCAGGCCGCTGGGAACATGCGATCGTCACGACAGAGTAGGTACCTCGTCGGTGTGTCGGGCCAAGCCTCGAGCGGCCACGGCTCGCGCAGCGCCTTCGAGGACTCGTCGCGTTCCCTCTGTCGCGCCTCCACGGCGAGCTCCGGGCTGACGTCGTGGTAGAAGACGTTGTCTTCCCCGGACTCCTCGTATCCGGCGTTCGCCCACCAGTCGGCGAAAAGCTCACCGGGCGACGGAATCATCGCCGCCAGGAGGACGAGCAAGTCGACGGGGACGCGAACGCATACGAGCGGGGCGGTGAACCCGCCCAGCGAGTGGCCGACGACGACGACACCACGACGATCGCCGATCGCCTGGACGACCGCGTCGGCGTACTCGTTCCAGCCAGCCGACTCGTCGTCGCTCGGGAGGTCGACGGCGACCGCGTCGTGCCCGTGCTCCTGAAGCGCGGGTATGACGAGATGCCAATCCCAGGCACTCCCGCCACCGCCGTGGATCAGCGCGAACGTCGCCATCCGTCGAGTATCTTGCTGCGCAGCTCGACGGCGATGGAGCACCCTGGGTATGCGAGCCAGCTCTTCGGTCGCCGGGGTCGTCCAGAAGACGTTGACGTTGACGGCGAAGACCTTGTCAAACCGCGCCGTACCCGGGTCGAAGTCCGCCACGTCGACCGTCTCGAGCGTTAGTCGCCCGGATGCAACGTGCTCCGCGTTCCGACGGCGCGTCCGCTCGATCGGGGTCGCTGATCGACCACCCTACGACGAGGAACAGCTCTCGCATCGCTCACGTGCAACGCCGACGTTTTACGTCCACGGAAGCTGGTCCCAGTACGACGGACGCTCGCGTCGCGACGGCTCGAACCGCGGGTACACCCGCTCGAAGTCGGACGTCTCCTCGTCCACGCTCGCCCCGTAACGGGCCGCGAGCTCCGACACCGGGTAGTGCAGCTCTTCCTGCTCCAAACGTGCCCCGACCATCACGATCACGCAGGGCCCGTCGCCTGCGCCCACGAAGATGTGGTGGGTACCGGGCGGACAGTGGACGAAGTCCCACGGCCGCAGGAGCCGCTCCTCATCCTC
>JBKPFU010000191.1:0-7246 GCA_046728975.1 Actinomycetota bacterium | reverse complement strand
CCGCCGATCGTCGTCGGTCCGCGCGAGGTCTCGGTGCGCGTGCCGGCCGAAGGAGACCGGCGCCTCAGGATCCGCGGCGTCTAGCGTTGAACGGGAGATGGCGGACGCCAGCCCCCGTGCCGTTGTGCTCGTCGAAGGGATCAGCGACCAGATCGCGGTCAAAACGTTGGCCAAGCGCCTTGGTCGGGGTCTCGACGCCGAGCGTGTCTCGGTGGTGCCGATGGGCGGCGCGCAGTCCATCGGACGCTTCCTGAAGACGTTCGGCCCGCAGGGGCTCGACGTCACGCTGGCCGGCCTCTGCGACGTCGGAGAGGAGCGTGAGTTCCGGCGCGGCCTCGAGCGGGCGGGCCTCGGCTCCAACCTCACACGCGCCGACATGGAACGACTCGGTTTCTACGTGTGTGTCGAGGACCTGGAGGACGAGCTGATCCGCGCGGTCGGTGCAGCCGCCGTGGAACAGATAGTTGACGCGCACGGAGACCTCGGACCGTTTCGCACGCTTCAGAAGCAGCCTGCGTGGCAAGGCCGCCGCAGGGAGGAGCAGCTCCGACGGTTTATGGGCAGCGGCGGCAGACGGAAAATCCGCTACGCGCGCTTCCTCGTCGACGCGCTCGATCTCGCGCAAGTGCCTCGGCCCCTCGAGCGGGTTCTCGCTTCCGTAGGGAGCTAGCGAGAATCGCCGTCGAGGATGCTGAGGAAGCGGGCGGCCGCGGCGGTGCGGGTGCCGACGCCCAGCTTGGCGTAGACGTTCTCGAGGTGGTTCCGCACCGTGGTCGCCGAAATCCAGTCGGCAATCTAGGGTTGGTCTTGCCGCGCTCGACCCAGGGCTGCCGTCGGCGGCCGCCGCCCTCATGGTCAGCCACGAACGGGTCCCGCTTGACGGCGTAGCCCGGTGGTGTTACGGCTTCCGCGCTAGCAACGGAGAGCGAGGGGGTGTGCTCAGGCCGCCTCGACACGTAGACGTTGCTGCGGCGGCCGGCTCGGAGACGGCCCGGGGCCGGTTGAGGCCTACCTCGACTGCGCTCTTCGACCTCATACAACGCAGAAGGGGGGAAGCATGAGACGCGTATTCGCGCTGTCCGGCGCGACCATCGTCGCGCTGGTGGCTGTCGCGCTCGGTCTGACGGCAGCGTCAGCGCCCGGCGCCGGCAAAGCGCTCTACCTGAACGCACATGCTCCGATCAAGGCTCGTGTGAACGACCTGCTCCACCGGATGACCCTGGAGGAGAAAGTCGGGCAGATGGACCAGATCGTGATCGCGAAGCTGCGAGACACCACGAACCCGGCGAACGGCGACTGCAACGGAGGCAACGACGCCCAGCTCCAGCCGAATTGTCTCCAGCGGGTGCTGATCGACTACCACACGGGCTCGATCCTCTCAGGCGGCACCGACAACCCGCCGGACAACACCGGCCACGGGTGGGCCGAGCAGTACAACACGATCCAGCACTACGCGATCGAGCATTCGCGGCTGCACATCCCGGTCATCTACGGCGTCGACGCGGTGCACGGCTTCGGCCATCCGTTCGAGGCCACGCTCTTCCCGCAGTCGATCGGGATGGGGGCGAGCTGGGATACCGCGCTGGCCGAGGCCGCCGGCGCGGCCACGCGCGAACAGCTCGTCGCGACCGGCGGCAACTGGAATTTCGCACCGGTCCAGGATCTGGCCCGAGACAACCGGTGGGGCCGCTACTACGAAACCTGGGCCGAGGCGCCGAAGCTCGCCGCAGCGATCGGCGCTGCCAACATCCGGGGAATGCAGGGCGCGGCCGGCAAGTCGCTGCAGGTTGCCGCCACGGTGAAGCACTTCGCGGGCTACTCGCAGTCGATCAACGGCCACGACCGCGTCGAGGCGCAGCTGCCGATTCGCTACCTGCAGGACGTCATGCTCCCGTCGTACGCGGGCGGCATCGACGCGGGCGCGGCGACCGTGATGGTCAACTCCGGCTCGATCAACAACGTCCCCGCCACGGCGTCGCACTTCCTGCTCACCGAGGAACTGCGTCACCGCCTCGGGTTCCGAGGCGTCGTGATCAGCGACTACGGCGACGTGCCCGCGCTGCAAACGGCGTACCACGTCGCGCCTGACTTTCCAACGGCGATCGCCAAGGCCGTCAACGCCGGTATCGACGTGAGCATGACGCCGTTCGACTACGTCGGCTGGAACAACGGCCTGATCCAGGATGTCCAGAACGGCCTCGTCTCGAGGCACCGCATCGACTTGTCGGTGCGCAGGATCCTGACGCTCAAGTTCAAGCTGGGCCTCTTCGACCACCCATACGTCGACCCGAGCGCGGCGGACGCGGCGATCAAGGCGAACAAGGATCTCGCCCGCAGGGCGGCGGCCGAGTCGATCACGCTGTTGCGCAACCAGAACGCCGCGCTTCCGCTGTCCAAGTCCGACAACGTCGTCGTGACCGGGCCGAGCGCCGACTCGGTCGCGAATCAACTCGGCGGCTGGAGCGTCAGCTGGCAGGGCGTCTACGACCCCGGCAACCACGTGTGCTGCATGGGGCCGCCCGACCAGATCCCGCCCACGACGACCGTGCTCGAGGGCATCCAGACGGTGGACCAGAACACCGTCTCGGTGCCGACCGGCCAGACAGTCACGCCCGCGCAGCAGCAGGCGGCCGTGAACGCGCTGATCACGGCCGACGCTGCCGTCGTCGTGGTCGGCGAGCGGGCATACGCGGAGGGCCTCGGCGACAACCCGACGCCGGTGCTCCCCGCCGACCAGCAGTCGCTGATCTCCGCTCTCGAGGCGACCGGGAAGCCGGTAATCATCGTTGTCATCGCGGGCCGGCCGCTCGGGTTCGGCCCTGACTCCAACGTCACCGGAGCGCGCGCGATCCTGATGGCCTACCTGCCCGGAACGGAGGGCGGTTCGGCCGTCGCCGACGTCCTCTTCGGCGACGTGAACCCGAGCGGGCACCTACCGGTCACGTGGCCGTCGGCATCCGACCACAATGCGGGCGACTTCGACGGCGGCGGGCCCTCGACCGCGGGGGACGAGCCGAAGTTCTTCGACCAGCTGCCCGGGACGAACTTCGGGCAGGGCTCGGGTTACAACCCGCGCTGGCCGTTCGGCTTCGGGCTCTCGTACACGACCTTCGAGACGAGCGGCCTCTCGGTGACGGGCTCGGTCTCGCGGCGGGGGACCGTTGAGGTCACCTTCACGCTCGCGAACACGGGCAGCCGCGCCGGGACCGCCGTCATCCCGGTGTACGTCCACCAGCCGGTCAGCGACTTGATCGCGCCTCCGCGGCGCCTCGTCGCGTTCGCGCGCGTGGACCTGGCTGCCGGAGCGTCCCAGGTCGTGCACGTCTCCTTCCGGGCGTCCGACCTCGCCGTCACGACGGGGGACATCGACGGCGCAGGCAGCCGCGAGCTGGAGACAGGCGCCTACCAGGTCCAGGTCGGCAACTTGACGGCCGACTTCACCGTCCGGCGCTGAAGACAGGGCCAAGCAGGTTCAAGGGCGGCTGTCGCTCAGGCAGCCGCCCTCAGGCCCACGAGAGCGCGTGCTCGAGGGCGGCTCGGTCGGTCGGCGCGCCGTGCGTCGGGAGCACGAGCTCGACCGGCAACTCGAGCAGCGGGCGCAGCCCCTCGAGGATCTGTTCGGCGGGCACGCCCCTGACGACTTCGCCCGGGTCGGCCGGGAACTCGAGCCCGCGGCCACGTTCGACGAGCGTGTCGCCGGCGACGAGGGCCCGGCGGCCCTCGATCCAGAGCACGAGGTCGTTCGGCTCCATTCCCGGGAACGCCTCGACCTCGATCGGCAATCGCTCGCCGGCCGAGAACACTTGTCCTTCGACGGGGTTCGGGTCGCCCTGGTCCGGGGGCGGCACAAAGATGGGAACGCCGAGCCGCTCCGCCAGGTCGAGTGCGTCGCGCCTGTGCCACGGACAGGTCAGCACGATCGCTGTCTCGCGGTCGGCCGCGCGCGCCTCGATTTCGCCCGGCAGAGCCAGCGGGTCGAACAGCAGCAGCCGCCCGCCGTCGTCAATGGCGTAGGACGAGACGTCAGGCCCCCAGCCGCTGGAACCCTCTTGCTCCGGCGTCCAGCCTTGCTTCGGCGTCCACTCGGGATGCCGCGCCTCCCAGTGCCACAGGCCGGTCTGCACTTCGCGCACGGCGCGATGCTACGCGAGGAAACGAGCCTCTACTGTCCAGCTCCAATGACTGAAATTCCGTACGTTCGTCAGCCTGCCGATTTCTCGAAGCCCGTCCGCTATGCGCACGGCCCTGACTCCTTTCGCCAACCGGGCGTTCCTCAGGGGACGATCCTCGACTACGAGTGCAGCGCGAGCCGTGTCTTCCCCGGCACCAACCGCCGCTACCGGGTGTACGTCCCTGCGCAATACAGGGCTTCGAAACCGGCGTCGCTCATGGTTTTCCAGGACGGGCAGCTGTACCTCGATCCCGAAGGCGAGATGCGTGTCCCGGTTGTCTTCGACAACCTGATCCACCGAGGTGAGATGCCCGTGACCATCGGTGTCTTCGTCGACCCCGGACAGCCCGAGAACCGAAATCTGGAGTACGACACGTTCAGTGATGCCTACGCGACGTTTCTGCTGACGGAGATCCTCCCGACCGTTCGAGACCGCTACGTCGTCACGGACGACCCCGACCAGTGGGCGATCGGCGGCGGGAGTAGCGGCGGGAGCGGCGCATTCACGGCCGCTTGGATGCGGCCTGATCGGTTCCGGCGAGTCCTGAGCTTCGTCGGTAGCTTCGCTCAACTCCGCGGCGGCAACCGCTACCCAGAGCTGATCCACGACACGCCGAGGAAACCGCTGCGGGTCTTCCTCCAGGCAAGCACCCGCGATCTCAACTGGGATGCCGCTGAGCTCAACTGGTTCAGTGCGAACTTGCGAGTCGCTGCCGCCCTCGCGGAACGTGGGTACGACCTTCGTCTCGTCCTTGGAAATGGTGGTCACGACCCGAACCACGGCGGGGCGATCCTGCCGGATGCGCTCCGCTGGCTCTGGCGACGCGGATCTGAATGACGCGACCTAATGAAGCTCAGCGAGGCGCTCTGCGACGACATCCACGTCCGGCAGGTCCGCTGCCGCACCCTCGTTGAGGAGAGCGACGGCAGAGGCGGCGAGTGCTCCGCGTAGTGCGTCGGGCTCGGCCGACCCGACGTGGGTGCGGTCGAAGCCCGCGAGAGTCTCAGGCGGAAGCTCGTCGTAGCCACGCGCCTGCACGGCCGGCAGCCCGCGACGGAGGCACGCGAGCGAGAGGGCATGGTCGCGCACCGCGCCGACGTAATGTTCGGCCTGCCACACGCGGCCACGCTCGATGCACGCCCGTGCGTGCAGCGCATAGATGACCCCCCAGCCGAAAATGTCCTCTGCGACCGGGGGCGTGGGAATGAAGAGGCTCCCCCGCGACGGGCGGCGAACCCCGGACGCGTCCGTGGCTGTCTCGCCAAAGAGAAGCTGGAATCGCGGCCCTGCGGGGCGGAACTCTGTCGCCGATGCCATGGAGAGGTCGAACTGCAGTGCATCTGGCAACAGGAATACGCGGTAGATGGTCGGCCCCGCTTCGAGGTCGGCGAGCTGTACCGCGTCGAGCTCCCCGGTGAGCGTGCGCGTCCAGCCGTCGAGAACATGCGCGACCGGCACACCGTCAGCGATCCCGAAAGTGAGGTCCAAGTCGGAGAAGCGGTCGCCGCTTCCGACAGCGAGCGAGCCCACAGCGGCTCCGGCGACAACGCGCTCGTCTTCCTCCGCGAGCTGGAGCATTCGCGCACGCAGCGCGTCTCGCTGTTCGACGGTGAACACAGCCCGGCGATCCTAGCTCCGCCGAACTCGCGGGCCGGGATCCGTCCAAGCTTGGTTGAGCCGAAGGTGGGCCGAACAGACATTGCGCCAACCAACTGACGCTTTCGGCCGACGCCACGCCAACGTGGAAGGTGGCCGCCCTTTGGCTTTTCGACGCTTCCTAAGGGCTGACCGTGAACCGGTAACAGCCGCTCTCGAGTACCGGAGTCGAACTGACCGCGTCGATCACGCGGAAGTTGATATCGAACTGCTTGCCGGTCGGCACCGCGGCGAGGTCACGGAACAAGTACTCCCGGCCAGTGCCTCGGGCGTCGGTGGTGATCGCCTGCGGAACAAGCCCCTTGCCCAGCGTCAGCCAGTCAGCCTCTACGCGCGGGCAGTTGCCGTCCAGCGTCGTGTCCACGGCGCGCTGAAGCCGGTAGGCGTGGTTCGGCGCCAGGTCGCGCACCCATGTGTCGAGGTAAATGATCTTTTCGGTGTCGTTCGGCTGACGGAACTTGACGTGACCAAAGCCGCTAGCGCCGGTGACGTCCCGAAGGATGGCCTCGACATTGAAGGGCGGCGTCTCCGGCCCCCACGGCGGCCCGGCTTCGGCGCCGAATGCCAAGAACGACGCTGCCAACGCGGCGACGCCCAGCGTCACAGACAGGACTGAACGCATGTCTCTTTTCGCCTCCTCTTGGTCGTCTCCTGAGAACACGTTCGATCGCCGGGATCGCGGCGGCAATCGGTCATCTGACGTATTTCGAGCCGGCGCTCTATGAGGCCGTGCGGAATGCGGCGCTAACCGCGCCCGCGCGGGTCCGCACCCCGAGCTTGTCGTAGATGTGCTCGAGGTGCGTTCGGACGGTTGCCGGCGAGATGAAAAGCCGGCTGCTGATCTGGCGGTTCGTCAAGCCCTGTGCAACCAGGGCGAGCACGTCGAGCTCGCGCTCGGTCAAGGACGGCGGGTGCGGCCGGCGCTCCCACCGCGCGCGCAGGCGGGCAAGGTGCGGCCGGAGGAGCGAGAGGAACGAACGATCGCGTTCGTCGAAGTCAGGGCCGGGCCCCCGCTCGAGCTCGAAGAAGCGCGCGTGGCCGGGAGGCGCCGGCAGCCACAACTTCAGCTCGTGTTCGCGGCCCAGCGGCCGCATCACGGACACGTAGAACCGGCTCGTTCGGAAACGCGCGCGCGAGACGACGTCGCTGATCCTCAGCGGCTCGACCGAGGCGGCGTGCTCGATGTCGCGCAGCGGGTACGAGCGGCAGGTCGCCGCGAGCGCCCCGTCGAGCCACGGCGGTTCGTCTCCACCGCGCGCGACGCGGATGGAGTCGCGGTCGCCGAAACGCCATTCGACGTACGCCGCCTCGTCGGCGGGGATTGCCGCCACGATCGCGTCGACCGTCTCGATCCCGAAAGCTGTTCCGTTCCCGTCTGCTGCCGCAGCGGCGACGACGGCGAGCGCGCGATGGACATC
>JBKPFU010000190.1:0-6920 GCA_046728975.1 Actinomycetota bacterium | reverse complement strand
TACTACCTCTACGAGCCGCCCTACCGCGGTCTGTATCCCGACGTGCTGCCGGAGAGGGTCTACGGACGCTCACAGAGCGTGCAGCACATCCTGCGCGGGATCGCCCTCGGCGCGGCGCTCGTCGGCGGAGGTGCCCTCTTCAACGCCTGGGACGCAGCCCCGTTTCTCGTCGCGGCCGTCGTGACCACGGCCGCGTGCGGCGCAACGATCATCTTCACGCGCGAGAGGGGTGGACACGAACGCGTCTTCAAGGGCGTCGGCAGCTATCTCTCGACCAGCATGTGCCTGCTGCGCGAGGAGCCGAACGTCAGGCTCTTCCTCCTTGCCAACTCCGCCTGGGAGGGGACGTTCGCCGCGATGCGGACGTTCGTCGTCCTCTACATCATCAAGGGTCTGGACCAGCCGCTGTCGGTCTCCTCGGCCGTCCTCGCTACTGTGGCCGCCGGTTACGTGGTGGCCGCGATTGGGTCCGGCCCGATCGGCGACCGCATCGGGCTTGCGCGCCTGATGTTCATGGCGTCGTTCGTCTACGGGGGTGGGTTGCTCGTCGGCGGGTTCGCCCAGCAGTGGCACGACTGGTACTACGCGTTGATCTTCCCGGTCGCCGTCGCGGGCGGAACCGTGATGACGCTCGCCTGGGGGCTCCTGTTCAAGCTGATGCCGGCTCGGCATCGCGGAGGCATCGCCGGCCTCGCGACGATGACGAAGGGCGTCGGCTTGCTGATCGGGCCTGTCGTCGCCGGCGCTGCGATCGACCTCGCGTCGCCCTACCTGGACGCGACCGAGGGATACCAGGTGCTGTGGCCGATCTGCGCGCTGCCGATCCTCGCGGCGATCCCGCTCCTCGCCCGACTGATTGCGGTCGAGCCGAGGCGGCCTACCGGCACGGCGGAACTCCCCGTCGCCTGAGGCCGAACCCCCAGATCCGGCCGTCGACCACGTAGAAGTCGGTGACCGAGCCCGGAGCGCGGTACGCGAGCGTCTGATAGCCGTCGCAGACAGTCCGGCGGAGCGGCTTGAAGCGCGCCCGAAGCCGGCGCAGGTCCTCGCCCATGAGCAGGCCACCGCTCTCGCGCCACCGGCTCGGCTGCCAGAGCGTGAATACCGCGGCGACGCGCCCGCGTCGGAAGCTCACGCCGGCTCCCTTCTCGGTGAACGGCGCGTAGTTGTAGTACCACGTTCGCTCCCGGCAGCCCTGGCAAATCCCGTGATTTGCGCCCCAGTGCTGCGTCACCTGCGCCGGGGTCATCCCCAGCCGAAGGGCGCCGAGGCTCTGACCGACCACGAGGACGCCGGCGTGCGGAAACGAGCCGACCGCCGCCGCGGCGAGCAACGAAGCGGCCAGCAGGGGCATTGAGATCTAGGCGCCTGTCGGCGCAGCCTCACGGTGGACGCGCGCGAGGGCGGGAGCCCACGCGGCCAGCGGCGAGATCTGCCCGTCGCGGCCGTTCAGCGGCCGGTAGCCCAGCGCGTGCTCGGCCTGCATCAGCTTGTGGATCTGCGTGGTGCCCTCGTAGATGATCGGCGCCCGCGCGTTGCGGAAGTAACGCTCGATCCCGTACTCGGCCGAGTACCCGTACGCGCCGTGCACCTGGATCGCTAGGTGCGCCGCGCGGAACGCCGACTCGGTCGCGTGCCACTTCGCCAGCGACGTCTCGCGCGTGTTTCTCAGGCCCTCGTTCTTCATCCACGCCGCCTGCATGACGAGCAGCTTCGACGTCTCATAGGCCAGCACCATCTCCGCGATCATGTCCTGAACGAACTGGTGCTTGCCGATCGGCTGCCCGAACGTCTGGCGCTCACGTGCGTATTCGACCGAGCGCTCGAGGCAGGCTCGGATGACGCCGCAGGCGCCGGCCGCAACCGTGAAACGGCCCTGGTCGAGACCGTACATCGCGATCTCGAACCCCTGGCCCTCCTCGCCGATGAGGTTGTCCGCCGGCACCTCGACGTTCTGGAAGAAGAGCTCGCCGGTTGAGCCGGCCCAGATGCCCAGCTTGTGCTCGGTCTCGGCCGACGAGAAGCCGGGCATCCTCTTCTCGACCACGAACGCGGAGATCCCCTTGTGCTTTGCCGACGGATCGGTCTTGGCGAACACGAGCGCGTGGTCGGCGACTGTCGCGTACGAGATCCAGTTCTTCGAGCCGTTGAGGACGTAGACGTCGCCTTCACGGCGGGCAGTGGTCTTCATGGCGGCGACGTCCGAGCCGGCCGCCGGCTCGGTCAGCCCGAAGCAGGCGATCTTGTCGCCGCGGGCCTGCGGCATGAGCCAGCGCTCCTTCTGCTCTTCGCTCGCATACGCGAGCAGCGCGAGTGAGTTGAGCCCGACGTGAACGGAGATCAGCGTGCGGAAGGCCGCCTCGCCCCGTTCGATCTCCTCGCAGACGAGGGCCTCGGAGACGAAATCAAGGCCGGCGCCTCCGTACTCCTCGGGAACGACGATTCCGAGCAGACCCAGCTCCGCCATCCCCTCGATCACCGACATGTCCAGGCGATGGCTGATGTCGTTCTCGATCGCATTCGGCAGGACGCGTTCGTCCACGAACGCGCGTACCGTTTCCTGCGTGAGCCGCTGCTCGTCGGTGAGCTCGAAGTCCACGGGGCAAGTCTACGGCTCGGCGCTCTTTGCCTTTGCGTTCCTGTTGAGCCTGGCGGCCGACGGTGGTGGGTATGCCGCGCCGAGCTGGGGCTGGAGCACGGTCGTGCCGGCCGGCGTGGTTGCGGGCCTGCTCGCGTTCTCCCGCGCTCGAGCGCCGACGCGGGCGGGAGCGGTTTTCCTTGCGTTGCTGGCCGCGTTCGTCGCGTGGATCTGGCTTTCGGCGCTCTGGTCGGACGACCTCTCGGAGACCGTCCTGGACGGCGAGCGAGGGCTCGTCTACCTCGCCTCGGCGGTTGCGCTCCTGCTCCTTGGGCGATCCCTGCCGCTGCTGTACGGCGCGCTCGGGGCGATCACGGCCGTGTCCGCGTACGCCCTCGCGACGCGGATCTTCGGTGGGGCGACCTACGACGTGGCGTCTGCCGCCCCGGATGCAACACGCCGCTTGGCGGAGCCACTCGGCTACTCCAACGCGCTCGCCGCCTTTGCGGCGATCGGCGTCGTCCTCGCGCTCGGGCTCGCCGCCACCACCCGCCGCCTTGCACTTGCCGCTCCCGTGCTCGTGCTCGTCCCGACGCTGTACTTCACGTACGGCCGAGGCGCGTGGCTCGCACTCGGCGTGGGGCTCGTGGTCGCGGCGCTTCCCCGCGCTCGCCGACGTCTCGTGGCCGTGCTCGCCTGCGCGCTCGTGATCGTCGTCTCCGTCGCCGCCGTCGCCTACGGCGGACGCGTGTACCGCGCGTTCTCAACCGCCGGCCCGACGGTCAAGGCGAATCAGCGCGCGCGCTTGCTCAGCGTCTCGGGGTCGAGCCGTGTGGAGTACTGGCGAGTCGCGTGGCGCGACTATCGCTCCAACGCCTTGCTCGGCTCAGGCTCCGGCACGTTTCAGCGGTACTGGCTCGCTCACCGAGAAGATCCGCTGCCGGTTCGCGACGCACACGCGCTCGAGCTCGAGACGCTCACCGAGCTCGGGCCCGTCGGGCTGGTTCTCCTCGTTTCGCTGCTGGCGGTCCCGATCGTCGCCGGCGTTCTCGCCCGGGGCCATCCCGCGGCGCCGGCCGCGCTGGGCGGCTATGCCGTCTTCCTCGTCCACTCCGCACAGGACTGGGACTGGGAGCTCCCGGCCGTCACCGTCGCGGCGCTCGTCTGCGCTGCGGCGCTGCTCGCCCTCGACGCCGCAGGCGAGCCGCGTGTGCGGCCCGGCCGCCTGCCCCGGCTGCTCGGCATTGCAGGGTGCTGTCTGATCGCGTCGATCGGCGCCCTCGGGTTCGTGGGGAACCACTTCATCGAACGGGCGGGCGACGCGCTCGACCGCGCGCAGGCGACCGAGGCGGAGAAGGCTGCGCGCTCGGCCAAGACGTGGGCGCCGTGGTCGCCGGAGCCGTGGCGCCTGCTGGGCGAGGCGCAGCTCGAGCAAGGGAAGGTCGATGAAGCGCGATCGAGCTTCCAGCACGGCCTCGCGAAAGACGCTCGGGACTGGGAGCTCTGGGTCGACCTGGCGCTTGTGAGCGAGGGCGCGACCCGCCGTGCCGCGTTGGCACGCGCAGCGGCGCTCAATCCGCTTGATCCCGAGCTTCGCAGGCTCCGTGCGACGATGTGAGAGCAGAGCGCAAGAGGGGAATCTCCCGAACGTCTCCTCCATGGACCTGCACGACGTCGAAGGGAGTCGCCTATGAGACGTTTCTGGACGAGAGGCCGGACGCGAGTCCTGACTCTCGGTGCCGCGATCGTGGTCTTTTTCGCGGTTGGTGCATCCATCGGGGGTGCGGCGATCGGCGGCTTGGTTGCCGCTGCTCCGGGCAAGCTCGCACACGGGGCGCATGTCTTCGCGGGTTCGAGCAGCTCGGCCCAGGAGAACCAGTATCCGAAGGGGAAGACGACGATCTGCCATCGCACGGGTTCACAGAGCAACCCGTACGTGATGATCACCGTGTCGAACCATGCGCTTCCGGCCCATGCGCGGCACGGCGACATCATTCCGGCGCCTGCGGGAGGCTGCCCGACCACGGCGACGCCGCCGGCGGACCAGGTGCCCGAAAGCGCTCAAATTGCTCCCAAGGCCAACAAGATCCACAAGGCCAAGAAGGCGAAGAAGGCGAAGAAGGCCAAGAAGCACAGCGTTCAACGCGGTTTGAGCACCCAGCGGGCTGAAACCCGAGGGTCGGCGAACGTCAAGAAGGCAAAGAAGTCGAAGCCGCACCAGCTGGCCCGGCAAGCGCAGAAGGCGCAGAACGCGCAGAGCGCAAGCCGCGGCGGCAACGGAAACCGTGGCGGCAACGGGAACGGCCGCGGCAACGGGAACGGCGGCGGCAACGGCAATGGCAACGGCGGGGGGAACGCCGGCGGCAAGAAGAAGTAAGCAGACCGCAACCGAACGTCCGAGAGCCCCGGCAGCCGCCGGGGCTCTCGTCTGTAGGTTCCTTCTTCGTGATCTACGACCGCGTCTCCGAGCTCCCGCTCGAGGTCGACCGTTACGAGCTCGAGCGGCTGGAGGCGGACGTCACGCGCGACTTCACGCGCGTGACGACGCTCGTGCGGCTGCACGGCGGCGGCGAGGAGGGGGTCGGCGAGGACGTGACGTGGTACACGGAGGCGCACGACCGCGAGCAGGCGGCCGGGCCGATCCTGCCGCTGGCGGGGTCGTGGACGCTCGCGTCCTTCGCCGCCGCACTGGACATACCCGAGCCGCACCGGCGGTGGGCGTACGAGAGCGCCGCGCTCGATCTGGCGCTGCGGCAGCAACGGCTCTCGCTCGCCGACGCGCTCGGCCGGGAGCCGCGACCGCTGACGTTCGTCGTCTCTCCGGGGCTCGGCGATCCGCCGAGCGCCGAGCCGCTCCGGCGCCGGCTCGGGCTTTATCCCGGGCTGCGCTTCAAGCTCGATCCCGCGGCGCGCTGGACTGAGGCGCTGATCGCGGAGCTCGCCGCGACGGGCGCAGTCGACATTGTCGATTTCAAGGCCTTCTACGTCGACCCCGCGGTCGATCCGCCCACCGACGTTGCGCTCTACGGCCGCGTCGTCGAAGGGTTCCCGGACGCGCTCATCGAGGACCCCGCGCTAACCGCCGATACCGATCCCGTGCTCGAGCCGCATCGCCATCGGATCACCTGGGATGCGCCAATCCACTCCGTCGCGGACGTGGAGACTCTGCCTTTCCCGCCGCGCACCTTGAACGTGAAGCCTTCGCGCTTCGGCTTCCTGCGCGAGCTCTTCGACTTCTACCAGTACTGCGACGACCGCGGGATCGGTCTGTACGGCGGCGGCATGTTCGAGCTCGGCCCCGGGCGCGGGCAGATCCAGTACCTCGCCTCGCTCTTCCATCCCTCCGCTCCGAACGACGTCGCCCCCACGCCCTACAACGAGCGAGAGCCGCGCCCCGGCCTGCCCGCCAGCCCGCTCGAGCCGGCACCTGAAGAACACGGTTTCCGGTGGGCGGTACCATTGACTGACTAGTCAATCAACGTAAATGGCGGCGACCGTGGAACAGCTTCAGGCGGGCATCTCGTTCGCGTTGTCGGACGAGCAGAGGGCGCTGCGCGAGCTCGCGCACGAGTTCGCCGAACGGGAGATCAGGCCGAAGGCCGCCGAGTACGACGAGCGCTCGACGCACCCCGTCGACGTGATCGCGAAGGCGCACGAGATCGGGCTGATGAACCCGCACATCCCGGAGGAGTACGGCGGCGCGGGTCTCTCCGCGTTCGACGGGATGCTGATCGGCGAAGAGCTCTCGTGGGGCTGCTCGGGAATCGCGACATCGATCGTCGCGAACGTCCTCGGTCCGCTGCCGGTGCTGATCGCCGGCTCCGACGAGCAGAAGAGCGAGTGGCTGCCGCCGCTCGTCGACTCGCCGATCCTGTGCTCGTTCGCGCTGACCGAGCCGAACGCGGGCTCGGACGTCTCGGGGATTCAGACGACCGCCGTCCGCCACGGCGACGAGTACGTGCTGAACGGGTCGAAGATGTTCATCACGAACGCCGGCCACGCGTCGTGGTTCGTGGTCTTCGCCTCGACCGACAAGAGCAAGGGGCACCGTGGCCTCTCGGGGTTCATCGTCCCGGCCGCCGCCGAGGGCGTGACGATCGAGAAGCACCTCGACAAGATGGGCCAGCGGGCGACGGACACGTCCGCTGTCGCGCTCCAGGATGTGCGCCTCCCGGACGAGAACCGGCTCGGCGAGGAGGGTGAGGGCTTCAAGATCGCGATGCGGACCCTCGACCACACGCGGCCCGGGACCGCGGCCGGCGCGGTCGGGGTCGCGCGCGCCGCCTACGAGTACGCGGTCGAGTACTCGCGCGAGCGCGTCCAGTTCGGGCAGCCGATCGCG
>JBKPFU010000189.1:0-3106 GCA_046728975.1 Actinomycetota bacterium | reverse complement strand
TCGATCAGCTGCTTGAACCGCTCGAGATCACCGTGCACCTGGCTCTTGACGATCGCGAGGAGATCGCCCGCGACGTTCTCGGCCTCCGACTCGCCCTCGACCTCCATCCGGACGTTGACGCGCGTTCGTCCATCGTCGACGGGCTCGAACGTGACGACACCGTCATTCTTCACTTCGCCGGCGATCGTCTTCCAGGCGATCCGCTCGTCCGGCTGCTGCTCGGTGATTTCCGTCGTCCACTCACGGCGCTCGCCGCGGATCTCGGCGACCCATTGAACGTGCGTCTCGTCGAGCTGCTCGACAGATTGGATCCCTTCCATGAAGGTCGGGAACTCCTCGAACTGCGTCCACTGGTTGTAGGCCTGCTGGACGGGAACTTGAACGTCGATCGAGTCTTCGATTCGCGGCATGTCGCTTTCTCCTTTGCGTCGTGATTGCGATTCGACGGCTGTGCCGGGGCATGTACGCCGCCCCGGCACAGCCTTGAGATCAGCTCGCTTAGCTGTTGTCTCGGTTGAGCGGGTCTTCGCCGCCCGCGTACTTGCTGCCCGACTTGGCCAGCCCGCGGCTGACCATGTAGCCGATCGCGACTGCGGCGACGAGCGTCCAGGCGCGCACGTCGTTGAGCGAGTCGGACGCCCACGTTGCGACGAGGATCGCCGCGATGACACCGACCATCGCCACGAACTCGGTCGTCTTGAGCGCGTTCTTGGTCTCGTCGTGTGTCAGCTGAGTCTCGCGGAACGACGCATTCGTGCGTCGCCGCTCAGCGGTTTCGGTTGCTGCCATTGCTGCCTCCCTCGTGGAGTGTCTTTGCGTGAGGAACTAGACCCTTCCTCTGAAACCACCGTGACCCGATGCAGGCAGAACCCCTGAAAGCCCTCTGACCAGATCCGTGTAGTCGGACTGGTCTGTCCTTCGTGAAAACGTCTAAACCTGTGGTCGCGCACCCTCGCGTGGATCAGTTTCAAGCGACGGATGAGTTCTTTGGTCACCGCCGCTCATGCTGAGTGCGTAGAGGACTTGTCCGCCCTGCCCAGCGCGAGCAAAGAGACGAACCGCGAACTATCGAGTGCCGACAGAGCGAAATCCGCGAAGACGCTGGGCTAAAGGAAGATCGGGGCTCTGGGGCGCGGGAGGAGGAGGCGGGAAGTGGCGTGGCTATCCGCTTTCCCCGCTAGCTCGGGTCGCTCGCCGCTTTCCTCCATGAGCGGATTCGCAGGTTTGGGCACGGATTGGGCACCGCAGGTATTCGGCTCAGGCCTCGCTCCGCAGATGGTCGCTAATCATTCCGCGAACATCTACGCGCACCTAGACGTAAGCGACCTCGAAACAGCGCTACGGGCGCTGAACGAGGAGCCGGGTTGACCCCTCGGAATCGTTCCGATCGGAAACCCGCGCTTCGCGGGGAGTATGGAGGCGGCGGGAATCGAACCCGCGTCGCGTCTTCGTCTCGTGGACCTCATCTCCAACCCGGCACGCGCGCCGCTTGCTCGATCCACGTGTGCATCTCCGGTCCTGCGCCTCCTCCAGGGTCTTCACGTTGACGTAGCGGGTCCGTTCGGTGGTTCCCAGCGGCGGCGGAGGGTCGAATTCCGCGCCGCCGAAGAAACGATATTCACGGAGACGTCGTAGGCGACCATTTCGATGATCCACCCGAGTTCTGGCAACCCGTAGTACGCCTTCTTCCACTTGACGGCGCATTGAAGCCCGGGGATTGTCTCGCAGATCAATTCGTCCAGCCGCTTGACGATGGGATCCAGATCCGGCATCACGCGCCGGATCCAATCCTCGATGTTGGCGTGGCTATCCGATGGCACAGGCAGCTTTCGGGCCGCATTTGGCTTGCGTGGTTTCGCCATCGCACGTTCTCCTCTGTGACCTAACTTCCAGCGATTGACCCGCGCGAGGCGAAGCCGAGCGTCGGGTCCAATCGCGAGGTTAACGGCCCCTCAATACCATCTCATGTGCCCTCGCGGGCGCACGTCACGAGCTCCGCGCTCGCGCTCGGCTCCCAGGCGCAGGCGCTCGCGGCTCTGGCTCGTTCCTCAAGTGGGCGCGGCTGTTCGGTGCGCACACGCTCCCGAAGGACATGATCGGGGAGCTGCTCAAGACCCCCGGCGGCAGCGTGCAGCGGCCTTACCAGGTGCTGTCCGAGCCGGAAGCGGTGCGGCTGCTCGGCGCCGCGGGCTCGGCGCGCGACCGGGCGCTGGTCGCGCTCCTGCTCGGCGCCGGCCTGCGCGCCGGCGAGCTAGTCGCGCTCGACGTCGGGGACCTGCGCGAGGACGAGCGCGGCGACTTCGCCGTGCACGTCAGGGCGAGTAAGGGCGCAAGGACCGCCTCGTCCAACGGCCCCAGACAGACCGACCGGCCGAGTCTTACCGTCACCGGAGTTGGCTCGACGTAGGGCAGGCGCTGCTTATAGGTCCCAGACCACCTCGATTGGTCGGTCGACACCGGGGAGCGGCAGCGCGTTGGCCTCGGCCCCGATCGCGTCGCGCACTCCACGCGAGAGACGTGCCCAGGCGTCGATCCGTACGGTGTGATGTGACCGTCTCCAGGTTCCGCGGATCTCGCCTTCGACGAGGAGCGCGCCTGGCCACACGCGGGGCGTCCAGAGACGCTGCCGCTGATCCTCGCGCGGAACGAGAAGCTTTCGCGGTGCTCCGTCGAGCAGGAAGTAGGCATCGCCGCTCGGCAGCAGGCGCGCGGGCGCGGCGACCGACTCGGCGGCGCGAATCGCCGGTTCGTCCTCTGCGAGCAGCCAGTCGTCGCCAAGCGGCGATCGGACCGGCCGCAGCGATCCCTCGAGCGAAGCGAATGCAGTGGCCGCTGCCCGTCGCGAGATCCCGGCCCAGCGGGCGAACCCGTCAGCGGTGGCCGGCCCGAAGATGTGGAGGTAGCGTCGAGCGAGCTCGCGGCACGCTTCGGCCGGGTCGATCTCGGGAGCGTCGACCGTCCAGACCGTCGGCGCACGCGCGCCTTCCCAACGGATGGCGACCGTGCCCGTCGTCGCGGCGTACCTGATCGCGTAGCCGATGCCGAGCGCGCCCGCAGCCTCGCGGTCCGTCATCCGCCTGCCGTCGAGGTGGGCGTGCAACCGCTC
>JBKPFU010000188.1:0-1821 GCA_046728975.1 Actinomycetota bacterium | reverse complement strand
CGTGCCCGATGGCTGGCCACGGCCCGGCTCGACAGTCCAGTTCGTCACCGACGGCATCGAAAGCGCCGTTGCTCGAGCGAAATTGGCGGCAGGCCCGAAGTCCGTGAGAGTGCAGAGCGCCCAGACGATCCAGCAGTGCCTGAACGCGGGACTGCTTGACGAGATCCAAATCGATCTGGCTGCCGTCTTGCTAGGCGCAGGAGTGCGGCTGTTCGACCAACTCGCGAACACACCGGTCATCCTCGGCAACCCGATCGTCGTCACCGGTGTGGGCGTCACGCATCTGCGCTATCCGGTGCAAACCTCGTAGAGCCCGCGGGCGCCTCGGGTGGCGCCGGTTCCCAGTAGTGGTTCGGCCGGCAGAGAAGCTGCCGTGTGGCCAGAAAGACAGCGCGCCCTACGAGGTGTCGGTGGTGACAAGCTGCCGCGCACTCTCGAGGTCGTCCAGCGCCACCAGGATCTCGCGCGGGCCGCTATCGCCTACAGCGTCGCCGGCGCCTGCACCCACGTCCGTCTGGCGGTGATCGCAGGCAATTCCTTCCGTCCGCAAGAGGCCGCAGATCGTCTCTGCTTCAAGCGAGTTTCCGACAACCATGAGTCGCACTCCGTTCATCAGCCTGCACACCTAGCCGAATGTGAACGCGTACGCCTCGGCGCCGGGCTCGAGGAACGCGATCTCAAGCGTCCGCTCGCCAACCCCGTCGTGCTGTCGGACGAGCTGGTAGAGGCGGCCCTCCCGGAGGAGGCCGTTCCCGTCCTCGTCGACGTCGACGCCGTGTGACGGGCCTGGAGCCTTGTCGTCGAGGAGCACGCGGAAGCGAATCGGCTCGTGGGTTCCGGGAGACAGCACGAGATGCGCGTCGCGCGCATGGAACCGGTACGTGATCCTTCCGCCTGCCTGGTCGAGCACGACGTTCTCACGCCCGATCGTCCACTCGCCGGCGAGGGCCCAGTGGTTGAGGCTGAGGCGCAGGCGCCCGGGGAGCTCGTACGCACGGCGTTGCTTGAATGCTGGGGCGTTTGGTGACGCGAAGTGCTCGCTGCGCTCGTAGCCGAGATAAGTCTCGGGCGTCCGCAGGTGGTCCCAGTCGGCCTCCGGCTCGACGCCGAGCCCGTCGGCGTTAACGAACTCACGGTCGATGCCGAGCAGCTGCTGGATGACGCGTTCCGATTGCTCGTAGCGGCCTTCGCCGAAATGGTCGTCTCGGATGATGCCCTCCGTGTCGACGAAGTAGAGCGCCGGCCACGCGGTGCGACCCTGGTGCGACCCCGCGCTCCCCGGCAAGTTCCCCACCACGATAAAGGTGCTGCAAATCCGCGCATTCCGCAGCCATCGCTGACCCCCTCCTTACCGGCGATTCAGCACAGACAACACGAATCTCCGATTTGCAGGGCTTTTAGAGCCCTCTGACGGACTCGAACCGTCGACCCCCTCCTTACCATGCGCTCGTTTCGGCAACTGGTCGCAACCCACGGCAACGGTTATGGCTTGTTTCGGCCGCTCTCGCGCTCAGTGGACTTGCGGCTGATTGCCACCGGTTGCAACCACGGGGCTCCATAAAGGCTGCATCCTTAGTTGTCAAACAAGGCGACAGCGGCCTGGGCTGAGAAGTAGCAGTCACGCCCACGCCGAGTGACAGGACGTTCGCGCAGACGGTCGTCGCCTCACGCATCGGCTCCCATAACGACCCACGCCATGCGGGTAGACAGCATTCAGGGCCGCGCAGTTCGGATACTTCTCGATCACGGGTGCGCCGCGAAGACGTGGGCGACGGCTCCGCCGCTGAAGACGGTGGTGCTCATCGGCTCGATGGTGAGCGG
>JBKPFU010000187.1:0-6354 GCA_046728975.1 Actinomycetota bacterium | reverse complement strand
AGGCCGCCCGCGCCGAGCGCCGACAGGCGACGCCGGTGCGTAAGGCCCGCCAGCGAGTTCGTCTGGTCCATGAACTGCGAGAGCTGCGAGGAGCCGAAGAACTCCTTCAGCGCCGCGACGACCGGGCGGATGTTGATGATCGTCTGCGGCGTGATCGTGTCGACGTCCTCCGTCGTCATCCGCTCCCGGACGACGCGCTCCATCCGGTAGAGCCCGACGCGGAACGCCTCCTGGATGAGCTCGCCGACCGTCCGCAGGCGCCGGTTGCCGAAGTCCTCGTACTCGTCGAGCTCTCCCCGGATCGGGTCGCGCGAAAGGACGATCGCGTCCGCCGCGTAATCCTTCGACTCGGGATCGACGCCGATCTTCTCGGGCAGTTCGACGAGCCGCCGCACCAGGGCGAGGATGTCCTGAGTCGTCAGGACGCGGACGTCGTCCTTGACGTCGACCTCGAGGCGCTGGTTCAGCTTGTAGCGACCGACCTTCGTCAGGTCGTAGCGCTTCGGATCGAAGAAGAGCGAGCGCAGCAGGTTGCGCGCGTTATCGAGCGTAGGCGGCTCACCGGGGCGCTGCTTCTTGAAGACCTCTATCAGCGCCTCGTCCTCCGTCGTCGCCGGGTCCTTCTCGAGCGTGTTGACGATGTAGATCGAGTTCGAGAAAAGCTCGAGGATCGCCTCGTTCGAGCTCGTGTCGAGCTTCCATCCCGTGGACGGGTCTTCCTCGGGCAGCGCGCGCAGCAGCGTCGTGATCGGCAGCTTGCGCTTGCGGTCGATGCGCGCGTAGAGGATGCCCTTCTTGTCGATCTCGAGCTCGAGCCACGAGCCGCGGGAGGGCATCAGGTTCGCCGTGAAGACCTGCTTCGTCGCATCCTTCGGCTCCATCAGGTAAGCGCCCGGCGACCGGACGAGCTGCGTGACGATCACGCGCTCCGTCCCGTTGATGATGAACGTGCCCCAATCGGTCATCATCGGGAAGTCGCCCATGAAGACCGTCTGCTCGCGGATCTCGCCCGTCTCCTTGTTGACGAAGCGGACCGTCATCGAGAGCGGGGCCTGGTAGGTCAGGTCCTTCTCGCGGCACTCCTGAATCGAGATCGGCGGATCGCCGAACTTGTACTCGCCGAACTCGACCGCGAGCGTGCCGGTGTAATCCTCGATTGGTGAGATGTCCTCGATCGTCTCGCGCAGACCCTCCTCCAGAAACCACCGGAAGGAGGCCTTTTGGATGTCGATTAGGTGGGGGAGCTCGAGGACGTGCTTCAGGCGTGAAAAGCTCTTCCGCGCGCGAGGCGCGGCGACCTGGCTGGTCAAGTGTTAGTGCCTCCCTTTACGGCTCGAGAAAATGCGGACAGGCGGACTACGGCGCGACCCACAAAGATAGCGAAAGGGATGGCTGTAGCGCAAGCGGCGGCCGACGGATTTTCCGCTTGCCCCGCCAGAATATAGCTTCGCTTCGCCGGAAATGCCAGGAGCGCCCTCAGGGGCGCTCCTGTTTCCCGGTCGCAGAAGGGTCTATGAGCCCGATTCGGGCGATTCAGGCGCTTCGGGCGCCGGAGCCGACTTGACGTGCACCTTTCGTGCCGTCAGCGCCGGCAGCGCGTCGGCCGCTGCACCGCGCAGTGCGCACTTCGCGACCTTGGCCTGGACGTGAACCTGATCGTTGAGCGCCAGGTCCTCGAGCTTGATGTCCTTGCCGGCCTTGCGGTAGCGGGTCTTCGCGTCGACGTTGAGCGTCGCCTCGCCCGCCTTCTTGTAGAGCCTGCCGTGGCGGTTCGAACGCAGGACCTTCATCGTGAAGGAGGTCGAATCGGCCGCTGGATCGGACGTGAGGGTTCCGGCCAGCATGACGGCGACCCGCGCCTTGCCTTTGCAAGCCTTGGCTGGCTTGGCCGGCTTCGCCGGGCGGTCGTGCGCCAGAGCCACCGAGGTGGCCGCGAGCGCTGCGACGAGCGCGACGATCAGGGTCTTCAACCGCATTGAGTTACCTCCGGGGAGTTGAGGGTTGGTTGAGGGTTGATGCCTCTGTAGACGGACTTGTCGGCGCGTTCCTGTGGCTTGGTCAGACAAATCCCTGAAAAGGGGTAGCTAGGAGGGCTCGTGCGGTCCTTCGAAATTGGTCGGCCGGTCCTATTGAATTTTTCGACGCTCCTGTTACGTTCGAAGCGCCGTTAGTCCCTGCAAATAGGAGGAATCATGGGTGACCGGGTCGCGCGTGCGCTCGCGGGCGCAGCACTCCTCATTGCCGTGCTCGGAACGGCGACGCCGTTCGGGAACGCGGCCGTGAACGGCTTCGACGTGAGCTTTCAGGCTGCTCGCGACGCCACGACCATCGTGCTCACGAAGGTGAAGCACGGCCCGCGCGGGCCGCGCGGAAAGCCAGGTCCTCCAGGGCCGCCCGGGCCTCCCGGCCCGCCCGGGCCTCAAGGGCCGCAGGGTCCGCCGGGGCCGGCAGGCCCCGCAGGTCCCGGGGGCCCGGCAGGTCCCGCAGGTCCGCCCGGGCCGCAGGGAGATCCCGGCCCCGACCGTCTTCCGGCCACCTGCCCCGAGGGAAACGTCGCGAAGTACGCCGTCGACACGACGAGCCTGAACTGCGCCCCCGACAACGACACCACGTACACGGCGGGCGACGGGCTCACGCTCACCGGCACGACCTTCGCCGCGGCCTTCGGAACCGGCCCGAACGAGATTGCCCGTGGTGACCACAACCACGACGATCGCTACTGGAAGCTGACCGGCAACGCCGGCACCGTCGCCGGCACGAACTTCCTCGGGACGACGGACAACGAGGCGCTCGAGCTCAAGGTGAACGGCGACCGCGCTCTGCGGCTGGAACCTACCGCGTCGAGCCCGAATGTCCTCGCGGGCGCTGCTAACAACGCGCTGACTGCCGGAGTCGTCGGCGCGGTCGTCTCCGGGGGCGGCGGAACCGCGTGGTTCAACCCCGGCCTCGACTACTCCAACAAGGTCACTGACCATTACGGGGCGATCGGCGGCGGAGCCAGGAACCAGGCCGGCGACGACGCGGGCGCGGCCGACGATGCGTACTACGCGACGGTTGGCGGCGGAGCGTTCAACAAGGCGAACAACGCGTACGCGACGGTCTCCGGCGGCACCAACAACGTCGCGAGCGCCTACTACGGCGCAATCGGCGGCGGCGATGGGAATGCCGCTACCGGGTCGCATGCGACCGTCGCCGGCGGCTGGCAGAACACGGCCAGCAACTGGGGCGTGGTCGCCGGTGGGTCGCAGAACGAGGCGACCGGCAACTCCTCGATGATCCCGGGCGGCAACGAGAACAAGGCGACCGGCGTTCGCGCGTTCGCCGCCGGCTTCGGCGCCGAAGCCCTTCACGCCGGCAGCTTCGTCTGGGCGGATACGAGTACGACCGACAGCGGGACGTTCGCCCACCTCGCGACGACCGCCCGGAACCAGTTCTTGGCGCGTGCCGCCGGCGGGTTCACCCTCTACACGAGCGCCGACGCATCGAGCGGCGCGACGCTCCCGGGCGGCGGCGGCTCGTGGTCGTCGCTGAGCGACCGGAACGCCAAGCGGAGCTTCGTCCGAGTCAATCCGGGGACGATCCTGCGGCGGCTGGCAGGCATCCCGCTCTTCACGTGGAGCTACAAGAGTCAGTCGCCGGCGATCCGCCACATCGGGCCGACTGCGCAGGACTTCCGAGCGGCCTTCGGCGTGGGCGAAGACGCGCGCCACATCAGCACCGTGGATGCCGACGGAGTCGCGCTTGCCGCGATCCAAGGGCTGTACCGGCAGAACCTGCGCCTGCAGAAGCGCGTGGCGCGGCTCGAGCGGCTGCTCGCCCGACAGCGGCGGTAGGAGAGCAGGCGGGGGAACCTGCGCCCTCCCCCGCCTGCGACTACTTCAACTCGACCTGTGCTCCGGCCTCTTCGAGTTGGCCCTTGATGTTCTCGGCCTCTTCCTTATCGACGCCTTCCTTGACCGGGTTCGGCGCGCCGTCGACGAGATCCTTCGCCTCCTTCAAGCCGAGCCCCGTCACGGAGCGGACGACCTTGATCACGTTGATCTTCTTGTCGCCTGCGCCCGAGAGGACGACGTCGAACGTCGACTGCTCCTCGGCCGCGGCGGCGCCGTCGCCGCCCGCTGCCGGAGCGCCGGGAGCCGCAACCGCGACCGGCGCGGCGGCCGTCACGCCCCACTCCTCTTCGAGCTTGTTCTTCAGCTCGACGAGCTCCAGCACGGTCATCTTGCCGAGCTGATCGACGAGCTTGTCGGTGTCAGTCTTCGCTGCCACTTGCTTCCTCCTCACCTTTTTCTTCGCCGGAAGCCTGTTCGGTTTCCGGCGACGCTGGCTCTTCTGTTGCTTCTGGTTGCTCGGTGACTTCGGCCGCTGCGGTGTCGGCGGGGCCTTGCTCCTCGAGTTGGCGGATGCGCGCGTCGATCACGCCGACGAGCTCCCGCGCAGGTGCAGCGAACAGCCCGACCACCGTCATCAGCGGCGCCGCGACCGCGCCCGCGAGCTGCGCCCGCAGCGTGTCGGCCGGCGGCAGCTTCGCGAGGTCGCGAATCTGCTCGTCCGAGACGGTCGCGCCCTGCAGGAGCCCGCCGCGGATCACGAGCACGTCGCGCGCGCGAGAGACGTCGCTCATCACCTTCGCGGCCGCGACGGGATCACCGTCGGACTCGATGAAGGCAATTGCGGTGGGCCCCTCGATCAGCTCGAGCAAGTCGTTGACCCCGGCCTCCTCAGCCGCCCGCTTCGTGAGCGTGTTCTTGACGACGGTGAAACGCGCGCCCGCTTCGAGCATCCGCGTCCGCAGGTCGTCGATCTCGCTCATCGTCAGGCCGCGGTAATCCGCGACGAGGAGCGTGTCGGTGGCTTTCAGCTTCTCGACCAGCTCCGCGACGATCCGTTCCTTTTCGTGTCTCAACATGATTTGAGCCCGCCGTGAGGCAGGCTCGAGCAACCAGAACTCTTGGTCCGAGCCGCCTCAGTTGGACTTCTGCCCTTGACGGGCTGCCAACGGTCTCTGGCGGAAAACCTCCTTAAGCGGTGACGGCTTCTGCCGGCTGCTCCTCCAGTTCGTCTGTCAGGTCCCGCGTCCGCGCCGGGTCGACGTGGATGCCGGGACCCATCGTGCTCGTGAGTGTAATGCCTCGAATGTAACGGCCCTTGGCGGCGGCCGGCTTCGCGCGCATGATCTCGTCGATCAGCGCCGCGTAGTTCTCGAGCAGCTGCCGGTCGTCGAAGCTCTTCTTGCCGATCGTCACGTGGACGTTCGCGCCGCGGTCTGTGCGGTACTCGAGCTTGCCCGCCTTCGACTCGCGCACCGCCTTCCCGACGTCCATCGTCACGGTTCCGGTCTTCGGGTTCGGCATCTTCCCACGCGGGCCGAGGATGCGGCCGAGCTTGCCGACGTTGCTCATCTGATCGGGCGTCGCGATCGCGACGTCGAAGTCGTCGAAGCCCTCCTCGATCCGCGTCGCCAGGTCGGCCGTGCCGACGACGTCGGCACCGGCGTCCTCCGCCTCCTTCGCCTTCTCCCCCTCGGCGAAGACGGCCACGCGCGTCTCGCGGCCCGTCCCGTGCGGGAGCATGAGCGTCCCGCGGAGCTGCTGCTCGGCGTGGCGAACGTTGAGCCCGAGGTTGAAGTGAACCTCGACCGTCTCGTCGAACTTCGCCGCCGGGAAGCTCTTCAGGAGCCGGATCGCCTCGACCGGCGAGTACAGGTTCTCGCGATCGATCTGTGCCCGCGCGCTCCGGTAGTTCTTGCCGTGCTGACTCATAGATCTGTCTCCACCCCCATCGAGCGCGCCGTTCCCGCGACCACCCTCATCGCCTGGTCGAGGTCGCGGGCGTTCAGGTCCTTCAGCTTCACCTCGGCGATCTGACGCACCTGGTCGCGCGAGAGCCGTCCCACCTTCTCGCGGTTCGGCTCGCCCGACCCCTTCTCCAGGTTGAGCGCCTCCTTGATCAGGACTGCGGCGGGCGGCGTCTTCGTGATGAAGGTGAACGAGCGGTCCTCGAAGACGGTGATCTCGACCGGGATGATCCGCCCGTTCTCCTGCGCCGTCTCGGCGTTGAACGCCTTGCAGAACTCCATGATGTTGACCCCGTGCTGGCCGAGCGCGGGGCCGACCGGCGGCGCAGGGTTCGCCTGCCCGCCCGGGATCTGCAGCTTGATCATTGTCAGGACTTTTTTGGCCATAGCGTCAGCGACCCTCAACCGAAGAGGTCGTGCTCATCGGCGGCGAAAAGCGAGCGGCGCAAGGACGCAAACGCATACGCGTCCCAGGATGACGTGAGGATACGTGCGCGACCGAGGACACAGCGACGCGACGCTTTGCAGCCCGGGGAGTGCGAGATATGAGGTTGGGG
>JBKPFU010000186.1:0-6898 GCA_046728975.1 Actinomycetota bacterium | reverse complement strand
CTTGTAGCGCGCCCCCAGCGCCTCGCATGCGTCGTCGATCAAGACGAGGTCGTGGCGCTTGGCAAGTTCGCGCATCGCGTCGAGCTCACACGGATAGCCGAAGATGTCGACCGCCACGATCGCCCGCGTCCGCTCGGTTATTGCGGCCTCGACCGCGCCCGGTTCCAGGTTCAGCGTGCCCGGATCGACGTCGGCGAATACCGGCGTCGCGCCTTCGTAGATGAAGCAGTTCGCGGACGCCGCGAACGAGTACGGCGTCGTGATCACCTCGTCGCCTGGGCCGATGCCGGCCGCATGGCACAGCAGGTGAAGGCCAGTTGTTCCGCTCGACACCGCCGCCGCGTAGGGAGCTCCAACCGCCTCCGCGAAGGCCTCCTCGAAGCGGTCGATCGTCGGCCCGAGAGACAACCGCCCCGATCTCAGGACGTCGAGGACGAGCTCCTCCTCCCGCTCGTCGAGGTAGGGATACGAGAGCGGTACGACCCGCGTGTCGGCCTTCAAGCGCCGGCGGGCTCGGCCGCGGGCGTGGCGTACTCGAGCCACTGCGACCAGCGCTCGCTACGCCCACGAGCCGTGTCGAGGTACGCCTCCTGGATCTCGAGCGTCACCTCACCGACGCCAAGCTCGACGTCGTCGATCGCACGTAGGGGCGTTACCTCGGCCGCGGTGCCCGTCATGAACGCCTCGTCGGCCAGGTAGAGGTCCGACCGGATCAGACTCTTCTCCACCACCCGGTACCCGAGGTCCTGTGCGATCTGGATCACCGTGTCACGGGTAATTCCCGGAAGGATCGAGGCGGACAGGTCGGGCGTGTAGATGACGCCGTCCGTGACGATGAACACGTTCTCGCCGGAACCGTCCGCAATGAAGCCCTCCGCGGTGAGAAGGATCGCTTCGTCGTAGCCGGCGCGGTTTGCCTCGGTCACCGCGAGCATCGAGTTGAGATAGACGCCGGTGGCCTTGGAGACGTGCGGGATCACGTTCGGCCCAATCCGCTGCCAGCTGGAGATCTTCGCGTGGATTCCCTTCTTCAGCCCCTCCTCACCGAGGTAGGCGCCCCACGGCCAGCTCATGATCACCGTCTCGATCGGGTTTCCCAGCGCCGAGACGCCGAGCTCGCCGTACCCGTAGAACGCGATCGGCCGCAGGTAGCACTCGGGTAGCCCGTTGATCCCGATCAGCTCGTGACAGACGGCGCGCAGCTCGTCGACGGAGTACGGGATCTCCATGTACAGCAAGCGCGCCGAGTTGTGGAGGCGATTCAGGTGGTCGGTGAGCCGGAAGACCGCAGTGCCCTTCGCCGTCTCGTACGCCCGGATCCCTTCGAACACGCCGGACCCGTAATGAAGGCCGTGGACCCCGACGTGGACCTTTGCATCGGCCCACTCGATGAACTCGCCGTTCATCCAGATCTTCTCGGTCTCACGCATCTCCGCTCCTTTCCACCCAGAATGTTATGCGGCCTCGTCGACGGCGTCGATGGGCTTGGCCCGGGCGAGCCGCTGGAGCTCGCTGGGACCGAGCGCCGCGAGGTGGCTCGGCGAGCCCGCGCCGATCCAGACCACCTTGTGCTGGAGAAGCGTCCGTTCGATGAAGATCCGGTCGATCCTGGGCAGCGGGAAGGGCGCCACGGCACCGGGCGCGAAGCCGGTCGCCTGCTGGACCTCCTCCGACCCGGCGATCCGCGCGAACGCGGCCTCCGCTGCCATGCGCACCTTCTCGGCGTCGGCGCGCCGGTCGCCGGGCACGAGGACGAGCACCGGTCCGCTGTCGCAGACGAACACGAGGGACTTGACGATTTGTCCCAGGCCGCAGCCGACGGCTTGCGCGGCGTCGGCGGCCGTCGGCGTGCCACCCTCGAATTCCTCGATCCTCGCTTCTGCACCCGCCGAGCGCAAAAACGCGCTGACCCGCTCAACCGCCTCCGGCCAGGGCCGCGTGACCATTTGGCGAGCGTAGCCGTTTGAGGATCAGGAACGTCGGGAGCTCGATGAACAGAGGGAACACATCGCGAATACGGAATCGCTCTTCCGCGACGTCAAGAGCGGATTGCCGAGGTCAGCGACCGCTTCGACTCCGCGGACGCGGAACTGATGTGCGAGTGCGCGGACCCTGACTGCACCGATCGGATCGAGGTCCCGCTACAGGAATACGACCGGGTCCGCGAGGACGGCACGCGCTTCGGGATCGACCCGGACCACGTCGAGCCGACGGTCGAGAAGATCGTCCAAAGACGGCGCGGGTACGCGATCGTCCAGAAGCTCGGGCGCGTGGCGGCGCTCGCGCGGCGGCTGAACCCCCGCGCTCGAACTGCTTAGGGTCTAGTAGACGCCGGGGACGAAGCGCCGCGGCGTGCGCGTTTGATAGTCGCCGTAGGCGGGGTAGCGCTCGACGAGCCACCCCTCCTCGAGCCTCGCCTTCAGGTCGAAGACCAGCGCAAGGGCGACGGTCGGGATCAGCCCGAGCGGTGATTCTGCGAGCGACCACCCAAGCGCGACCAGAAGCAAGGCGCCGTAGATCGGGTGGCGGACGGCGCGGTAGACGCCGTGCTGGACGAGCGTGCCGCGGGCACGCGGGCGCGGAAGCGGACTGAGACTCCCTCCCATCGACACCATCGCGGCGATCAGCAGGATCAGCCCGCCCGTTGCGACGACGATCCCCACGACGGTGAGGGTCCCCGCCACTGCGTCGGGCCAGTAGACGCCGGTGAACGCCGAAAGCACGATCAGCACCATCAGCACGAGCTGGATCGCGAACCACCCTTCGCCGCGGCGGCCGAGATTAGGTAAGCGAGATGAAGCGGACATCATCGAAGCCGTGTTGCCCTCGGAGGTCCGCGACGAGCTCCTCGGGCGGCGGTGTGTCGATCGACAGGGCCATCAGCGCCTTGCCGCCCCGGCGTGTCCGGGAGACCGCCATGTTGGCGATGTTGACCCCAGCCTCCCCGAAGAGCGTTCCGACGCGCCCGATCACGCCTGGCACGTCGTCGTAGCTGAAGAAGACGAGCAGCGGCGCGAGCTCCATCTCCAGCTCGAAACCCAGAGCGCTGACAAGCCACTGGCGATTCTCCCGGCCGATCGTCGTGCCCGCGACTCGGATCTCGTCGCCGTCCGTACCGACGCCGACGCGAACGAGATTCGTGAAGTCGCGTGAGGCACGGCGGCGCTCCTCCAGCACCTCGATTCCGCGCTCGGCGGCGATCAAAGGGGCGTTCACGTAGTTGACCGGGTCCTCGGCCCTGCCCTGGAACGCGCCGTTCAGGGCAGCCACGGTGAGCAGGCGAGTGTCGTAACCGGACAGGCCGCCGTAATAGAAGAGCGTGATCTGCTCGGCACGGCCGCCGGCAAGCTCCATCGCCAGCCGGCCGAGCTTTGATGCCAGTGGGATAAAGGGGCCAAGCAGCTCGAGGTCCTCGGGCCGGATCGCTGGGATGTTCACGGCATTGGTGACCACGGCTCCCTCGAGCGCCGCCGCCACCTGCTCGGCAACGATCAGCCCCGCCCTGTCCTGCGCCTCGGCGGTCGACGCCGCGAGGTGCGGCGTCACGATCACGTTGTCGAGCTCGAGCAGCGGCCCGCTGTAGGGCTCCTCCGAGAAGACGTCGAGCGCGGCCGCTGCGATCTTTCCCGACCGCAGCGCCTCGATGAGCGCGGCCTCGTCGACGAGCTCGCCACGAGCGGCGTTGACGAACCGGACTCGGTCGCGCATCTGCGCGAACGCGCCGGCGTCGATCGAACCGCGCGTCTCCTCCGTCAAGGGGAGGTGCAGCGTCAGGAAGTCGGCGGCGGCGAAAACCTCCTCGGGCGCTTCCACTCGCTCCGCGCCGAGCTCGCGAAACCGTTCTCGCGCGACGAATGGGTCGAAAGCGACGACACGCATCCCGAGGCCGATCGCGCGGCGCGCAACCTGCTGGCCGATCCGGCCGAACCCCAGCACTCCGAGCGTCTTCTCGACGAGCTCGATCCCCCCGTGGGAAGACCGCTCCCAACGGCCCTGCTTCAGCGCAGCGTGCGCCTGAGGGATGTTCCGGGAGAGCGCGAGTAGCAGCCCGATTGTGTGCTCCGCCGCCGAGACGACCGTGGACTCGGGCGCATTGGCGACCACGATGCCGCGGCGGGTGGCAGCCTCGACGTCGACGTTGTCGACGCCAACGCCGGCACGGCCGATCACCTTCAGCCGGTCGGCTCGCGCGATCAGATCGGCCGTGAGCTTCGTCCCAGAGCGGATCACGATCCCTTCGTAGCCGCCGATCTGGGTCGCGAGGTCACCGTTCGGCTCGACGTCGACGTCGAAGCGCTGACGAAGCAGCTCGACGCCCGCGTCGGCGATCTGCTCCCTGATCAGGACGCGCGGGCGATCAGCCAACGGGAGCGCCTTGCGCATACGTCTCGAGCGCGCGGGTGACGGCGACGCCGCGCTCGATGTCCGCGCCCACCTCCGTCAGCGCGAGCTCGACGGCTCCGAGCGCGGTCGTGATGTCGAAGACGTCGTAGTAGCCGATGTGGCCGATCCGGAAGATCTTGCCCTTGAGCTCCCCCTGCCCGGGCGCCAGCGTGACGCCGAATCGATCGCGCAGCGCGAGGACAAGCTCACCGGAGTCGATTCCCTCCGGCGCCCGCACGGCGGTGACCACTGCGGAGGCGTCCTCGTCGGGCGAGAAGAGCTCGAGCCCCATCGCCTTGACTCCCTCGCGACACGCGCGGCCGAGGCGGACGTGGCGTTCGAAGGCGGCCTCGAGGCCTTGCTCGAGCACCAGGCCGAGGGCAACGTCGAACCCGACGATGAGGGAGACGGCGGGAGTGAAGGCTGCGTCGAGCTTTGCCTGCGCCTTTCGCGTCCGCTCCCAGTCGAAGTAGAAGCGCGCCGACCGCGCACGCGCGTTGACCTCCCAGGCTGCGTCCGAGACGGAGACGGTGGCGAGGCCGGGCGGCGTCATCAGCGCCTTTTGCGACCCCGAGACGACCGCATCGAGCCCCCACTCGTCCGTTTGGAGCGGGATCGCACCGAGGCTCGAGATCGCATCGACCGCGACAAGGGCTCCCCGCTCCTTTGCGGCCGCCGCCAGGGCCTGGATGTCGGCGACGACACCGGTAGAGGTCTCGGACTGGGTCAGGAAAACGACGCGCGCGCCCTCGCGCTCTGCCAGATCGTCGGCTCTCGGAGCCTCGCCCCAGTCGTACCGGAGGTGGTCGACCTCGCAGCCGAACGCTTGCGCGATGGCGGCCCAGCGCTCGCCGAAGTACCCGGCCGAGACGACCAGCACGCGGTCGCCGGGCGAGCACAGGTTCGCGACCGCGGAGTCCATCGCGCCGGAGCCGGAAGCCGTGAACACGAGTACCTCGGAGTCGGTGCGGTAGACCTCGCGCAGGCGCCCGAGACATCGTTCGTAGACCGCCTTGAAGTCGGGGCCGCGATGGTGGACGACCGGCTGCGCGAGCGCAGCCAGGACCTCGGGCGGCACCGGCGTCGGCCCCGGCGCCATCAGATACCGCTTCACCCGGGTCAGCCTAGCCGAGAGGTCGGAGGATTACAGCAGCCCGGTCAGAGGATCGACGGCTGCGTTCCGTACCCGGACCTCGAAGTGGAGATGCGGGCCAATCGCCTCGCCGGATGCGCCGACACGTCCGATCCGCGTTCCCGTCGAGACCCATGCACCCTTCCGCACCGTGATCGTCGACAGGTGCGCATACCACGTCCGCACGCCGCTCGAATGCCGCACGACGACGAGCTTGCCCCAGCCGTCGTGCCGGCCCGCAAAGACGACCGCCCCCGAGCGCGCGGCTCCGACTGGTGTGCCGGCTGCGGCGGGGATGTCGATCCCGGAGTGGAAGCGGTTCCCGCGGGGTCCGAAGGGATCGCCGACGGGCCCGCTCAGCGGCCAGGCGAGCGAGATCGGGCAGCGCGGCAGAGGCCGGCGAAGCGCGGCGAAGACGGCAGGCCCGGCGATGCCGTCCGGCGTCAGCCCGGCCCAGACCTGGAAGTGCCGCAGCGCCCGCCCTAGATGGGCGCCGAAGTGGCCGTCGATCGTCGCGGAGGGGAAGCCGTGCCAGGCAAGCTCGAACTGCAACGCTGCGACGTCCCAGCCGGCGTTCCCGTTTTGCAGCTGACGGGTGCCCAGGCGATGCCTCGCGTACCGACCGAGGGCGCGCCGGGTCCGCGGGCCCACGACGCCGTCGACCGGGAGCCCCGCGCGCCGCTGCAGCCGACGCACGGCGCGGGTCGTCGACGGGCTGAGGACGCCGTCGATCGTGCCTTGATAAAGGCCGCGGGCGCGCAGGCCGACCTGCAGCGCGGCGACGTCCGGCCGGCCGACGCCTGCAGCCGGACTCGCGAGCACAAAGGCAGCGAGAAACGGAATCGCCGATTTGACGCCGCTGATTCGGCGGAGATTCGAGCCGCTCATTGGAACCCCTAAAAGGAGGGACTAAGCGATTTTTGCACAATCGTTCAGGGGCGCAACTCGAATGCATATACGCGGCCCGCAAAGGAGCCGACGTAGACGCGTCCCGCCAAAACCGTCGGCGCGGCGAACGCGGAATCGCGAATCCGGGTCCGGATGCGCAGCGCGCCTCCATTCGTATCCGCTCCGACAAGCATGTTCGGGTGGCCCGAGCGCGTGAACCACACCGTGTCACGCGCGATCGTCGGCGAGCTGTTCAGGAGACCGTTCCCGATCCCTCGCGACCAGACGACCCGTGCTCGGCAGCGGGCGCCGACGCCGATCCGGATCAGTCGGGAATGGCTGACCACGTACAGAGACCGCGTCCGGGGATAGAACGCAGGCTGCGTCAACAGAGCCGGCGCATCGAGTGCGATCAGGCCGAGTGAGCTCTGCGGGCCGGCCCGGATTGCGCTCGCCCACCAGACGTACACCCGGCCGTTCTTATTCGTGGCCGCC
>JBKPFU010000185.1:0-3699 GCA_046728975.1 Actinomycetota bacterium | reverse complement strand
CCCTTCGCCGCCGCCCCCTCGCTCGACGGCGCCCGCGCCTCCGCCCCCGCCACCGCCCGCGGCGCCGCCTCCGGCCAAGCCGGTACCACCGCCGCCGCCGGCAGACCGCCCCGGCTGGGGCAAGGGCGACACGAACCACAGCCACACCGGGCCGCCCGGACGCGGCAAGCGCTGACGCGGCACACCGCGTAGCGGGTTCGCTGCTACCGTCGAGGCGTGGACGTCTCGCTCGGCGACGCGGCCGTTCGTCGCCGCGATCCAAAGAGGCTGGAGCTCTTCTCGCTGCTCGCGGTGCTGATCGCGAGCGCCTTGGCCTTCGCGGATATCACCGAGGACTACTTGACGAACGATCCGCTCGTCCGTTGGGACGTGAGCTTCGCGACGTGGCTGCACCATGAGGCCTGGGGCCCGCTCGTCGACTTCTTCAAGGTCGTCACCTACGCGGGAAACGGCGTCGTCCTGGGTCTCTTCGTCGCGGCCGTCGCGCTGATCTTCTGGCGAAACGGCCGTCGAGCCGACGCGGCGTTCGTCGGCGCGGCTTTTGCCGGCGCGGCTGTCATCAACGGCCTGCTCAAGCTCGCGTTCCACCGGCCGAGACCCGAGCTCTCGTTCGTCCACCTCGAGACGTACTCGTTCCCGAGCGGCCATGCCGCCGTCGCCACCGCCACCTTCGGCGCGCTGGCCTATCTGCTCTGCCTGCGCCCTAATGCCAGACGCGTTGCGCCGGCGCTCGCGGCGACGGCGCTCGTTGCCTTAGTCGGGTTCAGCCGGCTCTACCTCGGCGCGCACTACCTCTCGGACGTGCTCGCGGGCACGTGCTTCGGCCTCTTCTGGGCGAGCCTCTGCGGGATCGCGTACACGCTCTATCGGTCGAATAGCCGCGCCTGAGCGGCGACGATCCGCTCGCGAAACGTCGACTGCCCGGACTCTGGCACCGGCAAGGGGGACCGTTCGAGCTCGGCCGCCAGCTCGCGGATCCACACCTGCGCCCGGTCGAGCTCCTCCGAGAGCTGCTTCCGCTCCGCCTGCAGCTTCTCCAGCTCCCGGCGGAGCGCATCGGACCTGACCGCCTCCAGCTCGGCGGCTTCGGTCAGGTCGGCGATCATCGCTTCCTCGGCGTCCGGCGCCAGACGCTCGTAGACCTGTCTCACCTGCTCATCCATGTGTCCCCTCCTACTTCGGCTCTTGCGAGTAAGAGGGATCGCGCGGGTGAAAACTTGCTCGGATGAAGCGAGCCGGCCCGGAGGCCGGCTCGCTGGGGGATGAGGACGGGAGGCCTAGCCGCGGCACTCCACGGTCGAGTTGACGACCTCGGCGGTCACCTCGCCGTTCTCGTTCACGGTCACGTGAATCGTGTCGTGCACGAGATAGTTGGCCGTCGTACCTCGGCTGATCATCTTGAAGTTGTTCACGAACGTGAACTCGTACTGCGGCCCGGGCCCGTTGTCCGTCAACGTGTCCTCGGTCTCGCCTACCGCCTGGTAGGTGGCGCCGGACACGAGGCCGACGCCGGTCGCGCCCTGCGGCTGGAAAAGCTCCTTGACCGTGACGCCGCCAGCGGCGTCGAACGTGATGTGGAACAACACGTGCAGCGTCCCGCTGACCTCGATCACGTCGCCGCAGCCTTCAGCGGTCAGGGTGAACGGAATGAACTCGTTGGCCGTGAACTGCTCGGCCTGAGCCGACACGGTGCCCGCAGAGACGGCGCTGAGCGCGCCGATTAGCGCGGCCAGGCACACAACGCGCACCGGCCGGCGCAAAAAGCGCTTAGCCATGTTCCCTCTCCCTTCCTGCCCATTCGGGCAGCTCTGACGGCAGCGTGGAAGCTCTCACTCGGCGACGCCCAGGTCAAGGCCAGGTACCCGCGTCTAGACTCAGGCGATGGTCGTCGACGAGGGCCTCGCCGAGCTGCACACGCATCTCGGGGCCTCGGTCTCGTCCGAGATCCTCTGGAGCCTCGCGCACGAGCAGGGGATCGCGCTTCCCGTCAAGGACTACTGGGAGTTCGACCGGCTCGTCACCATCGCCGACCCGCGTCGCGTCGACTCGCTGGACGCGCTCGACCAGATCTACCACTGGACCGAGCTGATCCAGTCCAGCCCGATCGCAGTCGAGCGCTCGGTGCACGCGGCGATCGGAGGCGCCTACCGGTCGCAGGGGATCACCACCTTCGAGCTCCGCTTCAACCCGATGAAGCGAAACCGCGGCGGCGAGCGCGACCTCGACCACATCATCCTCGCCGCGATCCGCGGCCTCGACCGCGCGCAGATCGAGTACCCGCCGGTGCGCGCGGGCCTGATTCTGCTGATGGACCGCACCTTCAGCTACGAGCTGAACTCGATCATCGTCGAGAAGGCAATCCGCTGGGCGCCACGCGGGATCGTCGGGATCGACATCGCCGGCCCGCGCCCCGGCGGCGAGCGCTACGCCTACCGCGAGCTGGCGCCGTTGATCGAGGAGGCGCGCGAGGCCGGCCTCGGGATCACGATCCATGTGGGCGAGGAGGGCGGCGAACACGGCGTCGCCGAGATCGGCGAGGTGATCGAGACGCTGCGCCCCGACAGGATCGGCCACGGGATCCTCGCGGCGCGCGATGAAGCCTTGATGGCGGCGCTGCGCGAGCAGGAGATCGTGCTCGAGATCTGCCCCACCTCGAACCTGCTCACGAAGGCGTTGCCCGATGAGGCAGCGGTGCGCGACGCCTTCCGCGCGTTCGCGGACAACGGGGTCCTCTTCACGATCGCCACCGACGGCCCGGAGATGATGCGGACGCACCTGCGCGATGAGTTCGAGCTGCTGAAGCGGATCGAAGCAGTCGACGACGGCGAGCTGCGCGAGGCGAATGCGCGGGGTCACGACGCCAGCTTCGTTCGCCGCGAGCCGGTACTACCAAAGACGTAGCCGCCGAAATACGTCTTTCGGCCAATTTTCAAGTCGAGACACCGCTGCTAGCGTCGCCGCCATGTCAGCGACGCTTCACGAGGACCCGCCGACACTGACGAAGCGGCAGCGCGAAGTCGTCGAGCTCATCGCCGCCGGCTGCTCGAACGAGGAGGTCGGCCAGCGACTCGGCATCTCGCCGCGGACGGCAAAGGCGCACGCAGACGTCCTGCGTCAGAAGTTGGGTTGCGCGCGTCGACGGCAAATCCCGATCGCGTTTCGCTCGCTCACCGGCGAGGACCCTCTCTCTCAAGGCCTCGCGGCGGCTGCCAAAGACCGCGGGGACTAACGGCGCCGCGCCTGCGGCCCTGGCTGCAGGCGCGGCTCGTCCCTTCGGGACATGTCTCGCATTTTCCGGGATAGCGCGTTAGCTTTCCCGCGCGGGCATCTGCGGCGTCCGTGGGGAGAATGGACGAGAGCATTGGCTTTAGCATCGAAGCCGGGCGCCGCCACATCATCGAGCGCCCGCGCCTCAGGCGGCTCCTAGATCAGGCCAGTGCACGGGTACTCATGCTCGTCGCGCCGGCCGGCTACGGGAAGACGACGCTCGCCCAGCAATGGCTGGCCGACAAGCCACACGGTTGGTACCGAGCCACCGCCGCGTCCTCTGATGTCGCCGCGCTCGCGCTCGGCCTCGCCGACGCCGCGTCCGCGATCGTGCCGGGTGCCGCGAATCGCCTCCGCGAACGGCTGCGGGTGACGCAGGAGCCCGAGCGGGAGGTGGAAGTGCTCGCGGAGCTCCTCGCCGAGGAGCTCAGT
>JBKPFU010000184.1:0-5868 GCA_046728975.1 Actinomycetota bacterium | reverse complement strand
CAGCCACTCGTGCACGATCTCGTACTCGGCGTCGTCAGCATGGTCCGCCAAGTCGCCTGACATCAACACGGCGTCCGGCGCATCCGGCAAGCGTCGCACCGACTCGACCACCGCTGCGAGGCCCGCCACCGGGTCTCCATCGGCCCAGGTCGCTCCGATGTGGGGATCGCTGAGCTGGACGAGAAGGAACGGTTTGGACATTCCCGCCGAGTATCGCCTCCCGGAGGCTTTAAGGAGTTCGTAGGCAATCGTTAAGACCGCGCAAGATTTCCGCGGTACGTTCGAGCGTGTCAGCCGCTTGTGTCGTGGAGGGAGCGGGGAGCGACCATCGCCTTGGGCCTCCCTGTCCAAACGACGGTTTCCGCGCAGGGCAACTCGCCGAGCACCACGCAAATCAACGTCGATCAGCAGCGGACAGTGCTGAGCATCTCCGCCTGCTGAGCGGCGATTTAGGCTCCACCTCACGAAAGGAGGAGAGCCAATGAGCGTCGCGCGTCTCGAGCACATCCCGGGGTTCAACATCGATCGTGTCGCAGCCGCGGCCGGCGACGACCCCGATGTTCTGCGCATGGAGAACCTCGACACCGACATCCCGCCACCGACCGAGGCGATGGAGGCAACCCGTGCGGCGATCGGCGAGGATGAAGCCAACAGCTGGCTGCCGTTCACCGGCCGCGACGACCTGAAGGAGGCGGTGGCGGCTTATATCGAGCGCCGCGGCGGGCCGCGCTACGACGGGCGTTCGGAGATCGTGATCACGAGCGGCGAGGGTGACGCGATGCTCGACGCCCTCTTCTGCCTCACGGATCCCGGCGATGAGGTCGTTCTGACCGATCCGACGTACGCGGGGATGGTCAACCGCGTTCGGCTCGTCGGCGCCGTCCCCCGCCTCGTCCCGCTCCACGCCGAAGACGGGGCCTGGCGGCTCGACCTCGACGGTCTGCGAGCGGCGGTGACCGAGCGCACGCGCGTGCTCTTCATCAGCAGCCCGTCACTCCCGACGGGATGGGTCGCGAGCGACGAGGAGTGGGAGGCAATCGCCGCGGCGTGCCGCGAACGAGACCTGTGGCTTCTCTACCTTGCGTGGTTCGAGGGTGTCCTCTTCGACGGGCGGTCAGCTCAGCAGCCGGCGTCGCTTCCCGGCATGCGCGATCGAACCATCACCGTCAGCGGCCCGTCGCTGGAGCAGCGGATGATCGCCTGGCGGGTCGGGTGGGTCGTCGCGCCGGGCGGGCTCGTCAACGACGTCTCGCGCGTCCAGATCTACAACGGCCTCGTCCCCAGCGGCTTCGCGCAGATCGGGACGCGCGTTGCGCTCGGATTACCCGACGACCACCTGCACGCGGCGAACGCGGAGTACCAGCGGCGACGAGACGAGACGCTACGTCAGCTCGATGGTCTTCCGGCGGTGCGCCCGGCCGGAACGTGGTCGCTGCTGCTCGACGTGGCCGCCCTCGGCCACGACTGTGTCGAGGTATCCGACCGCCTGCTCGAGCAGAAGGTCGCCGCGACGCCGATGCGCGGCTGGGGCGGCGAGGTTGCCGACCGCCACGTCCGCTTCGTCTTTAGCAACGAGCCGGTCGAGCGGCTGGCGCTGCTCGGCGATCGGGTCCACGCAGCTCTCGCCGCGGCCGGTCGAGCTTGACGGGTCGATCCGCGATGAACCCGCAGCCGCCGACGTTCTCCCACGTGCTGGAGGCGCGGCGCCGCATCGCGCCGCACCTGCGCCCGACGCCCCTCTACCGGTACGCCGCTCTCGACGAGGTGGTCGGGACAACGGTGTTCGTGAAGCACGAGAACCACCAGCCGGTCGGCGCGTTCAAGGTGCGCGGGGGCGTCAACCTCGTCTCGCAGCTGAGCGCGGAGGAGCGCGAGCGCGGCGTCATCACCGCCTCCACGGGAAACCACGGACAGTCGATCGCCTACGCGGCGCGCCTGTTCGGCGTGCCCGCCACGATCTGCGTTCCCGAGGGCGCGAACCCGGTCAAGGTCGCCTCGATGCGCAGCCTCGGCGCCGACCTCATCTTCCACGGGCGCGACTTCGACGAGGCACGCGAGCACTGCGAGCAGCTCGGGCGCGAGCACGGCTACCGCTACGTGCACTCCGGCAACGAGCCGCTCTTGATCGCCGGCGTTGCGACCGAGACGCTCGAGATTCTCGAGGAGCAGCCGGCTATCGACACGATCATCGTCCCAGTGGGCGGCGGCAGCGGTGCAGCGGGCGCCTGCATCGTTGCGAACGCCGTGAACGTCGGGATTACCGTGATAGGAGTCCAGTCCCAGGCAGCGCCGGCCGCTTATCGCTCCTGGCACGAGCGGCGCCTCGTCGAGGACACGATGGAGACGTTTGCCGAGGGTCTTGCGACGAGAACTGCCTTCGAGCTTCCGCAGCGGATCCTCTGGGAGTCGCTCGACGACTTCGTCCTCGTCAGCGACGACGAGATCCGTTCGGCTCAGGCGCTCATGATCGAGCTGACGCGCAACCTCGTGGAGGCGGCCGGCGCGGCACCCTTGGCAGCGGCTCTAAAGGTGCGCGACCGACTGATTGGCAAGCGCGTAGCGTTGATCTTGAGCGGCGGCAACGTCAGCCGAGAGCAGCTCCTCGCCGTGCTGACCCACGAGGATCGAAAGTAAGACGAGAACGCGAGCTACCGGACCCAGAGTTGCGCGAACAGCGCGCCCCAAAGGGGGTGGTACTGATAGTTACCCACCCGCTTTGAGACGAAGTCCCCGCTGTACGGGGTGTAGAGAAAGACCCACGGCGCGCGGTCGGTGAGATCGCGATCGAGCGCCGCCCAGGACGCGTTCGCAGCCGCCGGATCCCGCTCCTGAAGCCGCAGCGCCCGGCGGATCCGCGCATCGATGGCCCGGTCGCAGAAGCGCCCCAAGTTGAAGTGGGCTGAGCACGAGAGCAGGCTGATGAAATTCGAGGCCGCGGGATAGTCGGCGAACCATCCGTCGCCCGCAAGGTGCCACGGCGCTCGCGGTGCCTCGAGCGCGGAGAAGTACTCGCCGAGGTCTCCCGAGAAAAGGCGAAGACGAGCGCGGTAGCCGAGCGAGTCGAGCAGCTGTTCGAGGTAACGACCGGCTCGCGTGCCGAACTCGGGATGCCACCAGAGCTCGACATCCGCCCCCGCGGTTCCAGAGGCGGTGATCAGCCTCCTCGCCGTCGCCAGGTCGGGCGCAGTCCAGCCCGACCGACCGCCTGGGTCGAGCGTGTAAGGGCAGTACGGCATGTAGCCCGGGAAGTTCGGCGGGAGGACCTGGCACGTTGGCCTCGCCGTGCTCGGTCCACCGCCGAGCCGGACCAGCTTATTGCGGTCGAGCGCGTAATTGATGGCCCGCCGCGCGCGGACGTCGTCGAAGGGCGGCCGGGTCGTGTCGAGGAGGAGGTGGAAGGTCCCGAGGAATGGCTGGACGTGGAGCTGGGGTTGCTGGGCGGGGGCGACGGCAAGGGGCTCGCCAAGGGCGCTCGAGGTGTAGTCGGCCTGACCGCGGGCGACGAGCCCTGCCTGCCGAGCGGCGCTCGCGATCGGCCGGATGAGGATCTCGTCCGGAAAGCCGGCCGGCTGCGCCGCGCTCGACCACTCGCGAAAGCGTGGATTGTGGACGAGCCTCAGCGACCCGCCCCGAGACACACTGGCGACTCGGTAGGGGCCGGTCGACGGTAGCGGCCGCTTCACGGCCTCTTGGAGAGACGTTCCGGTCGGCAGGATGTAGGCGAACGGCGCGGCCAGCTTGAACAGGAACTCGGGGTCGGGCGTCGCGAGGCGGAACGTCACCGTCCCCGCGCGGTCGTCGGCCACGATCCCTCTTGAGAGGTCGCAGCGAGGCGGTCGTTCGGCGCAGCGTTCGGCTCCCATGATCGCGCGGAAGTAGTCGCCAGCGGCCGGCTCCGGCCTCGGTCGGAGCTTGTAGACGCGCTCGATCGAGTAGCGGACGTCGCTCGCCTTCAGGAGGCGGCCGTTCGAGTACCGGACGCCCCTCCGCATCTGGAAGGTGTACCGCCGCCGGTCGTCGGATACAGAAGGTAGCGAGACCGCCAGGTCGGGGACGAGCTCCGTACCCGCCTGTCCGCCGACGCGCCTCCAGCCCACCAGCCCGTCGTTCGTCAGAGCGAGGGTCCTCCAGGCTTCGGGCGAGTAGGCGTTCGCGGTATCGATGTGCCGCGGCAGCGGACTCGAGGCCAGAACTCTGAGCGTCCCGCCGGCGTGAGAGGCGCCGCTAGCGCGGAGCCCGACATGGACCGTACGGCGTCCCGCCGCGAGCGCGGACGGCCGCCCGCCGAGGTCAATCGCGGTCACACCTCCGTCGCGCCCGTCGATGCGCGAGACCGTACCGTCCAGCCCGCTCGCGACCCAGACGTCTCCCCGAGCGACGGCGACGGCGTCCGCGCTCGACCCGATCTCGACCGTTCCTCGTACGTCGCCGGTGCGCGGGTCGATCCGGGAGACCGTGCCCGAGAGGCTGTTCGCTACCCAGACCGAACCCTCGCCGACGGTAACTGCGGCGGGCCCCTCGCCGACGGGAATCCGATCGAGCACCTCGCCGGTGCTCGGGCTGAGCTTGACGACCGCGGCCGCCAACGTGCTCGCGATCCAGACGGCGCCCTCGCCGAGCGCGACCGCGCCGGGGTCGGGACCGGCCGCGAACGTCTCGAGGCGCTTGCCGTCGGTCGCGCGGAGCTTGCTGACGGTGTGGTCGCTCGTGTTCGCAACCCATACGTGGCCATCGTCGGCGGCGATTCCCGTCGGTCCGTTGCCGACCGGAATCGTTTGAACGACAGAGAACGCCTGCGGGCTGATCTGAGAGACCGTGCCGGTCAGACTGTTCGTCACCCAGACCCACCCGCCGCCGACCGCGATCCCGCCGGGAGCGCTCTCGACCGGGATCGTGTCGCGCACGGTGTTCGTCCTCGGATCGACGACGAAGACTGTGTTCGAGTCGGCGCTTGCGGCCCAGACAAAGCCGTGACCGGCCGCCATCGCCGTCGGCGACGCAGGTGCCTCGACGGCGTCGCTAACCGTGCCGGAGCCCATATCGAGCCCGGCGACGGCGTTGCCCTCGACGTCGACCCGAGTCGCGGCCTCGCTGCCGTCGCGCGACAGCTGGAAGACGGCCGCGCCGACTGCTGCCGCAAGGACCAGACCTGCCGCGAGGAGAAGTCGACGCCGGCGAGGCCGGACCGGCGCTGCCCTCGCGGCCGGCGCCCCAGGGTGAGCTGGGGCCGCTGGATCGCGCTCGAGGACTGCGGCAGGCGCGTCCTCGGGAGCCGCCGCTCCGGGTTCCGGGGACGGCGCACTGAGAAGCCCGCGGTAGATCGCCTCGGTTTCGGGCGATGGGTAGGCGCCGAGCTCGTCGGCGAGCAGGGTCCGGCAGCGCTCGTAGACGCGGAGCGCCTCGGCCGGATTGCCGGCGGCGGCATGCGCCTGCATTCGCCGGCGGTAGCTGCTCTCGCGGAACGGCTCCAGCTCGGTCACCTCTTCCCCGTGCCGGACCGCCTCCGCGAACTTCCCGGCGGCGAAGCAGGCGTCGCGCAGGCACTCGAGCGAGCGCACGAGCAGCTCGCGCAGCTCGCGCCGCCTCTCCTCGACCCAGGAGCCGTCCTCGCCGGGCAGGAAGCTGCGCCGCGCGAGCGCGGCGGCGACCGCCGCCTGCGAGCGGGCCGCGTCGAGGTCGCCCGCGGCGAGCGCGGCCTCGGCCCGCTCGAGCGCCTCCACCGCGGCCTCGACGTCGATCCAGGCGCCGGCGGGCAGCGTCAGCTTGTAGCAGCCGAAGGCGCTCGTGAGCGCCGTGGCGCCGTCGATCCCGCACTCCTCGAGCAACGCGCGCAGCTTCGTCATCAGCACCCGCAGCGCCTTCTCCCAG
>JBKPFU010000183.1:0-3049 GCA_046728975.1 Actinomycetota bacterium | reverse complement strand
CGCCCGCATCGCGTTGTCAGGCTCGACCGCGATGACGTGCGCAAAGCGGCTCGCAAGCTCATGTGTCAGGCGCCCCGTGCCGGCGGCGAGATCGAGCACCTTCGCGGAGGCATCGAGGTCCAGCGCCTCCTGCGCACGGTCGACCGACTCCGGCAAGTAGCTCGGCCGCACCCGGTCGTAGAGCGCGGCGACGTTGCCGAAGCTGAGCCGGAGCTCAGGCAAGCTGCGTCCAGAACGCGTCGGTGCGGACAAAGCGCCGATACTCGCGGTCCGGCATGAGCTCGCGCAGCCGCGTTGCGAGCTCCGTCCGCTGCTCGTCGGACTGGGCGGCGATCGAGCTGATCGAGAGCACGTATGCGATCAGCTCGTCGGTCGAGAGGCACAGCTCCCTTTCCTGTTGATCCTGGCGAAGCTCCTCGAATTGAGAACCCGCGAACGGCTCCCGCCAAAGTCCCGCCGTTACGCGCGGCCCGCCAGGCTGTCCTCCGCGTTCGATCGCCTCCTCGATTAGCCGGTCGGCCTCGGCCGGAACCGCCGGCTCGACCTCACGCGTCGGGATGTTCCAGAGCAAGACGAGGCCGCCGCGCGGCCGCAGTACGCGCGCCAGCTCGTCAAGCACCGCTGGCGCTGCAAACCAGTGAAACGCCTCTGCGCAGAACACGCAGTTGATCGATCCGTCGGGGACTGGAATCGCTTCGGCAGTGCCGGCGAGCGCCTGCACGTCCGGCGTGAGCGCTTCGAGCAGCGACCGCATCGAGTCATCGGGCTCCACAGCGATCACCCGCGCGAAGCGGGAGTCAAGCGCGCGTGTCAGCTTGCCCGTGCCGGCGCCGAGGTCGAGCACCGTCGCCTCGCGTCTGAGGCTGAGGTCGGCAATGACCCGCTCGAGCAGCTCCGCCGGCCAATCCGGCCGACCGAGCTCGTACTCCTGCGCCGCGCGCCCGAACGCATCCGGAGGCGCTTCCCTAGGACGCACCGCTGTGTGCGGCCTCGCTCGTGCAGCCGTCTGCATCTGCCTGTCGACACAACGGGATCTTCACGACACGGCTTCAAGCAACGACGTGCGCTGTTCCTTCACCATCTCGCGTGCGATCACGAGCCGCTGGATCTGGTTCGTGCCCTCGTAGATCTGCGTGATCTTGGCGTCGCGCATCATTCGCTCAACCGGGTACTCCTGCATGTAGCCGTAGCCGCCGAGGATCTGAACGGCGTCGGTCGTGACCTCCATGGCGACGTCCGTGCAGTACAGCTTCGCCATCGCGGAAATCTTCGTCAGCTCCGCCCCCTCGACGCGGTCGTCGATCATCTGCCCGCAGCGGTACAGGAGCCCGCGCGCGGCCTCGCACTTCGTCTCCATGTCGGCGAGCGTGGCGGCGATCAGCTGGTGCTCCGCGAGCGGCTTGCCCATCGTCTCGCGCGTTTTTGCGTACTCGAGGGCGTAGTCCGTCGCGCCTTGCGCAAGCCCGAGGCCTTGTGCCCCGATACCGGGTCGTGACCGATCGAGGATCTGCATCGCGATCTTGAAGCCGTCGCCCTCCTCGCCGAGCAGCGCATCGATCCCGACCCGACAGTCGTTGAAAAAGACCTCGCCCGTCGTCGAGCCCTTGATGCCCATCTTCGGCTCGATCCGCCCAACCTCGAAGCCGGGCGCCGCCGCCTCGACCACGAACGCCGATATCCCACTATGGCCTGCATCCGGGTCGGTCTTCGCGAAAACCGTGTACAGCTCCGCCACGCCCGCGTTCGTGATGAAGCGCTTGGAGCCGTTGATCACGTAGCCGTCCCCGTCGCGGCGCGCCTCACTTCGCATGGCCGCGGAGTCGGAGCCGGAGCCCGGCTCGGTCAGCGCGTAGGCGCAAAGCCACTCTCCGCTGGCCAGCCTCGGCAGGTACCGCTGCTTCTGCTCCTCGGTGCCGGCCAGCTTGAGCCCGAGCGAACCGAGCTCCTGCACCGCGATGATCAGCCCGCTCGTCGCACAGACCTTGGAGACCTCCTCGATCGCGACGAGCGTCATCAGGGCGCTTGCACCCGCGCCGCCGTACTCCTCGTCGAAGAGCAGGCCGAAGATGTCGTGATCGCGGAAGAGCTCAACAACGTCCCAGGGAAATTCCGAGGACTTGTCGATCTCCGCGGCCCGCGGGGCGATCCGTTCGCGCGCGAGCGTGCGGAGGAGGTCGCGAATCTCGCGCTGCTCGTCCGTCAGCGGCTCGTGGCCCACGAGCGCGAGGTTAAAGGCTTTCGACGTATTCGCGGTCGGTGACCGCAGAGGCCCGCGTGTACAGCCACACCCCACTCAGGATTCCGACGGCGAGACAGCCGAGCCAGAGCCACAGCGACGAGCCCGCGACGAAGATGCTCGCCATGTAGGCCGGAAACGCGCACAGCCCGAGCACTGCGAGCCCGAACAAGGAGCAGTCGCCGACCAGTTTCCAACGATCGGTGCGCTTCGGGAGAGTGAGATCCTCCCGCCTCGTCTTCGGGAATGGATGAAGCGGATGCGTGTTCGCCTTGATCGACGCGCGGTCCCACGTGTCGGGCTCCTCGCCGCGGTCGAAGACCTCGAGGATCGGCTTGTCGATCGGCTCGCGTTCCTCAGGCGGAGGGATGTACTTCACCGTTTGAATTTTACGGACGGTAAAGCGGGCGAAAAGTTGCGCCGATAACTGGCCAGTGGACCTTCGGCCAAAGCTGCGGACTCGCCTCCAGTTGCTCGTGCTCCCCCCGCCGCTCCTGTTGGCCGGCTGCCTCTGGTCGTCGGGCCGTACGAGTGAGTACGGCAGCGGCAGCGACTCCGCCGGAGCCGAGGCAAACGTTCGCGCCGCGATTCCCGCGATCGAGGCGTACTACGCCGACCACGGGATGTACCGCCGCGCGACGCTTCGAGCTCTTCGAGAGTACGACGCAGGCGTCGCACACGTACGAGTCATCTCGGCAACTCGCGGCTCGTACTGCATCGAGAGCACCGTCGGCGGCGCCACGTACCACAAGCAAGGCCCCGCCGCCGAGATCGTGTCGGGCTCCTGCCCGCGCTGACGATCCACCGTCAGCG
>JBKPFU010000182.1:0-19201 GCA_046728975.1 Actinomycetota bacterium | reverse complement strand
GTTCACGGTCCACTTTCCGGCGCCGTCGATGTCGAAGACGTACGACGCGTTCAGCCCGGCGGCTTTCGACTTGTCGACCCTCGACTCGAGCGTCTCAAAGAACTCGTGCGGGCTCTCGGACACGCGGCGAGGCTACCGGATAAGCGGCGGGCAGTAGCGCCGTCAGCACGACCCCGACGACAGGCGCCGCCGCCGCTGCGTAGAGCGCGGTTTCGAGGTCGATCGAATCGGCGACGGCTCCGAGCGCGACGGCGGCGATTCCCCCGAGGCCGATCGACAACCCGATCGAAAGCCCCGAGGCCATGCCGATGTGGCGTGGCAGGTACTCCTGGCTCATGACCATCGTCACACCGAAGGTGCCGGTTACGCACACGCCGACGAGAGCGAGCGCGACGGCACCCACGGCGCCGCCGACCAGGACGTAGACGACCATCAGCGGAGCAGTCGCCGCCAGGCTCGCCGCCACCACGGGCCGGTAGCCGAGGCGGTCGGCGATCGGCCCCGCGACGATGGTTCCGACGGCGCCGGCGAGAAGCATCAGCGAGAGCAAATGGTTCCCGTAGGCCTTCGAGTTGCCGAGCGAGACCTCCCAGAGCGGGATAAACGTGACCAGCCCGAACCAGGCGACGCTGCGGCAGGCGATCACGCCGAGGAGGAGGGCAAGCGCGCCGGGCCGGTCCGCTCCCGCGCGCTGCGAGCTCGACGACCGCTCCGGCACGAACGTCTGCAAGAAGGGCGCGACCGCCACGAGGAGCGCCGCGACCGCGAGGCCCGGCAGCGCGATAAGCAGGCCGCCCGCTAGGCCGAAGGCAAGCACCAGCGGCGTGGCGATCGTCGGCCCGAGCCCGTAGCCGATGTTGCCGCCGATCGAGAAGGCGCTCATGCCGCTGGCCCGCCGGCTGCCGCTCGCGAAGGCCGCGAACTTCGACCCCTCCGGGTGATAGGCGGCCACGCCGAGACCGGAGAGAATCACGAACAGCAACACCAGCCAGTACGACGGCGACACCGACGTGAGCGCGATACCGATCCCCGCGATCGCGACGCCGGCCGGCAGCAGCCACATCGCGCCTCGCCGGTCCGACCAAAGGCCGAACAGCGGCTGCACGACCGACGAAGCGACGGTCGAGGCGAGCATGACGACGGCGGCCAGCGTGTAGGTCAGATCGAACTTCTCGACGAGGAAGGGCAGCAGCGCCGGAAGCGCTCCGTTGGCGAAGTCGGTCGCGAAATGGCCGCCTGCCAGCGCCGCCATCGCGCGCTTGTCGATCTGCGCGCGCACCTGCCGGAGCCTAGCTATGGGCCATAGGAGGGTTTGGCGAATCACCCTGTGTCGCCGGAGACACGCTGGGACGGCGCGATGCTGCGTCCTCGGTCGCGTCCGTATTCCAAATACGAACGCTTCCTGCGTCCTTGCCTCGCACCGCCCATCGCGCCTCGGCGACGAGCGGACCCGCCAAACCCTCCTATGCTGCCGTTTGAGCGGCCGGGTGCGCCAGGTGGCGCTCGATCAGCGCGTGCGAAAGCTCGAACTGGCAGCGCGCGATCTCCAAGCGGTTCTTCTCCAGCAGACCGGGGTCGGCGCCCGCGGTACGAAGCTCTTGGCGCCGGCGCACGAGGTCCTCGTGACGCTCGGCCAGCATCTCAACGCTCAGCCGGGCACCGCTTCGGCGGAAGCGCGCCGGCACGAGCGGCCGCAGAAGACTTGCGCTCATACCACGTCCTGTATCGGCCGGGCGGCTGCGAAGTTGAGTGATTCCGCCCATTCGGGCGCCAGCCTAGGAATTGCGTCGGATAGCATCGCCACCCGATGCGCATCGAGGTCGAGAGCGCAGCCCCCGCCGAGGTCGCGGCCGACGTTCTCGTAGCGCCCATCACGGAGCACCCAGCGCCCCTCAGCGGTGCCATCGCCGAGCTCGACCGCCGCCTCGAGGGCACGTTGTCGCGCACCATCGAGATCGGCGAGGCGTCGGGAAAGCTGTGGACCGCGCCGCTCGTGCACGTGAACGGGCAGCTTCCTGCGGAGCGGCTGGCGCCGGCGGGCCTCGGCCCGCGAGAGGAGGTCGACGCGGATGCCGTTCGAACCGCGGCCGCCGCCGTCGTACGCGCAGCCGGCGGCTTCAGCTCGACGATCGCCTGGGTCGTGGACGAGACCCTTGCCCTGCCACCCGAGGAACAGGCGGTCGCCGCGGTCGAGGGGATCCTGCTCGGCGGGTACGACCCGGCCCGCTGGCGGAGCGGAGACGAGGAGCCGCACAAGCTCGAGCGCCTCGTCGTCTGCTCCCCCACCCCGCTCGGAGACGTGGTCGAGCGCGCCGAATGTGTCGCCCGCTGGACGAACGAGGCACGAGATCTCGCGAACGCGCCGGCCAACATCCTCACCCCCGAGGGGCTCGCCGAACGTGCGTCCGCGATCGCCGACGGCTCGCCGCACCTCTCGATCGAGGTCTTCGACTTCGATCGCATCGTCGAGCTCGGGATGGGCGCGTTCGCCGGCGTTGCGCAGGGAAGCCATAACCCGGCCCGGCTGATCGTCATGCGCTACGAGTCGACTGCGGCCGACGGCGACCTCGTACTCGGCCTGGTCGGCAAGGCGCTGACGTTCGACACAGGCGGCATCTCGATCAAGAGCGCGACCTACATGGAGGACATGAAAGGCGACATGGCCGGCGGCGGCGCGGTCATCGCAGCGATGGGAGCGCTCGCCGAGCTGGAGGCGCCTCTCCGCGTTGTCGCGGTCGTCGCCGCGACCGAGAACGCGATCGGCGGCGGCTCGTTCCGTCCCGGCGACATCCTCACCGCGCTGAACGGCAAGACGATCGAGGTCATCAACACCGACGCTGAGGGGAGGCTCGTGCTCGCCGACGTGCTCGTGTACGCGCGGCAGCTCGGCGCGACGCACCTGCTCGACCTCGCGACGCTGACGGGGACGATGGAGCGCGCGCTCGGCGACTTTTACGCGGGCGTGTTCGCGAACGACGACACCTGGCGCTCGCAGGTGGTCGAGGCCGGCGAGGCCAGCGGCGACCATGCCTGGCCGTGGCCGCTCCACGCTCGCTACCGCCGCTACGTCGACTCCCACTTCGCCGATCTGAAGAACGCCAACATCCGGATGCAGGGAGGCCCGGTCTACGCCGCCGAGCTGCTGAAGGAGTTCGCCGGCGAGGGCCCCTGGGCGCACGTGGACATGGCCGGAACGGGGTTCCTGACCTGGCCGAGGCACGACTATCTCTGGCAGAAGGGCGGAACCGGCTACGGCGTCCGCCTGATCTGCGAGCTCGCCCGCCGGTTGCCTACGTGAACTTCGACCTAACCGAGGAGCAGCAGCTCGTCCGTCGGACCGTGCGCGAGTTCGCGGAGGAGCGGATCGCGCCCGTGGCCGAGGAGCTCGACCGAGAACACCGCTTTCCCTACGACATCGTCGCCGAGCTCGCCGACCTGGGCCTGATGGGGATGCCGATTCCGGAGGAGTACGGCGGCGCCGGCGCAGACACGGTGTCGTACGCCGTCGCGGTCGAAGAGCTGACCCGGGTCGACTCCTCGGTCGCGATCACGATGGCGGCGCACACGTCGCTCGGGACGATGCCGATCTTCATGTTCGGCTCCGAGGAGCAGAAGCGGCAGTGGCTGCCGGACCTCGCGTCGGGCAAGGAGCTCGCAGCATTCGGCTTGACCGAGCCGGGCGCGGGCTCGGATGCGGGCGCCACCCGCACCACCGCCGAGCTACGTGACGGCCGGTGGCTCGTCAACGGCTCGAAGATCTTCATCACGAACGCCGGCACGGACATCAGCGGCTGCGTGACGATCACCGCGCGTACGGGCGACGACGAGATCTCGAACCTGATCGTCCCGAACGGGACGCAGGGGTACGAGATCTCACCGCCGATGGAGAAGATGGGCTGGCACGCCTCCGACACCCGCGAGCTTTCGTTCCGCGACTGCGGGGTGCCCGAGGAGAACCTTCTCGGCCCCCGCGGGCACGGCTTCCAGCAGTTCCTGGAGATCCTCGACGGCGGCCGGATCTCGGTGGCGGCGATGGGGGTCGGCCTCGCCCAGGGCGCGTACGACCTCGCTTTCCGTTACGCCAAAGAGCGCGAGCAGTTCGGGCGGCCGATCGCCGAGTTCCAGGCGGTCCAGTTTCGCCTGGCGGACATGGCGGTGGAGATCGAGGCCGGACGGAACCTCGTCTACAAGGCGGCGTGGCTCAAGGATCAGGACCGGCCGTTCGCGAAGGAGGCCGCCGTCGCGAAGCTCTACACGGGCGAGATGTCGAACCGCGTCGTGAATTGGGCGCTCCAGATCCACGGCGGGTACGGGTACATGGACGAGTTCGCCATCTCCAGGATGTACCGTGATCAGAAGATCCTCGAGATCGGAGAAGGCACGAATGAAGTCCAGAGGATGGTGATTGCACGGCAGCTCGGGCTCTAGCGCTTCCGCTCATTGCCGCCGCCTCCCTCCTGGCGCACTCGCTTGCCTACGCCGTGTTCGCGCCGCAGGCCGAGCACGACCACGCAGACGCGTATTGGCAGTACGTGCCGATGCTCGCCGCACCCTGCATCGTGCTGATCCTTCTCGCGCTCGTTGCGCGCGCCCTTGAAGCGCGTCGCCACGTCTCGGCTGCACAGCCGCCCGCCTGGCCGTTCTTCGCCGCTCCGCCCGCGATCTTCACGCTGCAGGAGCACCTCGAGCGCCTGGGCCAGAACATCTGGCACGACCGGGGGTTCCTGGCCGGCCTCGTGCTCCAGGTCCTCCTCGGGGTCGTCGCCTGGCTCGTCGCGCGGCTTCTGCTCGGCGTGGCGACGGCCGTCGGACGCGCCTTGCGACCTCGGGTCTCGAGCCGACCGCTCAGCGCGCTTCGAGCGGCGGTTTGGATCTCGATCGAGCGACTGCCGCTGCTTGCGACGGGGCACGCTCAGCGCGGCCCGCCCGCTCCCTCCTTCCGTTGATCTGACGCGCCGTCTACCGGCGTAATCGAGGAAGGAGAAGGATGAATAGAGCGTGGAGACTCGTGCTCGTGGCGGGGGGTGTCGCCGTCGCCGTCGTGCTGTTCTTCGTGCTCCGAGACAACGGCAACGACAACGGCAACAGCGCAACGACAACACAGACGAAGACCACGACCCGGACCGGGACGACGACGACGACCACGCCCCCGCCTGCCAAACCGCTGGTCGCAACCATCGTGTACCGAAACGGCCGCGTCGTGGGCGGCCTCAAGCGAATCTCGACGACGAAAGGAAAGCGAGTGACAGTCGTCGTCAACGCGGACGTCAGCGACGAGGTGCACGTGCACGGCTACAACCTCAAGGGCGAGGTCGCGCCGGGGGCGCCGGCGCGAATCACGTTTCGCGCCAATCTCGTGGGGCGATTCGTGATCGAGCTCGAGTCACGGGGGTTCCAGATCGCGGACCTGGAGGTTCAGCCCTGAGCCTCGCTCTCCCGCTCGCGCACGGGATCGGCGGGGTGCGCGACCTGCCGGTTCCGATCTGGCTGTTCTACTACGGCGGGGGCATCGTGCTCATCGTGTCGTTCGTCGCGCTCGGCGTCCTCTGGCGGCGTCCGCGGCTGGCCGGGAACCACGGGCGCCCGCTACACGAGGGACTACAACGCGTGCTGCTCCACCCGGCTTTGCGGATCGCGCTTCAGACCCTCTCGTTCGGATTGCTGATCGTGGTCTGGCTCGCCGCCGCGTTCGGCGATGAGTCCGTACTGCGCAACCTGGCGCCCACGTTCGTGTGGGTGATCTTCTGGCTCGGCCTCGTTCCTCTGGTTGTCTTGTTCGGCAACATCTGGCGAGTGCTGAACCCCTGGCGCGCTGCGGCCGACGGCGTTGCGTGGCTGTGGGCACGGGTCGGCGGTTCGTGGGAGCCGGTGCTGCGCTATCCGGAGCGGCTCGGCCTATGGCCTGCGGCGGTTCTGTTGTTCGCGTTCGCGGCGCTCGAGCTCGCGTACCACGATCCGTCGAACCCACGCGTGCTCGCGATCGCGATTGGGTTGTACAGCTGGATCGCCTGGACGGGGGCGCTCGCCTTTGGGCGGCTGGCGTGGTTCGAAAACGCAGAGGCCTTCACGGTCTACTTCGGCTTCCTGTCGAGGCTCTCCGTGTTCACCGTCGATGAGCGGGAAGGGCGTCGGATGATCGTGATCCGGCCGCCGCTGTCGGGCCTCGCCCAGAAAGACTGGCCTGCGGGCACGCTCGCGTTCGTCTCCGTGATGCTCGGGTCGGTCGGCTTCGACGGCTTCAGCCGAACGACGTGGTGGCAGCAACGTCTCTACGACGCGCAGTCGCCGTACATCGCCAAGTCTCCGCACCTGGCCGACCTCTTCGGGAACATGCTGAACTTGACGGGCCTCCTGATCGCGGTCTTCATCGTCGCCGCGGTCTACCTGTCCGCGGTCGCGGTCGCGCGGCTCGTTTCCGGCAGCCCGCGCTCGCTCGTTGATGACTTCCTCGGCAGCCTCGTCCCGATAGCGCTCGCGTACGTGGTCGCGCACTACTTCTCCCTTTTCGTGCTCCAGGGGCAGTTCGCGATCCCACTCGCATCCGACCCGTTCGGCAAGAGCTGGGACCTCTTTGGCACCGTCGGCTTCCGCCCCGACCTGGCGCTCCTCTCCCCCAACCTCGTCTGGTACGTCCAGGTCGGCGCGCTCGTCGCCGGACACGTCTGCGGGCTTCTGATCGCCCACGACCGCGCGGTCCACCTCTTCCCCTCGGGCCCAACCGCCGTCCGAACGCAGTACGCGATGCTCGCCCTGATGATCGGCTACACAGTCACCGGCATGTGGATCCTCTCCCAGGGCTGATGGGCCTCCTCGCGCACGGCGGTGTCGCGGGAGCGATCGTCGAGGCCCTCGTCGTGATCGCGCTGGTGGCCGTGCTCGCCGCCGCCTGGCTGGGGACGCGTCGTGGAGGGCGCGATCGCTGAGCGGCTTCGACCGAGCCTCGCCGTCGGAGTCGCGGCGCTGGCTCTTGCCCCGACCGCGGCGGCGCACATCACGATGGCGCCGACGCGTGTCGACCCCGGCGAGCGCGTTCGCTTCCAGCTGTTCGTCCCGGCGGAGCGCTTCAACGCCGAGACGACAGCGGCGACTCTGACCGCTCCTGCGGGTGCGAAGCTGGAAGGAGCGGAAGGCGTGTCCGGCTGGTCGCTCGAGCACGACGACCGGAGCGTGACGTGGAGCGGCGGCCGCCTCGTGACCGGGCAGCTGCAGACCTTCTACTTCTGCGCCCGGATGCCCTCGACGGAGGGCGAGGTCGCGTTTGCGACGAGACAGCGGTACACCGACGGCAAGGTCCTCAGCTTCCCGCTCCAGGTGCTCGTCGCGAAGGGCTCCGGCGAGCCGACGGGCAGCTGCGGAGACGGCGGCGGCCTCGGAACCGGCACGTTCCTCGCCATCGCGGGCGGCGTCCTCCTCCTGCTTGCCGCGCTCCTCGTCGGCCTCGGACGCTGGCTGAAACGGCCACTTTCGGAAAGCTAGCGGCGCTCGGTGTTAGCGTCTTTCAGGTGGTCTTTCGGCAGTTCGTGGACGACGACCTCGGCTGTGGTTCGTATCTGATCGGTGACGAGAGGACCGCCGAGGCGGTCGTCGTCGACCCCGCGTACGCGATCGAGCAGTACCTGGACGAGGCCGAGCGGCGAGGCCTGCGGCTCACACGCGTCCTCGAGACGCACACCCACGCCGACCATCTGTCGGGCCACGGCCGCCTTGCACTCGAGCGCGGCCTTCCGGTCGCGATCAATCCGGCAGCGGAGCCCGAGTATCCATTCGAGCCCCTCGAGGACGGCGCCGAGCTGGTTTTCGGCGGCGTCCATATCCGCGTCCTTCACACCCCGGGCCATCGTCCGGAGCACTGCTGCTTCCTCGTCAACGAGCAGATGCTGCTCACCGGCGACTCGCTCCTCGTCGGCGATGCCGCCCGACCCGACCTCGCCGTCGAGGCCAAGGAGGGCGCCGAGGGGATGTTCCACTCGCTGCGCCGGCTCGTCGACCTCTCGGACGAGACGAAGGTTTACCCCGGCCACGTCGCAGGTTCGCTCTGCGCGACCGGGATCAGCGAAGACCGCTCGTCGACGATCGGTCACGAGCGGCGCACGAATCGAGCACTCGCGTTCGACGACCTGAAGGAGTTCGTCACGGCCACGAGCTCGATCTCGGCCCCCAGGCCTCCGAACAGCGAGCGGATCGTCGAGCTCAACAAGGGCGCCTTCGTCGGGGCGCAGCCGCCGCTCGCGGAGGTCGAGTCGTTTACAGGGACCATTCTCGACGTCCGGCGGGCGGAGGCGTTTGCCACCGGGCATATGCACGGTTCGCTGAACGTGCCCGTCTCCGGATCGTCGTTCGGCACGAAGGCGGCGTTTGTCCTCGAGGAGACCGAGCGGTTCGCCATTACGGGCTCGTCGCGGGAGGAGGCAGAGCAGGCAGCGCGGCGACTGCATGCCGTGGGCGTCTTCGGGACGGCGGGTTACCTGCCGCACGCGGGCGCTGACGAGCGCCTCGATCCGGTCGACCTCGACGAGCTGGAGCGGTTGCTCGAGGCCGATGAGGTCGAGGTTCTGGACGTCCGCGAGCTGAGCGAGCGCGATGAGGGCTACATCGCCGGCAGCCGCAACATCCCGTATCGCGTCGTCCGCGCGTTCGTCGACGAGCTCGCCGACGGCCGCCCCGTCGTCACGATCTGCTCGAGCGGCGCCCGCGCGGCCATCGCCGCCAGCGTGCTCGCGGCGTCGGGTGTCGACGCCCGCCCCGTCCTGGGCGCGGGCATCGACGACTGGGAGGCCAGAGGCCACCACACCGTCGCCTTCCGTCGCTGCGGCGGCTGAGCCCTGTTAAGGAGACCTACCGCGTCGCGCCGAGCGAGGCCAGCCGCGTCCCCACCACCGCGTCCGCTGTCCGCGTGCTCTGTGGGTGGCCGCTGACCGCGCCGACGAATTCCTCACGGTCGAGCGCGTACACGGTTACCGGCGTTACGGCGGCGACCGTCGCCGTCCGCGGCACGTCGCGCAGCAGCGCGATCTCGCCGAAGAAGTCGCCCGGGCCGAGCGTATTGAGGAGGCGGTCGCCCTTCCGCACCTCGACCTGCCCCTCGGCGAGGATGTAAAAGCGGTCGCCCGGGTCTCCCTCGGCCGCTATCACGGCGGCCGCCGGGAACTCGAGCCTCACGAGACGGGACGCGAGCCGCTCGAGTGTCGGTGCGGGCAGAGGAGCGAAGAGCTCGACGGAGCGAAGGACGTCGAGCTCGGCGGTCGGAACTTCGGCTGCGGCGTCGATCTCGCCGAACCGTCGCCAGAAGAGAAGCGCGAGCGCAGGGAGCAGCGACCCGACCACCACGAGCGCGGCGCGGCCGCCGACCGTGTCCACGAGCAGCGGCGTCGCCAGCGAACCCAGACCGACCGCCGCCATGGCCATCGTCTCCAGCACACCGAAGACGCGGGCGAGCACGCGGTCGTCGACGATCCGCTGGACGAGCGTGAACCCGGCGACGTCGAGCACGCTGTTGCCCGCTCCGACCACCGCGAGCCATAAAAGCGCTAGCGTAGGTTCGAGCGAGAAGCCGACCAACGCGATCGGCGCTCCCCAGAGCAGGAGCCCGAGCCCGAACGGGTGCGCGAGCCGGCGACGGCCGGCGAGACCGAGCGCGGCGAACGCTCCCAGCAGACCCCCGACCCCGAAGGCCGCGTTGAGGAAGCCGACGCCCGACTCGCCCATGTCGAGCAGCTCCAGGGCGGCGACGACGATGAGGACGTTGAGGGCCCCGCGAACGAGAGTCTGCGCGCCGAAGAGGCCGATCAGCAGGCGTGGATTGGGCTCCCGCGCGAGCGTTCGGAAGCCGACGAGCGCCTCCTCGAGCAGCGCGCCGGACGCTTCGCTGGGCTTCGCCTCGGTGCGTATCCCCGCGACGAGAACTGCCCCAACGAGGAAGAGTGCGGCGGCCGTTGCGAACACCGGCCCGGGATCGGTGAGGGCGACGAGGATGCCGCCGAGCGCCGGGCCGACGACGCCGGCGAGGCTCTCGAGCGTGGCCGCGACGGCGTTCGCGGCGACGAGCTCTTCCGGCGTCCGCGCGAGCGACGGCGTGAGCGCCCACTGTGAGGGACGGTACGGCGCAGAGCAGACCGCACCGACGCCGGCGAGCGCATAGACCGCTGCCACGGGGCCGTCCATGAAGACCGCAGCGGCCGATGCCCCGAGCACGAGTGCGCGGCCGAGATAGACACCGAGCAGCACCAGCTCCCGGCGCCGCCTGTCGGCGAGCAGCGAGCCGAACGGCGCCGCCAGCGCGCCCGGAAGCATGCGCAGAAACCCGACGAGACCAACAGCGAACGCGCCGCCCTCTTCGTAGGCAAAGAGCGCGAGCGCGACGAAGTACGCCCAGTCCGCGGTGTAGAAGAAGCCCCAGGCGAGTTCGAGCCGGGCAAGCTCGCGATTGCGAAACACGTCGCGAAAGGCATGGAGCGGCGCGGCGACGCGGGCGCGTAACGTCCCGGCGACGGCGCTCACTTCACGCGCTCGGCGGGATAGCCCCAGTCGCGCATCTTCGCGAGCAGCGCCTCGCAATGCTCGCCGTCCCGCGTCGCCAGCGTCAGCTCGACCTCGGTCTCGGCAACCGAGACGTGCATACCTTCACGGTGGTGCTCGACCGAGACGACATTCACGCGCTCGCTCGCCACGAGCTGGAGCAACCTGACGAGCTCCCCCGGACGATCGGGAACGCGACTTCGTACCACCAGGTAGCGACCGGCGACCGTGAGACCGTGGCGCATCACCGAGATCAGCAGCGTCGGATCGATGTTTCCACCCGACAGGAGCACGGCGGCGGGGCCCGAGCCGGCGATCTTTCCTTCGAGCAGCGCCGCGATACCGACGGCTCCGGCGCCCTCGACCACGAGCTTCGCGCGTTCGAGCAGTAGGACGATCGCCTGACTGATCGACTCGTCGGAGACGTCGACGAGGTCGTCGAGGGTCTCCTCGAGGATCCGCATCGTCAGCTCGCCGGGATGCTTGACCCAGATCCCGTCCGCGATCGTGAACCCGGACAGGCCCGCCTGCACGCCGACGATCCGGATGTCGGGCTTGACTGCGCGCAGCGCGACCGAGATGCCCGATGCGAGGCCTCCGCCGCCGACCGGAACGACCACCGTCTCCGCGTCGGGCACCTGCTCGGCGAGCTCGAGCCCGATCGTGCCCTGACCCGCGATCACGACCGGATCCTCGAACGGATGGATGAACGTGGCGCCGCTCGACTCCACGTACTCCAGCGCGGCCGCGAGCGCTTCCTCGAACCCGACGCCGATCAACTCGGTCTCGGATCCGTAGTTGCGGCAGGCCTCGACCTTCGCCATCGGCGCGTCCTGCGGGACGTAGATCCGCGCGCGAATGCCGCTCTGGCGGGCTGCCCAAGCGACCGCCTGGCCGTGGTTGCCGGCGCTCGCCGCAACCACGCCGGCCTCGCGCTCGCTGGGTGAGAGTGTCGCGATCTTGTTGACGGCGCCCCGCACCTTGAACGCTCCGGTTCGCTGGAGGTTCTCCGCCTTCAGGACGACGTCGCGCTCGAACAGACGGGAGAACGTCTCCGAGCCGTAAAGGGGAGTCGGCCGCGCGATCCCCTCGATCCGCCGGCGCGCCTCCTCGATATCGCTATGCGTGAGTGCCGTCCGTACCGCCAACCTTGAACACCCGTTCCATGATCTCCCGAACCGCCGTCAGTGGGTCGAGCTCGCGTCGCTGAACCTCGTCGAGCAGCCGGCGCAGTTCGGGGTCGTCGCCGACCGCCTGCTCGAGATGTGTCTTTGCCCGCGCCGAGGCGACCGCGAACACCTCGCCCGCGAGGTTTCGTCGCCGCCGCTCCTCGAGCAGTCCTTCTTGCTCGAGGTGGGCCCGATGCGCCTCGATCTTCTCCCACAGCTCGGCGACGTTCTCCTCGCGCACCGCCTCCGTCAGCACGATCGGCGAGCGCCAGGCGCGCTCGCGGTCGAGCGACAGGATCGAGCGAACCTCGTTCAGCATCGTCTTCGCCGCTGGATGATCCATCTTGTTGATCGCGATCACATCCGGAATCTCCATGATCCCAGCCTTCAGCGCCTGGATCGAGTCGCCGGAGCCCGGCATGAGCACAAGCAGCACAGTGTCCGCGATCGAGATCACCTCCACCTCGCTCTGGCCCGCGCCGACCGTCTCGAGGAACAGAAGGTCCTTCCCCGCCGCGTCGAGTACGAGCATCGCCTGCAGCGTCGCCTCGGCGATGCCGCCAAGGTGGCCGCGCGTCCCCATCGAGCGGATGAAGACCTCGGGGTCGAGGAAGTGGTCGGCGAGCCGGATCCGATCGCCCAGCAGCGCGCCCTGCGAGAACGGGCTCGAGGGGTCGACGGAGATGACGCCGACCGTGCGCCCCTCGCCTCGAACGTGCCGCACGAGGGCGCTGATCAGGCTCGACTTGCCGACCCCGGGCGGGCCGGTGACGCCGACGGCGTAGGCTCGGCCGGTCTCGGGGTACAGGTCGCGAACGAGCTCGTAGGCGAGCGGGTCGGAGTTCTCGACCAGCGTGATTGCCCGCGCCAGCGCGCGCTTGTCGCCGTCGCGGACACCGGCCGCGAGCGACTCGCGCGTGAACTCCCGCCGCTTGGCCACGCTGGAATGCTAGGGGCCCGTCGGCCCGGCGGCCTCGACCTCCGCCAGCTCGACGTCCGCCGGCGTCCGCACTCCTCGGGCAAGTGTCACGCCGACGACGCACGCGATTGCCGAGACGATTGCGGCTCCCGCCCACATCTCGCGCGGGCCGACAGCGTCGGTCAGCGGCCCCGCGGCGACCATGCCGACCGTCAGCAGAAGCATGTTCGAGCTCATGAGGACGGTGAAGACGCGGCCGCGCAGGGCATCGGGAGCCCCGCGCTGCACGAGCAACGAATTGCAGACGATCGCCGAGCCGTTGCCGGCTCCGGACAGGACGACGCAGGCGGCAGCAACCCAGACGTTCGGCGCGGCGGCGGCGAGGCCGACGCCGAGCCCCATCAGGCCGATGGAAGCGCCGTAGACCGGCGCCAGCCCGCGGTGTTCGATCCACGCCGCGGCGAGGAAGGCGCCGACGGCGAGGCCCACGGCGGCCGACCCCATGAGCAGGCCGAGCCCGAACTCCCCGGCGTCGAACGCGTCGAAGGCGAGGAACGGCTCGGCCACGTTGATCGCCGCGTTCGCAAGCATCGCGATGTTCCAGGCGATGAAGACGGTTAGGAGCGGCCGGGAGGTCAAGGTCAGCGACAGTCCTTCTCCAATGTCACGCCAGTGGCCGCGGCTGACCGCCCGGCCAGCCTGCAGCAGGTGTTGCGGGATCCCGGCGATCAAGGCCGCGGAGACGAGAAACGTCGCCCCGTTGATCCAGTAGGCGAGGTCGGGTCCCTGCGCCTGCACCAGGAGCCCGCCGGCGAGAGAGCCGGCCGCCCACGTCAGGTTGTCGATCGTCTGCAGCAGCGAGTTCGCGCCGGCGAGGTCCGGATCGGGGACGAGGTTCGGCAGGCCCGCATAGACGGCCGGGCGGAAAACTCCGCCTGCTATCCCGGCGACGGCGGCGAGCGCGACGATCGTCGTGGCGCTGTTCGCAAACGGAAGCGCGCAGAAGACGCCGACGCGCGCCAGGTCTGCGCCGACCATCAGGCGTTTACGCGAGAGCCGGTCGATGAGCGGGCCCGCGAGGAGGCCAAGCGCCAGCAGCGGCACCAGGTCGGCGATGAGAAGTGCGCTGATCCAGCCTGGCGAATGCGTGCGTTGCACGATGTCGACCTGGAGTGCGACAAGGGCGAGCCATGTGCCCGCGCCCGAGCCGAGCGTCGCAAGGAAGAGGAGACGGAAGCTCGGCTCGCGCCGAAGGAGCCCGAGCTGCCTACCGAGGAAGGGCGGCACCGCTCGACAACGCTAACACCTTGCCCGCGCCCCGAAAGAGTGGTTTCAGGCTGTGGCGAGCTGCTGCGCGACCCGCCCGAGCGCCTCGGCGAAGAACTCGTTCTCGTCCGGCGTTCCGGCCGTCACACGGACCGCGTTGGGCCCGCCGAACCCGTGCGTCGGGCGCACGATCGCCCCCTCGCGCAGGAGGCGCTCGAACAGCGGGCGGGAATCCTCTCCGACCTCGGCGTAAACGAAGTTCGCGACTGCAGGGCCGGCCGGTTCGAAGCCGTGCTCCCGAAGGGCGCGCTCGATCGCGGGCCGACTCTCCGCGTTCAGGCGCCGCCGGCGCGCGACCTCCTCGTGCGCGCCCAAGCTCGCGAGTGCCGCTTCCTGCGCCGGTGTCGTGATGTCGAAGGCGCGGCGCACCTTGCCGATCGCGGTGACGACGCCCGCGGGGCCGATCCCGTAACCGACGCGTAGCCCAGCCAGGCCGTAGATCTTCGAGAACGTGCGCAGCACGACGACGCGACGGCCCGTTTTCGCGTAATCCTCGATTCCGTCGGGGTACGCGGGATCGTCGATGTACTCGCTGTAGGCCTGGTCGAGCACCGTGAGCACGTGCTCCGGGACCTGCTCGAAGTAAGCGTCCAGCTCGGCGCGGGTGTTCATCGTCCCGGTCGGGTTGTTCGGGTGGCAGATGTAGACGATCTTGGTCCGCGGCGTGACCGCCGCGAGCATCGCCTCCAGGTCGTAGCGGAACTCCCGCAGCGGGACCGTGGTCGCGACCGCGCCGAGCTTCCGGGCGTCGATCACGTAGCTCGGGAAGGACGGCCAGCCGCAGACGATCTCGTCGCCGGGGTCGAGGATGGCCTGCGACAGGCAGTCGACGAGCCCGTCGGAGCCGGCGCCGACCGCGGTCTCCTCGAAACGGACGCCGTGGCGCTCCGCGAGCGCCGCCCGAAGCCTGTATGCACCGCCGTCCGGGTAGCGGTTCAGCTCGGGAGCCGACCGTTCAATTGCCTCGACCGCCGCCGGGAGCGGGCCGTACGGGCCCTCGTTGGACGCCAGCTTGACGACGCGCTCGAGGCCGAGCTCGCGCTGGACTTCCTCGACCGGCTTGCCGGGCTCGTAGGGAACGAGGTCCTGGACGGCGGGCCTGAAGAAGGAGTCTGCGACCTCGGCCAACCGGCTCGGCATACGCGCAACTGTAACGGGGTGGGGTTAAAGGTTCGCCCGGCCTCCTCCCGAGTCGATCCTACGGAGGAAGGAGATACGCGCGTGAAACGCAGTGGTGCCGAATGCGTGACAGCAGCCTCGCGCCGGGCCTCGCCGCCCGACGCACTAGAGTTCGCGCGGGATGAAGGTCGGGGTCCCGAGAGAGCGGGCGTCCGGCGAGCGGCGCGTCGCCCTCGTCCCCGAGATGGTGTCGCGCCTGGCGGGCAGTGGGTTCGAGATCGCGGTCGAGCGCGGCGCAGGCGAGCAGGCGGCGTTTCCCGACGACTCGTACGAGCAGGCCGGAGGAAGCATCGTCGACGATGCCTACGACGCCGACGCGGTGGTCAAGGTTCAAAAGCCGTCCCCCGACGAGCTCGAACAGTTGCGCGACAGCCAGGTGCTGGTCGCGTTCCTCCAACCGCTCACTGACCCGGAGGGGATCGAACGGCTCGTCGCCCAGGGTGTGGTTGCGTTCGCGATGGAGTCGATCCCGCGGATCACGCGCGCGCAGCCGATGGATGCGCTCTCGTCTCAGGCGACGGTTTCCGGGTACAAGGCGACGCTGCTGGCGGCGGAGCGGCTGCCGAAGTTCTTCCCGATGCTGATGACCGCCGCCGGCACGGTGGCACCCGCGAAGGTGCTCGTCCTCGGTGCCGGCGTTGCCGGGCTGCAGGCGATCGCCACGTCGCGCCGGCTGGGCGCCATCGTCTCGGGGTTCGACGTCCGCCCGGTCGTGCGCGAGCAGGTCGAGAGCCTCGGTGCGAGCTTCCTCGATCTCGGCGTCGTCGGCGAGGAGACCGAAGGCGGCTACGCACGCGAGTTGACCGAAGAGGAGCAACGCGCCCAGCAGGCCGAGCTGGAGAAGCGCCTGCCCGACTTCGACGTCGTGATCACGACCGCACTGGTTCCCGGCCGTTCCGCACCGAGGCTGATCCCGGCCGCCGCCGTCGAGGCGATGCGGCCGGGCTCCGTGATCGTCGATCTCGCCGCGGAGACCGGCGGCAACTGCGAGTTGACCGAGCCCGGCGAGGAGGTCGTCCGCCACGCCGTGTCGATCGTCGGTTTCACGAATCTGCCCAGCACGATGCCGGCCCATGCGAGCCAGCTGTACGCGCGCAACGTCGGTGCGCTGCTCCAGCACCTGGCGCCTGAGGGAGAGCTCGTGCTCGACTGGGAGGACGAGATCACGTCCTCGGCGTGCGTCACCCGGCGCGAGGAGGTAGCGGCGTAATGAGTCACTCGTTGTTGCTGGTCTTCGAGGTGACGATCCTCGTGCTGGCGGTCTTCCTCGGCTTCGAGGTGATCTCGAAGGTGCCGACGCTCCTGCACACGCCGCTGATGTCGGGGACGAACGCGATTCACGGAATCGTGATCGTGGGTGCGATGCTCGTCGCCGGGCTCGGCGACAAGGATACGGTGACCACGATCATCGGGCTGGCTGCGGTCGTGCTCGCATCGGCGAACGTCGTCGGTGGGTTCGTCGTAACCGATCGCATGCTCGAGATGTTCAAGGGCCGCGACCGGCCGCAGCCGCAACCGGAGGACGATGGGCAGAGTAGCGACTGATCTGGCCTACCTGGTCACGATCGTCTGCTTCATCCTCGCGCTCCGGTTCCTCTCCCATCCGCGCACCGCCCGGCGCGGCAACTGGATCGGCGCCGCCGGGATGCTGGTCGCGGTCGTCGTCACCTTCGCCCAGAAGTCGGTCGACAGCTACTGGGAGATCGCCGTCGGCATGGTGGTCGGCGGGACCTTCGGGGCGGTTGCTGCGCGCAGGGTGAAGATGACCGCGATGCCGCAGATGGTGGCGCTGTTCAACGGCGTCGGGGGCGGTGCAGCGGCACTGATCTCGCTGGCCGAGTTCCACATCCACGCGCCCGACCCCGGGCGGCTCCACGGGGACATCTCGACGGCGATCGTACTGTCGGCGCTGATCGGAAGCGTCTCGTTCGCCGGCTCGATGGTGGCTTTCGCGAAGCTCCAGGAGCTGATCCAGGGGCGCCCGATTGTCTACCCCGGCCAGCAGGTGGTGAACGGCATCCTCCTGGCCGCGCTCGTGGCCGGCGGGATCGCGATCGTCGCGGGGGTCGAGGAGCAAGCCCTGCTCGTCGCAATCATCCTCGGCGCGCTTCTGTTCGGCGTCCTGTTCGTCCTGCCCATCGGCGGGGCGGACATGCCGGTCGTGATCTCGCTTCTGAACGCGTTCACGGGACTGGCCGCCGCCGCGACCGGCTTCGAGCTCGAAAGCACCGTCCTGATCGTGAGCGGGATGCTCGTGGGCGCGTCGGGAACCCTGCTGACGATCCTGATGGGCCGGGCGATGAACCGGTCGATCGCGAACGTGCTCTTCGGCGCGTTCGGTCAGGTTTCCGAGGCGGCGGCTGCTGCCGCCGCAAGCGACGGGGGAACGGTGCGCTCGGCCAGCGCCGACGACGTCGCCGTCATGCTCGCCTACGCGCAGAAGGTCGTCTTCGTTCCCGGGTACGGCATGGCGGTCGCTCAGGCGCAGCACGACGTTCGGGCGCTCGCGGATCTGCTCGAGGGCCGAGGAGTCGAGGTCAGCTACGCGATCCATCCGGTCGCCGGCCGGATGCCGGGGCACATGAACGTGCTGCTGGCGGAGGCGAACGTGCCCTACCCGCAGCTCAAGGAGATGGAGGAGGCGAATCCGGAGTTCCCGCGGACCGACGTCGCGCTCGTCATCGGCGCCAACGACGTGACCAACCCCGACGCGCGGTCGAATCGCGGCAGCCCGATCTACGGCATGCCGATCCTCAACGTCGACAAGGCGCAGAGCGTCGTGGTGCTGAAGCGCTCGATGAGCCCCGGCTTCGCCGGCATCGAGAACCCGCTCTTCGTCAACCCGAAAACGGTCATGTTGTTCGGCGACGCGAAGGAATCGGTCGCCAAGCTGATCGCGGGAGTGAAGACCCTCTAGCGTGATTCCGCTCTTCACGGGGCGCGACGTGGAAGCGGCCGTTTCGCCCGAGCGCGCCGTCGAAGCCGTCCGGGAGGCGTTCGTCGCCTACGCGCGCGGCGAATGGTCGATGCCGCCCAAGGTCTACGTCCCGGCCTATCCCGCGGGCGACTTCCGCGCCATGCCGGCCCTCGGCGCGGGGCACGCGCTGCTGAAGTGGGTGACGTCCTATCCCGGCAACCCGAAGCTCGGACTCCCGACCGTGATGGGCGTCGTCCTGTTGTCCGACGCCTCGAACGGCGTCCTGCGCGCGGTGCTGGACGCGGCGATGGTGACGGCGCTGCGGACCGGAGCCGCCGCAGTGCTCGCCGCGGAAACGCTGGGGCGCGGGGACGCGGAGACGGCCGCCGTCGTCGGCGCAGGCGTCAACGGGCTCGCCGCCGCGCGGACCTTCGTGGCCCGTGGTCGCGAAGTTTTGCTTTGGGACGTCGACGCGGACCGCGCGCATGCCGCTGCCGACTTGGTCGGCGGCAGTGTGGCTTCGTCACGCGAGGAAGCGCTGGCGGCGGATCTGCTCGTCACTGTCACCCCGGGGCACGAGATCCTCTTGCCGGAAGGCTCGCTTCGGCCCGGTCAACACGTGAGCCTGATAGGCGCGGACGGCCCCGGCAAGGCCGAGATCGGGGTCGACGAGCTGCTTCGGATTACCGTCTTCTGCGACGACTGGGAACAGGCAAGCCACAATGGGGAACTCGTTCACGCCGTCGAGGCAGGCGTCCTCGGCCGCACTGACGTCACCGAGCTTGGCGCCGTGCTCGCGGGAGACGCCGAGGGGCGCACGCGACACGACGAGATCACCGCATTCGACTCGACGGGGCTCGCGATTCAGGACCTCGCGATCGCCCTCGCCGCGATGGAAAAGGCCGAGGAGCTGGAGCTTCCGACGATCGAGCTCTAGAGGGCTCGAGCAGGGTCGAACAGCGCGAGCTCCGACGGCTCGCGGCCGAGAATCGCTTGCGCGACCAGCTGGCCGCACGCGAGTCCGAGAACGTTGCCGTGGCCGGAGTATCCCGCGGCGACCCAGACGCCGTCCCTTCCGGGAACCCGGCCGACGAGTGGAAGCAGATCCTGGGTCATGCCGAAGATCCCGGCCCAGCGATGGGTGACCGGAGGAACGAAGCCGAGCAGATCGTGCAC